>NZ_JBJGYI010000027.1:0-71350 GCF_054049915.1 Geodermatophilus sp. SYSU D00766
GGGGGGGGGGGGGGGGGGGGGGCGCCAGGTGGGGGGGGGCGGGGCCCCGCCGCGAGGGGGGGGGGGGGGGGGGGGGGGGGGGGGGGGGGGGGGGGGGGGGGGCCCCCCCCCCCCCGCGGAGGTGAGCCAGGACGGCCCCTTCGACGACGGCCCCTTCGACGACGGCCCCTTCGACGACGGCCCCTTCAACAACGGGCCCTCGACGACGGCCCCCTCGACCACGGCCCCCTCGACGACGACGGCCCGGGCCCCCACGCGGGGACCCGGGCCGTCGTCGTCCGTGCACGTCCCGGGACGTGCGCGGGGTCAGGCGGGGAGCGAGGCCACCCCGCGCGGCAGGAACCGCCGGCCGGTCACCCGCTCGGAGACGCCGGTGCGGTCGAGGTGGGCGGAGATCCCGCCCAGCCAGAACGGCCAGCCCGCGCCCAGCAGCATGCACAGGTCGACGTCCTGCACGGCCTGGACGACGCCCTCGTCGAGCATCAGCCCGATCTCCTGCGCCAGGGCCTCGACGGCGCGGTCGCGCACCTGCTCCTCGCTCAGCGGCGAGTCGCCCGCGTCGATGCCCTCGAGCTCGGGGTCGACGACGCCGGGCTCGGAGTACACCGACGTCTTGCCCAGCTCGACCATCCGCCGCAGCCCCTCGCCGACGGCGAACCGGTCGGGGAAGGCCTCGTGCATCCGCTCGGCCACGTGCAGCGCCACCGGCGGGCCGACCAGCGTGAGCAGCTCGAACGGCGTCATCGGCAGGCCCAGCGGGTCCAGCGCCCGGTCGGCCACGGCCACCGGCGTGCCCTGCTCGACGGCGGCGGTGACCTCGCCGAGGAAGCGGGTGAGCAGCCGGTTGACCACGAACGCCGGGGCGTCGGCGACCAGCACGAAGCTCTTCTTCAGTGCCTTGCCCACGGCGAACGCGGTGGCCAGCGTGGCGTCGTCGGTCTGCTCGGCGCGCACCACCTCCAGCAGCGGCAGCACCGCCACGGGGTTGAAGAAGTGCAGGCCCACCACCCGCTCGGGGTGCTCGAGCTTGGAGGCCATCTCGGTCACCGACAGCGCCGAGGTGTTGGTGGCCAGCACGCACTCGGCGGAGACGACGGCCTCCACCTCGGCGAACACCTGCTGCTTGACCGACATCTCCTCGAACACGGCCTCGATCACGAGGTCGGCGTCGGCGAACGCCGCCTTGTCCAGCGACCCGCCGACCAGGCCGGTGAGCCGGTTGAGCCGGTCGGCCGACAGCCGGCCGCGGGCGGCGAGCTGCTCCAGCTCCCCGCGCACATAGCCCACGCCCTTGTCGACGCGCGCCTGGTCGACGTCGGTGAGGACCACCGGGACCTCCAGCTGCCGCACGAGCAGCAGCGCCAGCTGGGAGGCCATGAGGCCCGCGCCGACGACGCCGACCTTGGTGACCTTGCGGGCCAGGCCCTTGTCGGGCGCGCCGGCCGGCCGCTTGGCCCGCTTGTTGACGAGGTCGAACGAGTACAGCGAGGCGCGCAGCTCGTCGCTCATCAGCAGGTCGGTGAGCGCCTCGTCCTCGGCCGCGGTGCCGGCGGTGAACGCCTCGCCGTCGACGCCGTGGCGGGCGAGGTCGAGCAGCTCGACGGCGCGCAGCGCACCCGGGGAGGCGTTGCGGGTGCGGGCGGCCACGATGCCGCGGGCGCGCCCGATCGCGGCGTCCCAGGCCGAGCGGTCGACCTCGGGGCGGGACACGACGACGTCGCCGTCGAGCACGCCGGCGGCCCACTCCAGCGACCGCTCGAGGAAGTCGGCTGGCTCGAGGACGGCGTCGGCGATGCCCAGCGCCGCCGCCTTCGGGGCCGGCGTCATCCTGTTCTGCGCCAGCGCGTTCTCGACGACCACCGTGACGGCGGCGTCGATGCCGATCAGGTCCGGCAGCAGCTGGGTGCCGCCCCAGCCGGGCACCAGGCCGAGGAACACCTCGGGGAAGGCCACCAGCGCCGTCGAGGCGATCGTGCGGTGGTGGCAGTGCAGCGCCAGCTCCAGGCCGCCGCCGAGGGCGACGCCGTTGACGAAGGCGAACGTCGGGACCGCCGAGTCCTTCAGCCTGCGGAACACCCGGTGCCCGGTCCGCGCCGTCTCCCGCGCCTGGTCGGCGGAGGTGACCGCCGGGACGCCGGAGAGGTCGGCACCGACGGCGAAGACGAACGGCTTGCCCGTGACGGCGATCGCCGCCGGCGCCGGGGTGTGCGCCTCGATCTCGTCGAGCGCGGCGTCCAGCGCCGCCAGGCCACCGGGGCCGAAGGTGGACGGGCGGGTGTGGTCGTGCCCGTTGTCGAGCGTGACGAGGGCGATCTCGCCGGCCAGGCCGGGCACGCGCAGGTACTGCACGTGCGCCTGCGTCACGACCTCGTTCGCGAAGACGGCGGTGGTCACTTGCTGACACCCTCCCAGTTCGGGTTCTCCCAGATGACGCTGGCGCCCATGCCGAGGCCCACGCACATGGCGGTCAGGCCGTAGCGGACGTCGGGCCGCTCGGCGAACTGCCGCGACAGCTGAGTCATGAGCCGCACGCCGGAGGAGGCCAGCGGGTGGCCGACGGCGATCGCGCCGCCCCACGGGTTGACCCGCGGGTCGTCGTCGGCGATGCCGAAGTGGTCGAGGAAGGCCAGCACCTGGACGGCGAAGGCCTCGTTGAGCTCGAAGAGGCCGATGTCGCCGATGGTCAGGCCGGTGCGGGCCAGCGCGCGCTCGGTCGAGGGGACCGGCCCGACGCCCATGACCTCGGGCTCGACGCCGGCGAAGCCGTAGCCGACCAGCCGCATGCCGGCCGTGAGGCCCAGCTCCCGGGCGACCTCCTCGGCGGCGAGGATGCAGCCGGTGGCGCCGTCGTTGAGGCCCGCGGCGTTGCCGGCGGTCACGTGCCCGTGCGGGCGGAACGGCGTCCGCAGCGTGGCCAGCCCCTCGAGGGTGGTGCCCGGCCGCGGCGGCTCGTCGGCGGTGGCCAGGCCCCAGCCGTGCTCGGCCGAGCGGGTCGCCACGGTCACCAGCTCCGGGCCGATCTGGCCGTTGGCCACGGCCTTGGCGTAGCGCTGCTGGCTGGCCAGCGCGAAGGCGTCGGCGCGCTCCCGGGTCAGGTGCGGGAAGCGGTCGTGCAGGTTCTCCGCGGTGGAGCCCATGACCAGCGCCGAGCCGTCGACGAGCTTCTCGCTGAAGAACCGAGGGTTGGGGTCGGCGCCCTCGCCCATGGGGTGGCGGCCCATGTGCTCCACGCCGCCGGCGATGGCGACGTCGTAGGCGCCGAAGGCGATGCCGCTCGCGGTGGTGGTGACGGCGGTCATCGCGCCGGCGCACATGCGGTCGATCGCGTAGCCGGGCACCGTCTTCGGCAGCCCGGCCAGCAGCGCGGCGGTCCGGCCGATGGTCAGCCCCTGGTCGCCGACCTGGGTGGTGGCGGCGATGGCCACCTCGTCGACGCGCTCGGCCGGCAGCGCCGGGTTGCGGCGCAGCAGCTCACGGATGACGCGGACGACGAGGTCGTCGGCGCGCGTCTCGGCGTAGAGACCCTTCGGGCCGGCCTTGCCGAAGGGGGTGCGCACGCCGTCGACGAAGACGACCTCGCGCAGCGAGCGGGACATGGGACCTCCGCAGCGGGAACGGGAACCGGCCCGGAGAGGGGCGCGGCACCGATGAAGTTACCCGCCGGTAACCGCGTGGCCAAGCACGGCCGACCCCTCCGGGTCGGGCGTGCCGGCGGGCCTCCCGTGCGTCCCGGGAGGGTCACGGTCCGGCAACGTGCCGGACGCACTCTTGCGACGGGTGTGACGGAGAGCGCATATTGGCCGCCGCACTTCTGTAGATTCCCGACGGAACGGTGGAGATCCATGGCGCGACGGCGCACCCTCATGACGGCCCTCGCGGCCTCCCTCGTCTTCAGCCTGGCCGCCTGCGGCAGCGACAGCGGCGGCGGTGACTCCGGCGACGGCGGTGGCGGCGGCGGTGGCGGCGACTCCGCCGGCCGGGTCGGCGTGATCCTCCCCGACACCGAGTCCTCGGTGCGCTGGGAGAACTTCGACCGCCCCTACCTCGAGGCGGCCTTCGAGGAGGCCGGTGTCGACTACGACATCCAGAACGCCGAGGGCGACGCCCAGCGGCAGGCGACCATCGCCGAGCAGATGATCACCGAGGGCGCCACCGTCCTCGCGATCGTCAACCTCGACTCGGCCTCGGGCGCGCAGATCCAGGAGCAGGCGTCCGCCGAGGGCGTCGCCACCATCGACTACGACCGGCTCACCCTGGGCGGCACGGCGGAGTACTACGTCTCCTTCGACAACACCGAGGTCGGCCGGCTGCAGGGCCAGGGCCTGCAGCAGTGCCTCGAGGCCAACGGCGTCACGCAGGGCAACATCGCGTTCGTCAACGGCTCGCCCGACGACAACAACGCGACGCTGTTCTCCTCCGGCGCGCACGAGGTCCTCGACCCGCTGACGCAGTACACGCAGGTCGCTGAGCAGGCCGTGCCCGACTGGGACAACCAGGAGGCGGCGACGATCTTCGAGCAGATGTACACCCAGAACAACGGCAACATCCAGGGTGTGCTCGCCGCCAACGACGGCCTGGCGAACTCGGTGATCCAGATCCTCGAGCGCAACAACGCCGCCGGCCAGTCCAACGTGACCGGCCAGGACGCCTCCGTGGAGGGCCTGCAGAACATCCTCGCCGGCAACCAGTGCATGACGGTCTACAAGTCCGTCCGCGAGGAGGCCAGCGCGCTGGCCGACCTCGCCGTCGCGCTGATCAACGGCGAGGAGGCCGAGACCACCGGCACCGTCGAGGACCCCGAGGGCGGCCGCGAGGTCCCGTCGATCCTGCTCACGCCGGTCTCGATCTTCCGGGACAACGTCAACGACGTCGTCGAGGACGACTTCGTGAGCGCCGAGGAGCTGTGCACCGGCGACTTCGCCGCCGCGTGCCAGGAGCTCGGGATCGAGTAGTGGCCAGCAGCCGCCGGGGCGTCGATGATGGGCGCCCCGGCGGCTGCTCCACCGCTGCACCCGCCCACCCGCGCGACCGAGAGGCCCGGCGTGTCCGCACCCACCGACCGTCCCGAGGACGGCACCCCCACCCTGGAGCTCCGCGGCGTCAACAAGAGCTTCGGCGCGATCCAGGTCCTGCACGACGTGCACCTGAAGGTCTACCCCGGCCAGGTCACCGCGCTGGTCGGCGACAACGGCGCGGGCAAGAGCACGCTCATCAAGTCGATCGCCGGCATCCACGCCATCGACTCCGGCGAGGTGCTCTTCGAGGGCCGGTCGGTCACGATCGGCGGCCCGCGCGACGCCGCGGCGCTCGGCATCGAGATCGTCTACCAGGACCTCGCGCTCGCCGACAACCTCGACGTCGTCCAGAACATGTTCCTCGGCCGCGAGCGCAAGAACGGCTTCGTCCTCGACGAGTCGTCCATGGAGCAGGCCGCCCGGGACACCCTCGCCCGGCTCTCCGTGCGCACGCTGAAGTCGGTGCGCCAGCTGGTCTCCAGCCTCTCCGGTGGCCAGCGCCAGACGGTCGCGATCGCCAAGGCCGTGCTGTGGGAGTCCAAGCTGGTGGTCCTCGACGAGCCGACCGCCGCCCTCGGTGTCGCGCAGACCCGCCAGGTGCTCGACCTGGTCCGCCGGCTGGCCGACACCGGCCACGCGGTGGTCTTCATCAGCCACAACATGGTCGACGTCTTCGAGGTGGCCGACCGGGTCGCGGCCCTGTACCTGGGCCGGATGGCGGCCGACATCCCCATCTCCCAGGTCGACCGGCCCCAGGTCATCGAGCTCATCACCGCTGGCCGGTCGGGGAACCTGGGCATCGCGCCCGCCGACGTCGCGGCTGTGGAGGTCTGAACCATGTCCAGCACCATCTCCAAGCCCACCAGCGCGCAGGAGCCCGGCGGCGCCCCGTCGGGTTTCGAGGCCGACCGCTCCGCGGACTCCCTCGGCGCGGCGGCCCGCGCCTACGTCGACCGTGTCCGGGGCGGTGACCTGGGGGCGCTGCCGGCCGTCCTCGGCATCGTCGCGCTGGGCCTGCTGTTCTTCGTGCTGCGGCCCGAGACGTTCCTGACCCCGCGCAACATGGCCAACCTGGCCGACCAGGCGGCGCCGATCATCATCCTGGCGATGGGGCTGGTCTTCGTCCTGCTGCTGGGCGAGATCGACCTGTCCGCCGGTGTGGTCAGCGGCGTCTGCGCCGCGGTCATGGCCAAGCTGCTCGCCGACACCGGCGCGCCCTGGTGGGTCGCGGTGCTCGCGGCCATCGCCACCGGCGTGGTCATCGGTCTGTTCACCGGCAGCCTCGTCGGCCTGGTCGGCATCCCGTCGTTCGTGGTCACACTCGCGCTCTTCCTCGGCTGGCAGGGCTTCACGCTGCGGCTCATCGGCGAGGGCGGCACCGTGCCGGTGCGCGACCCGGTCATCTCGGCGATCAGCGACAAGAACCTGCCGGTCGTCCTCGGCTGGGTCCTCGCCGTGGTGGTCATCGCCCTGTACGCCGCGCTGCAGCTCAACCGGTTCCGCGTGCAGAAGGCCAAGGGGCTCGCGCACGCCCCGCTGGCGGTGGTGCTCGTGCGGATCGCGGTCATCGCCGCCGTCGTCGTCGTGGTCACGGCCGTGCTCAGCGTCGACCGGGCCCCGGCGCCCGGCGTGGTGCTCGCCGGCATCCCGTACGCCATCCCGCTCGTGGTCGTCCTGCTGCTGTTCCTGACCTTCGTGCTCGGCCGCACCGGCTTCGGCCGGCACGTCTACGCCGTCGGCGGCAACGCCGAGGCGTCCCGGCGGGCCGGCATCAACGTCACCCGGATCCGGGTGGCGGTGTTCGTCATCGGCTCGACCCTGGCGGCGATCAGCGGGATCGTCGCCGCCGCCCGGCTCGGCTCGGTGGCGCCCGGCTCCGGCGGTGGCAACACGCTGCTCTACGCCGTCGGCGCCGCGGTCATCGGTGGCACCAGCCTCTTCGGCGGCCGCGGACGGGTGCGCGACGCCGTCCTCGGTGGCCTGGTGGTGGCGATCATCGCCAACGGGCTCGGCCTGCTCGGCACCGAGGCGTACCTGAACTTCATCATCACCGGTGGGGTGCTGCTGCTCGCCGCCTCGGTCGACGCGCTGGCCCGGAGGAGGGCCGCCGCCACGGGCCATTGACGAAGGACCTCCCTGCCCCCCACGCCTCGCTCCGCTCGGCGCGGGCCCCTGCAGGGAGGCCGTTCCAGCACCTCACCACGAGGGCCCGCCGTCCGATCCGGACGGCGGGCCCTCGCCGTCGGTGGGGATTCCGCTCAGGCGCGGTTGACGGCGTCGGTCAGCAGGTCGCGGGTGAGCTCGACCTGCCACTCGCGCGCACCCCCGGCGCGCAGCGTCGCGGCGACCGTCGCGGGGTCGCGCGGCTCCGGCGGCGTCCACGCCAGCCGGCGGACCAGGTCGGGGGAGAGCAGGTTCTCCACGGGCAGGTCGTGCTTCGCGGCGAGCTCGGCCAGTCCGGCGCGGGCCGCCTGCAGGCGGGTGGCCGCGGCCGGGTCGCGGTCGGCCCACCGGCTCACCGGCGGCGGTCCGTCGCCGGGGCGGCTGTGCAGCGGCAGCTCCGACTCGGGCAGCGCGCGGCCGCGGGCGAGCGCACCGAACCAGGTGCCCACCAGCCGGCGGTTGGCCCGGCCGCGGAACACCGGCAGCTCGAGCAGCGCCGCCTCGGTCTGCGGGTCGGCCTGCACGGCGGAGACCATCGCGGCGTCGGGCAGCACCCGGCCCGGGGCGATGTCGCGCCGGCGGGCGAGGTCGTCGCGGGCCTCCCACAGCGAGCGCAGCATGCCCAGCTGCCGGCGGTTGCGCAGCCCGTGCACGCCGGAGGTGCGCCGCCACGGGTCCTGCCGGGGCGCCGGCGGCCCGGCGGCGAGGACCGCCGCGAACTCCTGCCGTGCCCACTCCGTCTTGCCCTGCTCCGCCAGCAGGGCGGCGAGCGCGTCGCGGAGGTCGACGAGCACCTCGACGTCGAGCGCGGCGTAGACCAGCCACTCCTCCGGCAGCGGGCGGGTGCTCCAGTCGGCGGCGGAGTGGCCCTTGACCAGCGAGTACCCCAGCAGCGACTCCACGACGGCGGCCAGGCCCACCCGCGGCAGCCCGGCGAGGCGCGCGGCGAGCTCGGTGTCGAAGACCCGCGCGGGCACCAGCCCGATCTCGGCGAGGCAGGGGAGGTCCTGGCTGGCCGCGTGCAGCACCCACTCCTCGTCGCCGATGGCGGCCTGGACCCCGGAGAGGTCGTCCAGCGGGACGGGGTCGACCAGGCCGGTGCCGGCGCCGGCGCGGCGCAGCTGCACCAGGTAGGCGCGCTGGCCGTAGCGGTAGCCCGAGGCGCGCTCGGCGTCGACGGCGACCGGGCCGGTGCCCGCGCGCAGGGCCGCGGCGTACTCGGCCAGCGCCGCCGGGGTGTCGATGACCGGCGGCAGGCCGTCGCGGGGGGCGAGCAGCGGCACCGGGGCGGGGGCGTCGGCCGCCGGTGCGTCGTCGGCCGGGGTGGGGTCGTCGGCCGGTGCGGGGTCGGGCAGGGGCTGGGTGCTCAGTTGCCGTCCACCTTCTCGCCCGTCTCGTCCGTGCGCCCGCCCTGGTCGCCCCCGGTGCGGACCGGGGAGTGCCGGACTCCCCGGTCCGATGCTAGTTGCCGTCGTCGGCGGAGCCGGAGGGACCCAGCAGGGAGACCCCGGGCGGGGGGAGCCCCGCCGCGGTGCCGATGACCTCCAGCCAGGCGTCGAGGTGCCGGTCGAGGGCGGTGTCCGTGGCGGTCCAGGAGGCCCGGATCTCGACGTCGACGGTGTGCTCCGGGCCGGCCAGGTCGCCGAAGCGGGTGGAGGCGGTGCGGGTGACCGTCCCGCCGAGGGCCTGCGCCGCGGCACCGGAGCCGGCCAGCGCCTCGGTCAGCCAGCTCCACGCGACCTCGGAGAACATCGCGTCGTCGACCATGTGCTCGTCGGTGCTGGCCGACAGGTACCCGACGCAGCGGGTGGTGCCGTGCCAGGCCTCGTGACCGGCGGGGTCGTGGAGCACGATGAACCGGCCGACGGCGAGCTCGACCTCGTCGTCGCCCTCGCCCTCGGTCACCCGCACACCCAGCGCGTGGACGAACGGCGCGAGCCGCTGCGGGGCGGGGATGGGCTCGACGACGATCTCCGGGCGGACGCGCAGCGCGGTGAGTGCGGCGACGCCGGCGACGAAGTCGGCGGGAGGGTCCGTGGCCGCGCGTGCACCGGCACCCTCCCGGGGACCGGCCAGCTTGCGAGGCTCCACGCTCGCAGGGTAGGGCCCCGGGCCCGGTCTGTCTCGGACTCGCCGCAGGTCGGCGGCCCGGGACGGGCGGCGGGCCGGTCCCGGGCGCCGGGCGCTCCGGCACCGGGGCGCCCCGGGTCTGGGAGGATCGGCCGTCGTGAGCACCGCTGCCGCCCGCCCGACGTCCCCCGCCGACTCGGACCTCGTCCGTGCCGCGCGCGGCCTCCCGGTCGACCGGACGCCGGTGTGGTTCATGCGGCAGGCCGGCCGCTCGCTGCCGGAGTACCGCGCGCTGCGCGCCGGGACGGCGATGCTGGAGGCCTGCCAGGACCCCGACCTGGTCACCGAGATCACCCTGCAGCCGGTCCGCCGGCACGGCGTGGACGCCGCGATCCTCTTCTCCGACATCGTGCTGCCGCTGGTGGTGGCCGGGGTCGACATCGAGATCAAGCCCGGCGTCGGCCCGGTGGTGGCCGACCCGGTGCGCACGGTGGCCGACGTCGACGCGCTGCCCGACCTCGAGCCCGACCGGCTGGACTTCCTCGCGACGGCGGTGCGCCGGCTGGTCGCCGAGCTCGGGCCCACGCCGCTGATCGGCTTCGCCGGGGCGCCCTTCACGCTGGCCACCTACCTCATCGAGGGCGGCCCGTCGAAGGAGCACGCCCGCACCAAGGCGTTCATGTACGCCGAGCCCGAGGCATGGACCCGGCTGCTGGACCGGCTGGCGGTGTCCGCCGCGACGTTCCTGCGGGCGCAGGTCGACGCCGGCGCCTCGGCGGTGCAGCTGTTCGACTCCTGGGCCGGCGTGCTGTCCGCGGCCGACTACGGCACCCGCGTGCTGCCGCACTCCCGCGCCGTCTTCGACGGGCTCGGCGACCGCGACGTCCCGCGCGTCCACTTCGGCGTCGGCACCGGGGAGCTGCTGGCGCTGATCGGCGACGCGGGGGCCGACGTCGTCGGCGTCGACTGGCGGGTGCCGCTGGACGAGGCCGCGCGGCGGGTGGGCCCCCAGCGGTCGCTGCAGGGCAACCTCGACCCCGCCGTCCTGCTCGCCGACCGGGCCACCGTCGACCGCGAGGTGCGCCGCGTCGTCGAGCAGGGCCGCGCCGCCCGCGGGCACGTGTTCAACCTCGGCCACGGCGTGCTGCCCGACACCGACCCCGGCGTGCTCACCCACGTCGTCGACCTGGTGCACGAGCTGACCCGGCGATGAGCCGGCTGGTCGTCGTCGGCGCGGGGATCACCGGGCTCGCTGCGGCGTTCGCGTGGTCGCGGCAGCGCCCCGGTGACGAGGTCGTCGTCGTCGAGGCCGGCGGGCGGATCGGCGGCAAGGTCGACCGGGTCGAGCTGGCCGGCACCTGGTACGACACCGGCCCGGAGGCGGTGCTCGCCCGCGTCCCCGAGGCGCTCGAGCTGGTCGCCGAGCTCGGGCTGGCCGACCGGCTGGTCGCGCCGTCGACGACGCAGGCCTCGATCGTGCTGCCCGACGGCCGCCACCCGCTGCCGCCGGGCACCGTGCTCGGGGTGCCGACGTCGGCCGACGGGCTGGCCGGGGTGCTCACCCCCGACGGCGTCGCGCGGGTGCGGGCGGAGGCCGATCTGCCGCCGCTGCGCCTCGACGGCGACGTCTCGGTCGGGCGCCTGCTGCGCGAGCGGCTCGGCGACGAGGTGGTCGACCGGCTGGTCGAGCCGCTGCTGGGTGGGGTCTACGCCGGCCGGCCCGACGACCTGTCGCTGGCGGCGACCATGCCGGCGCTGGCCGCGCAGCTCGCCCGCACCGACAGCGTGCTCGCCGCGGCGGTGGCGGCCCGGGAGGCCGGCGCGCGCAGCCGCGGCGACGTCGACGGGCCGGTGTTCGTCACCGTCGCCGACGGGCTCGGGGCGCTGCCGCAGGCGCTGGCCGATGCCTCCGGTGCGCACGTGCGGCTGCGCACGCCCGCGCACGCGCTGCGCCGGGCGGGCGGGCGGCTGGAGGTCGCCGTCGGCCGGCTCGCGGCACCGGAGGTCATCGAGGCCGACGCCGTCGTCGTGACCTCGCCGGCGGGCAAGTCCGCCCGGCTGCTGGCCGGCGTCGCGCCCGGCGCGGTCGAGCCGTTGCGCGGCATCCCGTACGCCTCGATGGCGGTGGTGGCGATGGCCTTCCCGGCGCAGCCGGTCGATGCCGGGTCCGGGCTGCTGGTGCCGCCGGTGACCGGGCGGCTGGTCAAGGGCGTCACCGTGTCGTCGTCGAAGTGGCCGCACCTGTCCGGCGACGGCCTGGTGCGGGTGCGCGCGTCGGTGGGCCGCTACGGCGAGGAGGTGCAGCTGCAGCGCGACGACGACGACCTCACCGCCGCGGTGGTCGCCGACGTCGCCGACCTGCTCGACCTCGAGCGCCGGGAACCGGTGGAGACGCACCTGGCCCGCTGGGGCGGCGGGCTGCCGCAGTACCTGGTCGGGCACCCGCAGCGGGTGGTCGCCGTCCGGGACGCGGTGGCCGCGGTGCCCGGCCTGGCCGTGGCCGGGGCGGCCTACGACGGGGTCGGGGTGCCGGCGTGCATCCGCGGCGCCCGCCGGGCGGTCGAGGCGCTGGCCTGACCTGACAGGGTGTGCCGGTGACCGCCTCGATCCTCCTGCGGGCCGCCCTGCTCGGCACCGCCGCGGGTGGCCGCAGCTCCCTCGGCGTGGCCGCGCCCGCGCTCGCCGCCTCGCCCCGCGCGCCGGTGCGGTGGGCCGCGCTCGCCGCCGTCGGGGGGGAGCTGGTGGCCGACAAGCTGCCCACGACCCCGGACCGCACGATGCCGCCCAGCTTCGCCGTCCGGGTGCTCTCGGGAGCCGCCGGCGGGGTGCTGCTGGCGCGGCGCGCCGGCGGGACGGCGGTGCCGGCGGCGCTGGCCGGGGCGGCCGGTGCCACGGCGGGCACGCTGGGCGGGCTGCGCTGGCGGCGGGAGGCGGCGCCGCGCCTGGGGGCGCTGCCGGCGGCGCTGGCCGAGGACGCGCTGGTGCTGGCGTCCGCCGCCGCTGCGGTCCGCGCCACACCCCGCGCCCCGGCAGGGCCCCCGCCCACCGCGGGAGGATGGGGGGCATGAGCGAGCAGACGGAGACGAAGAGCACCGGCAAGCGGGCCAACGAGCTCAACGCCCTCATCCGCTACACGATGTGGTCGGTGTTCCGGCTCGCCCGGCCGCTCGCCGACGAGCAGCGCACCGCCGCCGCCGAGGAGGTCGCCGGGCTGTTCGAGGAGCTGGCGGGCAAGGGTGTCGTCGTCCGCGGGACCTACGACCTCGCCGGCCTGCGCGCCGATGCCGACCTGATGGTGTGGTGGCACGCGGAGTCCCCCGACGCGCTGCAGGAGGCCTACACCCGGCTGCGCCGCACCACGCTCGGCCGCGCGCTGGAGCCGGTCTGGTCGCAGATGGCGCTGCACCGCCCGGCGGAGTTCAACCGCAGCCACATCCCGGCGTTCCTCGCCGACGAGGAGCCGCGCCGCTACGTCTGCGTCTACCCGTTCGTGCGGTCCTACGAGTGGTACCTGCTGCCCGACGAGGAGCGGCGGGACATGCTCAAGGAGCACGGCATGCAGGCCCGGCCCTACCCCGACGTCCGCGCGAACACGGTCGCCTCGTTCGGGCTCGGCGACTACGAGTGGATGCTCGCCTTCGAGGCCGACGAGCTGCACCGCATCGTCGACCTCATGCGCGACCTGCGGGCCAGCCGCGCCCGCCGGCACGTGCGCGAGGAGATCCCCTTCTACACCGGCATGCGCAAGCCGGTCGCCGAGCTGGTGCGCGACCTGGCCTGATGCGGGGCCGCGCCACGATCAGGTGACCTGATCGTGGCGGGTCCTCCCGCACGGTCCACCGTGGGGGAGGACGCGCTGCGGTGGGGGAGGACGGCGCCGCGCGCCCCGACGCGACCGAGGGCGGCCACCCGATCCGGGTGACCGCCCTCGGGGCGTGCGGGGAGGGCTCAGCCCTCGGCGGGGACCAGCCGGATGGAGACCGAGTTGATGCAGTAGCGGTCGCCCGTCGGGGTCTGCGGGGCGTCGTCGAAGACGTGGCCGAGGTGGCTGTGGCAGCTGCCGCAGAGGACCTCGGTGCGGACCATGCCGTAGGTGCGGTCCTCGCGGAGCACCACGTTGTCCGACGACGACGGCTCGTAGAAGGACGGCCAGCCGCAGTGCGAGTCGAACTTGGTCTCCGAGCGGAACAGCTCGGCCCCGCACGCGCGGCAGGTGTAGACGCCGACGGTCTTGGTGTCGACGTACTCACCGGTGAACGGGCGCTCGGTGCCGGCCTGGCGCAGCACGGCGTACTCCTGCGGGGAGAGCTCGGCCCGCCACTCCTCGTCGGTCTTGGTCACCCTGGGCTGGGGAGTGGTCGTCATGCCTGGAGGAACAGGCCGGCCGACGGGCGGATTCCCCGGGCGCACGGCCGCGACCAGCCGGGCGAGCAGCCCCGAGGGGTCGTGCAGGACGACGAACCCGTCCTCGACGACCCGCGCCGTGCCGGCGTCGACCGGGTCGCACGCCCAGCTCTCCGGCACCAGCCCGACGTCGACCTCCAGCCCCCCGGGCAGCCGGAGGCGCCGCTCGAGCAGCGGCCCCCAGCGCCGCGTCCGCAGGTCGGCCGCCCCGGCACCGAGGAGGCCGGCCAGCCGGTCGGCGCCGCGGTAGCCGTCCCGGTCGCGGGTGACGACGACGAGGTCGACGTCGGAGTCCGGCCGCGCCGTCCCGCGGGCCCGCGACCCGGCGAGCCCGACGGCGACGACGTCCGGGCGGCCCGCGGCCCAGCCGGCCACCCGCCGCAGGACGCCGCGGACGTCGTCGGCGTCGTCGGCCGTCACCGCCCGAGGCCGGCCTCGCGGGCCCGCACGATCGCCTGCGCGCGGTCGGTGACCTGCAGCTTGGTCAGCACGTTGGAGACCACGTTGCGCACGGTCTTCGGCGACAGGTACAGCGCCGCGGCGATCTGCGCGTTGGACCGCCCCGCGGCGACCAGGTCGAGCACCTCCCGCTCGCGGGCGGTCAGCTGCGGGAACGCCGTCTCGGGACCGGCCGGCCCGGCGGTGAAGAAGTCGGCGATCCGGCGGGCCAGCGCCGCGCCGAACACCGCCCCGCCCGAGGCCACGGTGGTGATCGCGCGCACCACCTCCTCCTGGTCGGCGCCCTTGAGCAGGTAGCCGCGGGCGCCGGCGCGGACGGCGGCGAACACCGTGCCGTCGTCCTCGCTCATCGTCAGCACCACCACGCCCACCGACGGCGCCTCCGCGGCGATCCGCCGGGTGGCCTCGATGCCGTCGAGCACCGGCATCTGCACGTCCACCACCACGACGTCGGGCAGGTGCTCGCGGACCACCTCGACCGCTGCCGCGCCGTCGGCCGCGGTGCCGACCACCTCCAGCCCGGGCACCGAGCCCAGCAGCAGCGCCAGCCCGTCGCGGTAGACGGGGTGGTCGTCGGCGACGACCACCCGCACCGGCTCATCCGGTTCGCTCACCGGGGACCCCTCCCTCGCCGGGCAGCACCGCCCGCACCCGCGTGCCGCCCTCGGCCGGGCAGCTGACCGTGCAGTGTCCGCCCAGCTCGGCCGCTCGCTCGCGCAGCGACACGAGCCCCACCCCGGCGGCCCGGTCCGGCGCGATGCCGGTGCCGTCGTCGGCGACGGTGACCACGAGAGCGCCGTCGCCGTCGCGCTCCAGGGTCACGTCCACCCGGGAGGCCCGCGCGTGCCGGGCGGCGTTGGCCAGCGCCTCCGAGGCGATCCGGTAGGCGGCCACCTCCACCGCCGCGGGCAGGTCACCCACGCCGTCGGCAGTGACGGTCACCGGCACCCGCGGGGCGAGCAGCCGCTCGGCCTGCTGGCGCACCGCCCCGGCCAGACCGAGGTCGTCCAGGGCCGGCGGGCGCAGGTCGTGCACCAGCCGGCGGACGTCGGCCAGCGCGGCGGCGACGTCGTCGCGGGCCTGCCGGAGCAGCCGGTCGGCGTCCTCGGGCCGGGCGGCGGCGAGGTTGCGGGCGGTGTCGATGCGCAGCACCACCGCGCCCAGCGAGGGGCCGAGCCCGTCGTGCAGGTCGCGGCGCAGGCGACGGCGCTCCTCCTCGCGGGCGGTGACCAGCTGCTCCCGGCTGGCCTGCAGCTGGGCGGCGAGGGCGCCGGCCCGGGCCGCCGCCGCGGCCTGCCGGACGACGTCGGCGAGCAGCCGCTCGTCGCGGGTCACCAGCTGCGCGCGGACGCCGTCGCGGGGGAGCAGCAGCCGGCCGACCTGCTCGTCGCGGTAGGCGATCGGCAGGGAGCTGACGGCGGCCGGCCGGGTGCCGTGCTCGGCGACCAGCCGCCCACCGTCGGCGGAGTCGACCTCGACACCGACGTAGGGGCTGCGGAACGCCTCGGCGATGCCCGCGGCGACCGCCATGAGCTGCTCCTCGGCGCCGTCGGTGCGCTCCAGCCGCTCGGCCAGGCCGGAGACGACGCGGTAGGGGTCCTCGCGCTCGCCGAGCACCCACCGGCGGACCAGCCGCCACAGCGGTGAGCGCAGCGGGACGTAGACGCCGGCGACCAGCACCAGGGTGAGCAGCGTGGCGTCGCGCTCGCCGAAGGAGTCGCCCAGCAGCGCCCCGGCGGCGCCGAGGACGGCGAGGTCGAGGAGCACCACGCCCACGGCCAGGCCGCCGTACACCAGCGTGCCGCCGAGGAGGCGGTCGACGTCGACCGCCTGCGGCCGCAGGACGCCGACGGCGACCGCCGCCCCGGTCAGGGTGACGGCGAGGGAGAGCGCGATCGAGGCCTCGTCGCCGGGGAGGAAGAGGGTCGCGACCATGAGCAGCAGGTCGACGACGGCGGCCCACAGCAGCCAGCGCATCCGGCGGCGGCCGTCCCCGGAGGCCCGCCGGTACCGGGCGACGACGGCCGCGACCGGCACGACCACACCCAGGACGGCCACCGGGAACGCCACCCGCAGCAGCGGCAGCACGACCGCCTCCGGCAGCGGCAGGCTCGTGGGGTCGAGGTCGAGCGACCGGTAGACCTCCGGCACGCGGCTGCCGGTGCGGGCGTCGGCGATCTCCGAGGGGACGACGAGCAGCAGCGTCGGCAGCAGCGCCGTGGACACCAGGCTGAGCACCGCCACCGGGCGCCACCGCCCGGCCGGCAGCCGCCCGTCGGGGTAGAGGAGCAGCAGCAGGGGCAGGCCCAGCAGCAGCCAGGCGCCGAACCGCTGGACGAACCAGAACGACGCCGTCGCCCCGGGCAGCGGCGGGTCGGACTGCACGGCGAACACCAGCCAGGACTGCGCGACGCCGTCGAGCGCCCACAGCAGCCCGGTGCCGGCCACGACCCACGAGACGGCGTTGCGCGGGGCCCGGTGCAGCAGCAGCGCCGCGGGCACCGCCAGCCCCACGCCGGGCAGGCCGATCAGCCAGCCGGGACCGGCCTGCGCGGCGGTGCGCGCCGCCGCGGGGGTGAGTAGGTCGAGGACGGTGGCCCCGGCGAGCGAGGCCACGGTGACCGCGACGACCGCCCAGGCGGTGACCCGGACCGCGCGCGGCGTGCGCCCGGGGTCGTCGTCCACGGGGAACGCCGAGGCGGGCGGCGCTGCCCCGGCCGCCTCGGGCCCCGGACCGGCCACCACGCTCGCTGCCTGCACGCGCAGGATCCTCACCTGCCGCCGTCCCCGTCGTCACGGGTCGGCCGTCCCGTGTCACCCGGGACACCGGACGGGACCGGATCGGTGGGAGCGGGCCCTGGGCGCCCGGGACGCGTCCCCGCGACGGTTCTCCCGGAACGGCGCACAGGGCGCCGCGAGCCACGAACCGGGAGACGAGATGTCCCTGCACACCACCCCCGCACCCGCCCGGACCGACGCCCCCGCGGTGCCGGCCGGACCGGCGCCCCGCCCCGTCGCCTCCACCCGCTCGGTGCGCCGCGCCGGCATCGCGGTCGCCACCGGCTCGGCGGCCTGGGCCGCCGCCACCCTCGCCTTCGGCATCGACCCCGCGAGCCGCTGGCAGGACCTGACCTACGAGGTGACCGCGCTGCTGTTCCAGCTCGGCCTCCTCGCCCTGGTCTCCGTGCAGCTGCGCACCGGGGCGATCGGGACGGGCCGGCTCGCCCGGTTCTCCCTCCACCTCGAGCACGTGCTGCTCGGCCTGGCGATCCTGTCGACGCTCAGCTCGGCGTTCCTGCCGCAGCACGCCGAGGAGGGCTGGTACCTCGCCCTCGACGTCTTCTGGCCGCTGTCGATGGTCGGCATGTTCCTCATCGGCATCCGGATCGCGATCGCGGGCCGCTGGACCGGCGCCGCCCGCTGGTGGCCGATGGTGGCCGAGAGCTGGGCGCCGGTGAACATCCCGGTCGCGCAGATCGCGCCGGAGCTCATCGCCTACACCGCCGGTGGTCACCTGCTGGTCGGCTACGTCGCCCTCGGCGTCGTCCTGGCGCTGCGGCCGGAGCTGACCGGCGCCCGCGACGCCTGACGGAGGACTCCCGTGCCCCCACCGCTCGCAGGCTCGCGGCGGGACCCTGCACGCAGGCCGATCACCACCACACCGATGGCCCCGCCACCCCGTGCCCCCGGGTGGCGGGGCTCCGTCGCGTCCGGCGGAGACTGGGCCGGTGACCCCGCCCGACCGGCCGCTGCCCGACACGCCGCGGTCCGACACGCCGCTGCCCGACACCTGGTTCCGCCGCGACCTGCCCGTGCTGCGGGCGGTCGCGCGGCTCGTCGACGGGCCCGACCACGGCGGCAACCCCTACCTCGGCCAGGTGGTGCCGGCCAGCGGGCTGCCCAAGCCCGACGTGCTCGCCGCCGCCCGGGCGCTGGTCGCCGCCGGCTACGTCGAGGTGCTCACCACCTACTCCGGGGAGATCGTCCGCTTCACCGGGATCTCGCCGGAGGCCCGCCGCCTGGCCGGGCTCTGGCCGACGCCGCAGTCGGAGTGGGAGCGGCTGGTCGAGCAGCTCACCGCCCGGGCGGCCCACGCCCCGACCGACGTCGAGCGGGCCCGCTGGCGGGCGTTCGCCGACGCCGCGACCGCCGTGGGGCCCGACGACGGCGCGCTGCTCATGTCGGCGCTGATCGGCGGCTACGTGCCCCGCGCGCGCTGACCGGCCCGCACACGACAGCGCCCCCGCCCGGCGGAGCCGGACGGGGGCGCTGCGCTGATCAGGGGATCAGAGCGGGTTGACGTTCGCCGCCTGCGGGCCCTTCTGGCCCTGCTCGATGTCGAACGAGATCCGCTGGCCTTCGTCGAGCGAGCGGTACCCGCTGGTCTGGATGGCCGAGTAGTGGACGAACACGTCCGGCCCACCGCCGTCAGGGGTGGCGAAGCCGAACCCCTTCTCCGCGTTGAACCACTTGACAGTTCCTTCGGGCATTGCTCGCTCCTAGCTGCGATGGTGCATCGGGGTCCTGCCAGTGCGCAGGGCCTTCCCGACGCGACGACCCTAGCCGTCCGGAGCCCCGCGTGGGGGACCGGGGCGCTGGTCAGGGTGCCGCGGGCCCGGGCGGTGCCGGGCGCCCGGTCGATGACCGCCGCGGCGCGCGCTCACACCCGGGTGCGCCGGGCGTCACCCGAAGGGGGTCGGTGCGGCGGTCTTGCGCCGATCGTGCGGTTGCGCGCAGCCGCCGCTGCGGCAGCCCGCGCAGGGTCGCAGGTGCCGGGACCGACCCCGGCCCGACCCGAGGAGCACCGCCGTGGACACCGCCCCGGACACCACCGGCCTCCCCCTGGTGCTGGTCGACCTGGCCGACCTCGAGCCCGCCGACCTCCACGCCCTGCTCGACGACGAGCTCGACGAGCGCGCGGGCGACGCCACGGAGTTCGCCGAGCTGCTGGCCGACGTCCTGCGCGCCACCGGCACCGCCGCGGCCCTCGCGCACCGCCTCGGCGCGCACGCCGCCCTGCTGGCCGACTGAGGCCGGCCCCCCGATCCGCCGGTCCTGGCCCCCGCACCACGGGGGCGCGGGGTCCAGGCCCCGGCGATCACTCGCAGCCGACGCCGTCGTCGTCGCGGTCGAACTTCGGGTCCCAGCCCGGGTCGCCGGGCGTGATGGGAGCGGCACCGGCGGCGCGCACGGCGTCGCAGTTCGCGTACGACGTGGCCACCGGCGGGGGCGCGGGCGCCGGCTCGGGGACCGGTGCCGGTGCCGGTGGCGGCGCGGGGGCGGGCGCCGGAGCCGGGGCCGGCGCGGGCACGGGCACGGGCGCCGGACGCGGGCTCGTCGTCGGCGCGGGCGCCGGCCGGCTGGGAGCCGCGGTGGTCGGCGCCGCCGTCTGCCGCGCCGGGACCGCCACGCCGCCGGGCAGCGGCTCGGCCGGGCAGCCGGCCAGCACCGTGGCGATCGCGTTGCGCTCGGCCGCGGTCGCCCACAGCCCGTAGCTCACCTTCACCGCGACCTGCCGGGCCACGTAGGCGCAGCGGTAGGACCGGTCGGGCGGGAGCCAGGTGGCGGCGTCGCCGTCGCCCTTGGCCTGGTTGAGCGGCCCGTCGACGGCGAGCAGGTTGAGCGGGTCGTTGGCGAACTGCGTGCGGCGCGCCGCGTCCCACTGCTGCGCGCCCTTCTGCCAGGCGTCCGACAGCGCGACGACGTGGTCGATCTGCACCGCCTCGCTGGTGCCCTGACCACGCCGGAAGTCGATCGTCCGGCCGGAGTAGGGGTCTGCGAGCGTGCCGGCGAGGACGACGCAGTCGCGCGTGCCGGCCTTGAACGTCTCGCCGGTGAGGTCGCGGGCCAGGACGTCGTTGCGCGTGTCGCAGCCGTTGCGGTCGGTGTCGACCCAGCCGGCGCCGAACAGGTCGCGGTCGTAGCCGGTGCGCGGTGCCCGACCCTGCACGGGGACGGCGGCCAGTGCGGCGAGGGCGGTGGACGGCGCGGCGCCGTCGACGGCGGCCTCGGTGGCGCCGTCGGAGAGCAGGCCGGTGGCCGGGTCGAGCGCGGGGACGGCGGTCTCGTCGGTCTCCGCCTGTGTGGCCGCGGCGTCGCCGGCGGCGGCCGCCGCCTCGGCCGCGGCGCTCACCTCGGCGGCCGAGGTGGTCGGGGCGGCCGGCGCGGAGCCGGTCGCGGGCCCCGCGGCGGCGGTGGGTGCGGCCGCGGGCACGGTGGCCCCGCCGATCCCGGTGGTCACCAGCCCGGCGGCCAGCACCGCCCCGCCGACCCGGCGCGAGGCGATGCCGGCCCACCGCGCGCGGCCGGCCACCACGGCACCCAGGCCGACCAGCAGCAGCGCGAGCCCCAGCGCGAGCACGCCGCCGGCCGGCCCGGAGCCGGCGGTGCCGGCCACCGCGACCAGCAGGACGACGGCCGCGACGACGCCGAGGACGACGAGCCGGCGCCGCGGTCCGCCCGCCGGGACGGGCGCGGGCGGGAGGGGGACGGGCGGGAGCGGAGCGGGCGGCAGCAGAGCGGGCGGCGGTGGCACGGGCGGCGGCGCAACGGGCGGTCGGCCCGCGGCCGCGCGGTGCGCCCCCTCCGCGAAGGCGACCAGCACCGCGAAGGGATCGGCGCCGGCGAAGGGGAACTGCACGTCGGCCCGGGTCTCGACCGCACCGGGCACCCCGCGCGCGAACTCCCGGTCGGCCCGGCCACCGGAGCTCAGCTTGCCGCCGTCGACGTACAGCGTGGTGCGGTGGCCGGTCGGCGCGGTGGCCACCAGCCGCAGGTACGTGGCGCTGCTGCCCTCCTGCGGCGCGACCACCTCGTAGCCGAGCGCCGCGGCCTTGGAGACCACCGCCCGCATCGGTGTGCCGGGGGAGCGCTGCGCGTGGTGGCGCAGCACCCGCGCGACGGCCGGATCCGACAACGACGACACCTGGCACCTCCCCGGGGGTGCGCCGGTGCACCCCGGTGCATGCTCCGCGCCGCGGACCGGGCGGTACAGGAACGCCAGGGGGCGCCGTGGCGGGCGCGGCCCGTGGGGGAGGTGCGACGGCGGAGGCGGCCGGGAGGCCGATACTGGGCCGCGGTCCGACCCCCTCCCGGACCGGTGGAGGCTCGATGGCGACGGACCGGACGCTCCTGGCGGCCGCGGCGGACAGCGCGGTGACGCTCGGGGGGCTGTTCGAGGTGCTCGGTCTGGTCCTCGTGGTGGCGGCCGTGACCGCGCTCAGCCGCAAGGTGCCGGTGGCCGGCCCGATCCTGCTCGTGCTGGTCGGCTTCGCGCTGTCCTACGTGCCCGGCGTGCCCGACTACCGCATCGACCCGAACGTGGTCCTGCTGCTCCTGCTGCCGCCGCTGCTCTACGCCGCGGCCTGGCGCACGTCCAACCGCTCGCTGCGGGCCAACCTGCGGACCATCGGGCTGCTGTCGGTCGGGCTGGTGCTGTTCACGACGCTGGTCGTGGGGCTGGTGGCCTGGGCGGTGGTCCCGGGCCTGCCGCTCGCGGCCGGCTTCGCCCTCGGGGCGGTGGTGGCACCTCCCGACGCCGTGGCGGCGACGGCGGTGGCCCGCCGCGCCGGCCTGCCCCGGGGGCTGGTGAGCGTCCTCGAGGGGGAGAGCCTGGTCAACGACGCGACGGCGCTGACCACGCTGCGGGTGGCCATCGCGGCGCTGGCCGGGTCGGTCACGATCGCGGACTTCCTCGGGGAGTTCGTCCTCGCCGCGGTCGGCGGGGTGGCGATCGGGCTGGGCACCGCGTGGGTCGCCGCGCAGCTGCACCGGCGCAACGACGAGCCGATGATCGACGTCGTCCTCAGCCTCCTGACGCCGTTCACGTCCTACCTGCTCGCCGAGGCCGTCGGCGCGTCCGGCGTGGTCGCGGTGGTGACCACCGGGCTCTGGCTGAGCACCCGGTGGTACCGGTACTTCACGGCGGCCTCGCGGACCCTCGCCGACCCGCTGTGGGAGATCATCGACTTCCTGCTCACCGGGATCGTGTTCGCGCTCATCGGGCTCGAGCTGCCGTCGATCCTCGAGGAGGTCCGCGGGCTGCCGGCCGCCACCGTGGTGGGTGCCGCGGTGGCGGTGACCCTCGCGGTGGTGCTGAGCCGCCCGGCGTGGGTCTTCCCGGCCACCTACCTGGGGCGGCTGGTCCCGCGGGTGCGCCGGCGCGACCCGGTGACGCCGTGGCAGTACCCGGCGGTGCTGTCGTGGGCCGGGATGCGCGGGGTGGTCTCCCTGGCCGCCGCGCTGGCCTTCCTGCCCGGCGTCCCGCAGGGGAACCTGCTGGTCTTCCTGACCTTCGTGGTGGTCGTCGCCACCCTGGTCGGGCAGGGCCTGACGCTGCCCTGGGTGATCCGCCGGGCCGCGCTGCCCGGGCCCAGCGCCACCGAGGACGCGCTGCAGGAGGCCGCCGTCCAGCACGAGGCGGCCAACGCCGCGATCAAGCGCCTCGACGAGCTCGTCGCCGGCGACGGCGCGGTGCCGCCGGACGTCGTCGACCGGCTCCGGGACAAGGCCGAGATCCGCGGGCTGTTCGCCTGGGAACGGCTGGGCAGCCAGGACCGCGAGCCGCCGTCGACGGTCTACCGGCGGCTGCGCCGGGAGATGCTGGCCGTGGAGCGGGCGGTGTTCCTCCGGGCCCGCGACGAGGGCCGCATCGAGGAGGAGGTCGTCACGGCGATCCTGCGGGAGCTCGACACCGAGGAGATGCTGCTCAGCCGCAACTGACCGGCCGCCGTCCCGGGACACCGCGGCCGGCGACCTCGACGGGGCCCGGCCCGCGTGCCAGGGTCGGGCGTGGCGGCCCCACCGGGCGCGTGGACCACCTGGAGGACGACGTGACCGATCCCGCGGCGACCCCGTACACCACGGCGCAGGACGGCCTGGCGGTGGCCAGCGCCCTGCTGCCCGCCACCGAGGAGCGGGTGACGGCGGTGCACGTCGGCCGCCAGCACCTCACGGTGAGCGCCCCGCCGCACCGCGACGGCGGCAGCGCCGGCCCGAGCCCGCTGGGCCTGCTCGCGGCCGCGCTGGCCTCCGACACCGCCATCACGCTGCGGGCGCACCTGGACAGCACGTACTCCTACGGCGGTGACCTCGAGGTGGTCGTGGCGGTCCGCCCGGGGTGGGTCCTCGACGTCCGGGTGACCTACACCGAGGACCTCGACGCCGAGCAGCTCGACGGCGCCCGCGAGGTCGCCGGCCAGGCACCCCTCACCCGTGTGCTCGGCACCGGCGTCGAGCTCCGGACGACGTTCGCGCACAGCTCCGCGCTGACCCGCTGAGCGCGGCGGTCACCGGCTCCCCGCCGGCGCCGCGCGCCCGTCCACCGCCCCGTCCACCGCCCCGACCTCTGCGCCGGTCGTGGACCACCCGTCGCGGGTCGAGGGGGTGTGCGGCACGACGTCGCCGTCGGCGAGGACGACGCCGTCGTCGCACCGCGCCTGGATCGCCCCGCCGCCGAACTGCTCGGCGTAGAGCCGGGCGTAGAGGCCGCCGAGGGCGAGCAGCTCGGCGTGCGTGCCCTGCTCGACCACCCGTCCCCGGTCGAACACGACGATGGTGTCGGCGGCCAGCACGGTCGACAGCCGGTGGGCGATCGCGATGGTGGTCCGCCCCCGCATGGCCTGCTCCAGGGCCTGCTGCACCAGCCGCTCGCTGGCGGTGTCGAGGGCGGAGGTGGCCTCGTCGAGGATCAGCACGCGGGGGTCGGCCAGCAGCACGCGCGCGATGGCCAGCCGCTGCTTCTCCCCGCCGGAGAGCCGGTAGCCGCGCTCGCCGACGGTGGTGTCGTAGCCCTCGGCCAGCCGCTCGATCCGCTCGTCGATGTTGGCCGCGCGGGCCGCCGCCCGGACCTCCTCGTCGGTGGCGTCCGGGCGGCCGTAGCGCAGGTTGTCCCGCACCGAGGCGTGGAAGAGGTAGGACTCCTGGGTCACCACGCCGATCGCGCGGGCGAGGGTGGCCCGGGTCAGGTCGCGGACGTCGTGGCCGTCGAGGGTGACCCGGCCGGCGTCGACGTCGTAGAGGCGGGGCACCAGGTAGGACGCCGTCGTCTTGCCCGCGCCGCTGGGCCCCACGAAGGCGACGAGCGACCCGGCGGGGACGTCGAGGGTGACCCCGTCGAGGACCCACGGCTGGGTGCCGTCGCTGCCGGCGCGGTCCCCGGTGGCGTAGCGGAAGCGCACGTCCTCGAAGGCGACGTGCCCGGCGACGTCCTCCGCCCGCAGGTCCACGGCGCCGGGCCGGTCGACGATCGCCGGCCGCAGGTCGAGGTACTCGAAGACGCGCTCGAACAGCGCCAGCGAGGTCTGGACGTCGACGCCGACCCGCAGCAGCGCCACCACGGGGAACAGCAGCCGGGTCTGCAGCGTCGTGAACGCCACGATCGTCCCGGGGTCAGCGTGGCGGCCCCGCCGGCGAGGAAGACCCCGCCGATCGACAGCCCGGCCACCAGGTAGACCAGCGCCGGGGTCAGCCCGAAGAAGGCCTGGACGGTGGCGAAGAACGACTGGCCGGTCATGGTCTGCTGCACCTGCAGGTCGGCCTGCCGCGCGTTCTCCGCGGCGTACCGGCGCACCTCGGCGTCCTGGCGGTCGAAGACCTTGGCCAGCAGCACGCCGCTGACCGACAGCGTCTCCTGGGTGATGGCGGTCATGTCGGCCACCGACCGCTGGGTGGCCCCGGCGACCCGGCGGCGGACCCGGCCGACCCGCACCTGCAGCGCGACGAACACCGGCAGCAGCACCACCGCGACCAGCGTCAGCCGCCAGGACAGCACCAGCATGGCGACCAGCGCGCTGACCACGGTCACCACGTTGCCGAGGATCGAGCTCGCGGTGTCGGTGACCACCGACTGCACCCCGGCGACGTCGTTGCCCAGCCGGCTCTGGATCTCGCCGGTGCGGGTGCCGGTGAAGAACGCCAGCTCCATGCGCTGCAGGTGGGCGAACAGCCGGTCGCGCAGGTCGCGCATGACGGCGTTGCCCAGCCGGGTGGTCAGCCACGTCGTCGCCACCCCGAGGACGGCGCCCAGCAGGATCACGCCGATGCTCGCCCCCACCAGCACGAGGAGCAGGCCCAGCCGCGGCGGCCCGACCGAGCCGTCCGCGGTGCGGGGGAACAGCGCGCGGTCGAAGACCGCCTGGGTGAGGAACGGCAGCACGATGCCCAGCAGCGAGGACACCAGGATCGCCACCGCGACGACGGCGACCCGCCGCCGGTAGGGGCGGAACAGCGCCAGGACGCGGCGCCCGGTGCGGTCCGGCGCCGTGGTGCGTGCCGCCGTCGGCCGGGGGAGCCCCGGCGGGCCGGCGGTCATGGACCGAGCGTGTCCGACGGGCGGCCGGGCGTCCAGTGCCGCGGCGCAGGTCCGGCGGTGCGCTGTGGGCGAACGCCCGGAACGCCGCCCGCTCCGGTCGCGTTGGCCGCGGCATCGGTGATTACACCGTTGCAAGAGGAGGAGCAGACGATGAGCGGAACCGAGAGACTGCCGCTGCTGCCGTTGGACGACACCGTCGTCCTCCCCGGGATGGCGGTGCCCGTCGAGCTGGACGGGGCCGAGGCGCGCGTCGCCGTCGAGGCGGCCGGCACCCAGGAGGGGACCAGCCGCGTGCTGCTGGTGCCGCGGCTGCACGGCCGCTACGCCGGCGTCGGCACCGTCGCCGTCGTCGAGCAGGTCGGCCGGCTGCCCGGCGGGCAGCCGGGCGCGCTGGTGCGCGGCACGGCCCGCGCCCGCATCGGCGCCGGCGCCACCGGGCCCGGCGGCGCGCTGTGGGTCGAGGTCACCGTGCTCGCCGACGAGGCCGCCGACGAGGGCGTCCGGGAGCTGGCCCGCGAGTACAAGGGGCTGGTCGTGTCCGTGCTGCAGGCCCGCGGGGCGTGGCAGCTGATCGACGGCGTGCAGCGGCTGACCGACCCGTCCGCGGTGGCCGACACCGCCGGGTACGCGTCCCACCTGACCGCCGAGCAGAAGCTGACCCTGCTGGAGACCCCGGACGTGGCCGCCCGGCTGGAGCTGGCGATCGGCTGGGCCCGCGAGCACCTCGCCGAGCTCGAGGTCGCCGAGACCATCCGCAAGGACGTGCAGGAGGGCATGGACCGCCAGCAGCGGGAGTTCCTGCTCCGCCAGCAGCTGGCCGCCGTCCGCAAGGAGCTGCGCGAGCTGCAGGGCGGCGGGGACGACGGCGACGAGCCGGCCGACCTGCGCTCGCGGGTGGAGGCCGCCGACCTGCCCGAGCACGTGCGCACGGCGGCGCTGCGGGAGGTCGACAAGCTCGAGCGCACCTCCGACGCCTCCCCCGAGGCCGGCTGGATCCGGACCTGGCTGGACACCGTGCTCGACCTGCCCTGGGCCACCCGCACCGAGGACGCCTACGACGTCGCCGGCGCCCGGGCGGTGCTCGACGCCGACCACGCCGGCCTGGAGGAGGTCAAGGAGCGCATCACCGAGTACCTCGCCGTCCGCAGGCGGCGCGAGGAGCGCGGCCTGGGCGTCGTCGGCGGCCGGCGCAGCGGCGCGGTGCTGGCGCTGGTGGGCCCGCCCGGCGTGGGCAAGACCTCGCTGGGGGAGTCGGTGGCCCGCGCGATGGGACGGCGGTTCGTCCGCGTCGCCCTCGGCGGCGTCCGGGACGAGGCAGAGATCCGCGGCCACCGCCGGACCTACGTCGGCGCGCTGCCCGGCCGGGTCGTGCGGGCGATCACCGAGGCCGGCTCGATGAACCCGGTCGTGCTGCTCGACGAGGTCGACAAGCTCGGCAGCGACTACCGGGGAGACCCCGCGGCCGCCCTGCTCGAGGTGCTCGACCCCGCGCAGAACCACACCTTCCGCGACCACTACCTCGAGGTCGAGCTCGACCTGTCCGACGTCGTCTTCCTCGCCACGGCCAACGTGCTCGAGGCGATCCCGGCGCCGGTGCTCGACCGCATGGAGGTCGTCCGCCTCGACGGCTACACCGAGGACGAGAAGGTCACCATCGCCCGCGACCACCTGCTGCCGCGGCAGCTCGAGCGCGCCGGCCTCACCGCCGACGAGGTCGCCGTCGACGACGACGTCCTGCGCACGCTGGCCGCCGAGTACACCCGCGAGGCCGGCGTCCGGGAGCTCGAGCGCCAGCTCGCCCGGCTGCTGCGCAAGGTGACCGCCCGGCTGTCGGGGTCCGACGGCGCACCGGTGCACGTCGACGCCGGCACGCTGCGCGGGCTGGTCGGCCGCCCGCGGTTCACGCCGGAGTCCGCCGAGCGGACGGCGCTGCCCGGGGTGGCGACCGGCCTGGCGGTCACCGGCGCCGGCGGGGACGTGCTCTTCGTCGAGGCGTCGCTGGCCGACCCCGAGACCGGGGCGACGGGGCTGCGCCTGACCGGGCAGCTCGGCGACGTGATGAAGGAGTCGGCGCAGATCGCGCTGTCGTTCCTCCGCTCGCACGGCGCGGAGCTGGAGCTGCCGGTGTCGGACCTGCGGGAGCGCGAGGTGCACGTGCACGTGCCGGCGGGCGCGGTGCCCAAGGACGGGCCCAGCGCCGGGATCACGATGGTCACCGCGCTCGCGTCGGTGCTGTCCGGGCGGCCGGTGCGCAGTGACGTGGCGATGACCGGCGAGGTCTCCCTCACCGGCCGGGTGCTGCCGATCGGCGGGGTCAAGCAGAAGCTGCTGGCCGCGCACCGGGTCGGCCTCACCGAGGTGCTGCTGCCCGCACGCAACGAGCCCGACCTCGACGACGTCCCGGCCGCGGTCCGCGACCTGCTGACCGTCCACCTGGTCGGCGACGTGCGGGAGGTGCTCGCCCTGGCGCTGGAGCCGGCCACCACGACGCCGGCGCTGGCCGCCTGAGACACCGGGACCCGGCCGCGGCACCGCGGCCGGGTCCCGGCCCGTCAGCGGCCTCCCCTCAGCGGGCGTCCCGCAGCGGCGCGAGGCAGCAGCCGTCGCACGCGTGGGCGGTCGGGGCACCGCCGAGCGCCTGGAGGGCGACGACGTCGTCCGGGTCGGGGTGCCCGACGCCGTGGGGACAGATGCGGTCGGAGAACCCGTAGGCCTCCCGCCACACCAGGGGCCACGTCCGCATGTGGTGGGCGCTGGGGGAGTGCCGGGAGCAGCTGCGCCCCTCGCACCGCTCGGGGTCGTGCGGGCCGGCCGGGCTCATGCCGGGTGCGGCTCCGGCCGGCGCGGCGCGAGCCACCCGGTCCGTGCGGACGTCGTCCCGGACCGGCCGGCCGGCGGCGGGAGGTGCTGCCGGAGGGACCGGTGGGCGAGCCGACGGCGGCTCGGTGACGGCCGGGGGGATGGACACGCCGGACAGCGTCGGGGCACGGCCTGGGGGTTGCCCGGGATCCGGCCTGTGAGTCCCCTGGGAGGAGTGGCGCGGGACACCGGGGGCCGCCGGTGTCCCGGCGCGGTCACCGGGACGGGCCGGTCGAGGACCGCCGACGGGAGAGCAGGTGCGCGGCGAGCAGGACGACGGCGACGCCGCCGACCACCGCGAGGGTCCGGGTCGCCGACCACTGCGGGCCCGCCTCCTCCTCCTCCTCCTCCTCCTCCGCGGGGGCGGCGAGGGACCCGAGTCCGTCGGACAGGGCGACGACGGCGCCGGACCAGTCGCGGGTCTCCAGCCGCGGCTCCACCTCGTCGGCGACGACCGCCTCGACGTCGACCTGGGACAGCGGGAAGTCGTCGTCGACCCACCAGCCGTACTCGTAGGTCTCCTGGCCGACGGCCACGGCGAGCAGGAGGTCGGACTCCCCGAGGCCGGACAGCTGCGCGGTGTCCTCCGCCCAGGTGCCGGGGTCGGCGGAGTCGAACGAGGACACGAAGACGGCGTGCACCCCGAGGTCGGCCTCGGCGGCCAGGTCGGCCACCGCGGTCCGGGCCGCCTCCGCCCCGGGACCCAGGGCGGCGACCTCGTCGGTGACCCGGTCGGTCACCTCCAGCGGGGGCTCCGCCGCCGCCGGTCCGGCGACGAGCGACAGCAGCGCCGCCACCCCGACGACGACCACGGGCCTGCGCACACGACCTCCAGGGGGGACCGGGCACCCGACGCCCGGGCAGCGGACTCTACGTGGGCCCCGCCCCGGGTCCGCTCCCGCGAGGCCGCCGGGAGGGCGGCGTCGACCGTCCGGGGGACACCGGCCGGCACGAACGGCTGGACCGTCCCCGCCCGGGACGGCTCAGGAGCGCAGCGGGTGCGCCCGGTCGACCGCCCCCGCCGCGGGGAGGGTGCCCAGCCGCGGGGTCCCCGTCCCCGCCACCCCGACCGCCACCCCCAGCGCGTCGTCGAACCAGTCGACGACGTGCAGGGCACCGAACCGGCCAACCGCCGGCCCGTCGCCCGGGTCGTGTCCGGGGGAGGGGGCGACCTCGGTCCGCGACAGGTCGTCGAGGGTCGCCGCACCCACCTTCACCAGACACTCCTTGCGCACCCAGGCGCGCAGGAACGCCGTCGCCGGGTCGGCGGCCGAGCGCACCCGGTGCCCCTCGGCCGGGGTCAGCGAGTGGGTGGGCACCGCGCGGCCGGCGCCGCGGACCGGAGGGCCCTCGACGTCGACGCCGACCGGGTGCCGGTCCGCGGCGGCGGCGACGGCGCCGCGGGTGTGCGCGAGGCTGACGTGCAGGTCGGGCAGGCCGGCCAGCGACGGCCGGCCGTGGTCGCCCGACCCGCACCCCGGGCACCGCTGCACCAGCTCGAGCGTCGCGAGGGCGCGGCCGGTCACGGCGGCGGCGCAGTACCGGACCAGCAGGTGCGCCGCGGTGTAGGACTCCCGGTCGGCGGGGTGGTGCAGCGCGTCCCGGCGCCGTCGCTCGGCTGACGTCAGGACGCCGTCGTCGAGGACGTCGAGGACCGCGCGGGCGCGGGCCGCCACCACGAGGGGCCCCTCGGATCCCCGCTGCATCCCGGTGCCCCCGCTGTGCCGACGTCGTGGTCGGGGGCGAGGGTAGGGCACGGAAACGGCGTGATCGAGCGACTCCGCAACGTTACGGATTGCACCACTCAATGCCCGGCCACGTTACGTCCCGGAGCCCATCGGTGCTGCTCAGTGACGAGGCCGGGCGTGTCGTGACCCATTTCCCTCTCTTCCTTGGGGAATCCGCCGGGCGACATGTTCAGTGGTCGGTCGAATGTCATGTCGGGGGCTGCAGAGAGTGAGTAGATGACAACGCAGAACGAATGGTCGCACGACTTCCGGGACTCCCCCCACCGGGCGGACGTGCACCTCACGGGGAACTTCGCGGTCCCGGCCCCCCTCGACGAGCCGGCCGGCGCCACCGCCTCCGGCTACCGGCTGCACGACAACTTCGTCGCCGAGCTGGGCCAGACGAGCGGCGTCACCCGCCTGAGCCGGTACTTCGAGCGGACCTGCGACGTCCGCCCCTCGGCGACGGCGCTGGAGTGCGAGGGGGAGCGCCTCTCCTACGCCGACCTCGACCAGCGGGCCAACCGCCTGGCCAACCTGCTCAAGAGCCGGGGCGTGGGGTGCGGCGTGCGGGTGGGCATCCTGCTGCACCGCTCCGTCGACACCTACGTCGCGCTGCTGGCCGTCACCAAGACCGAGGCGACGTTCGTCCCCATCGACCCCGAGGCGCCGGCCGACCGGCTGCAGTACATCGCCGAGGACTGCGCGCTGGGCCTGGTCGTGACGCACTCGTCGTTCGCCGCGTCGTGCGCCGCCCTGCCCTGCGAGAGCCTGCTGCTCGACGAGGTGGGCCACGAGCTCGCCGTCCAGTCGAGCGCGCGTCCGGGCACCGAGTCCGACGGCGACCCGGTCTGCTACGTCATCTACACGTCCGGCTCGAGCGGCCGCCCCAAGGGCGTGGAGATCAGCCAGTCGAGCATCTGCAACTTCATCGGCATCGTGCCGTCCCTGTACGGGGTCGAGCCCTCCGACCGCGTCTACCAGGGCATGACGATCGCCTTCGACTTCTCCATCGAGGAGATCTGGCCCACCTGGGCGGTGGGCGCGACGCTCGTCGCCGGGCCCACCGACGGCCGCCGCGTGGGGTCGGGCCTGGCCGACTTCCTCGAGGACCACGAGATCACGATGATCTACTGCGTCCCCACCGTGCTGGCCACCCTCGACCGGCTGCTGCCGGCGATCCGCACGGTGAACGTGGGCGGGGAGGCCTGCCCGCGCGAGCTGGTCGACCGGTGGGGGCCGGGGCGCCGGATCCTGAACACCTACGGGCCCACCGAGACGACCGTCACCTGCACCATGGCCGAGCTGCGGCCGGGCAAGCCGGTGACGATCGGGCGCCCGCTGCCCACCTACCGGGTCACCCTGCTCGACGAGGACCGGCGGCCGGTGCCCGCCGGGGAGGTCGGCGAGATCTGCGTCGGCGGTCCGGGCGTGGCCCGCGGCTACGTCAACCGGCCCGACCTCACCGCCGACCGCTTCATCCCCGACCCCCGCGGCATCCCCGGGGAGCGCATCTACCGCACCGGCGACCTCGGCCGCTTCCTCCCCGACGGCGAGATCGAGTACCTCGGGCGGGCCGACAGCGAGGTCAAAGTCCGCGGACACCGGGTCGACCTGCAGGAGATCGAGAGCGTCCTCCTGGAGCACCCCGCGGTGACCGCCGCCGTCGTCACCCTGCTGTCCTCCGCCGACACCGGGGGCGACCTGGCCGGCTACGTCGTCCTGCGCGGGAGCGACACGGCCCGCGCCGACGAGGTCGTCGCCCAGCTGCACGAGCAGGCGGTGCAGCAGCTGCCGCCGTACATGGTGCCGTCCTACCTCGACGTGGTCACCTCGATCCCGATGCTGCCCAGCGGCAAGGCCGACCGCGGCCGGCTCCCGGCGCCGACGCGGCCGCGGCTGATCCGCAGCGGCCCGCAGCACGAGCCCCCGGCCACCCCCGCGGAGGCGTGGATCGCCGGGCTCTGGGAGGAGATGCTCTCCCTGCCCGCCGGCGCGGTCTCCGCCGACGCCGACTTCTTCGAGGCGCTGGGCGGTCACTCCCTGGTGGCCGCGAACGTCGTCTCCGCCATGCGGGAGAGCGACCTGGGCGCCGGGCTGTCCATCCTGGACTTCTACCGGCACCCGACCGTCCGCGGCCTGGCCGCCTTCCTGGAGGACGGCGCGGGCCACCGGCCGGACGACGCCGCGACGCTCGAGCCGCGCGAGCCCCGCCCGGCACCACCGTCCCGCGGCCGCGTCCTGGCCTTCGGGTCGGCGCAGGTGTCGGTCCTCTACGCGATCGTGCTGCTCTTCCTCCTCCCCGTCGCCGTCGCGTACGGCCTCAGCGACGGCCAGCCCTCCCTCGCCCTTGTCCTCCAGCTGGCCGTGGCGCTGCCGTCGGCGTACCTGCTCCTGCGCTGGGTCCTCCCGGTCGTCGGCGCCCGGCTGCTCGGCCGCGGCCTGCGCGCCGGTGACCACCCGCTGTGGGGTAGCACGCACCTGCGGGTGTGGGCGGTGCAGAAGCTGATGGCCCTCTCCCCGCTGACCGTGCTCAGCGGGTCCCCGTGGGCGGCGACCTACCTGCGCCTGGCCGGCGCCCGGGTCGACGACGAGTGCCACCTCGGCTCGGCGGCCGTCTCCCTGCCGTCGTTCCTGCGCGTCGGCCCCGGGGCGACGATCGGCTACGGCACCCAGCTGCACGGCCACCGCGTCGCCGAGGGCGTGCTCACCCTCGCCCCCGTCACCATCGGCACCGGCGCCGTCGTCGGCTCCGAGAGCGTGCTCGAGTGCGGCTCCGAGGTCGGGGAGAACGCCATCCTCGGCGACCAGTCCCTGCTGCCCTCCGGCCACGTCGTCCCGGCGGGGGAGAGCTGGGCGGGGTCCCCGGCGCGGCCGGCGCCCGAGGCGATCGACCCGGTCGTCGAGCTCATGGCCAGCTGCGCCGACGCCCCCCGCACCTGGTCCCGGGGCCTGCTGGCCGGCTTCGCCGGCGGCGTCGCCCTGCTGGAGCTGGTGCCGTTCCTGGTCCTGCTGCCGGTGGTCACCGTCGTGTGGTGGGCGCTGCTCACCTTCGGCACCGGGGCGGCGTTCCTCGCCAGCGCGCTGTCCGGGCCGCTGTTCGTCCTCGTCTCCTGCGGGCTGCTGCTGGGCGCCCGCCGCCTGGTGCTGGCCGAGACGCCGGAGGGCGTGCACCACCTGCGCTCCCAGCTGGGCGTCGAGAAGTGGCTCGGGGACAAGCTGCTCGAGCAGAGCCTGCTGTTCACCAACACGATGTACTCGACCCTCTACACGCCGCTGTGGCTGCGGGCGCTCGGCACCCGCGTGGGCCCCGGCGCCGAGGTGTCCACCATCGCCAACATCGACCCGGACCTGCTCACCCTCGGCGAGGGCAGCTTCGTGGCCGACATGGCCAGCGTCGGGAGCGCGGTCTACGCCAACGGGCACGTGGCCTTCCGCCGCACCGAGATCGGCTCCCGGGCCTTCGTGGGCAACGCCGCCCTCGTCCCCGCGGGCTCGCGGCTCGGCGAGGGCTCGCTGGTCGGCGTCCGCAGCGTCCCGCCCACGGGCGGGACCGAGCCCGGCACGTCCTGGCTCGGCTCGCCGCCGTTCTACCTGCCCCGCCGGGAGGTCTTCGAGGAGTTCACCGAGGCCCAGACCTACGCGCCCTCGCGGCGGCAGGTCCGCGCCCGGTACGCCATCGAGTTCCTGCGCATCGTGCTGCCGAGCTCCCTGCTCGCCGTCGCGACGTTCGCCACCCTCTACGGCCTGTCCTCGCTGGCGCTGTCGTGGAGCACGGCGGCCACCGTCCTGCTCGCCCCGCTGGTGGCCCTGACCTCCAGCGTCCTGGTGGTGGTCGCGGTGGCCGCGCTCAAGTGGGTCGTCGTGGGCCGCTACCGGCCGCGGGTGCGGCCGCTGTGGAGCGGGTTCGTCCGCCGGACGGAGTTCGTCACCGGCGTCTACGAGGCCGCGGCGGTGCCGGCGCTGCTCACCTTCCTCACCGGCACGCCGCTGCTCGGCCCGGCGCTGCGCCTCTTCGGCTGCCGGGTGGGCCGGCGGACGCTGGTCGACACCACCTACGTCACGGAGTTCGACCTGGTCACCATCGGCGACGACGTCTCGGTGGGCGCCAACGCGTCGCTGCAGACCCACCTGTTCGAGGACCGCGTCATGAAGATGGACCACGTGGTCCTGCGCGACCGCGCCACCATCGGCGACAAGGCCGTCGTCCTGTACGACTCCGTCGTCGAGGAGGACGCCACGCTGGCCGCGATGTCCCTGGCGATGAAGGGCGAGGTGCTGCCGCGGGAGACCACCTGGTGCGGCATCCCCGCCCAGAAGGTCGACCGCGCCCCGGTCGCCGCTCCGTCCCGGCGCGGACGCCGGCTGCCGGCGGGGGCGAGCCGGCGATGACGACGAGTGCCGAGGAGCAGCGGGACCGGGTGACGGCACCCGCCCCGGCGTCCGCCCTGGCGCACGCGTGCGACCCCGCGCCGCCGCCGGGGGACGCCTCGGGCACCCCCGTGACGACGTCGCGGGGCCGGCGGGCCGGGACGCGGCTGATCGGGATCGACGCGGCGCGCGGGGTCGCCCTGCTGGGCATGATCGCCGTCCACGTGATGGACCCGGTCGCCGCCGACGGGGAGAACCCCTCCCTGGCGTGGTCGCTGGCGGCGGGCAAGTCGGCGGCGCTGTTCGCCCTGCTCGCCGGCGTGGGCGTCGCCTTCGCCAGCGGCCGCCGCGAGCGCCCGCACGGCCGGCTCTGGGCGGCCGACGCGAGCTCCCTCGTCGTCCGGGCGCTGGTCATCGGCGTCGTGGGCCTCGTCCTCGGGGCCGTCGTCCCCCGCGAGCTGGCCGCGGTGATCCTGCCGTACTACGCGCTGCTGTTCCTGCTGGCGATCCCGCTGCTGTCGCTGTCGGTCCGCGCCCTCGTCCTGGTCGCCGGCGCCATCGCCCTCGGGATGCCGGTGCTCAGCCACCTGCTGCGGTCGGGCAGCGAGCTGGTGACCGCCCCCAACACGACCTTCGGCCAGCTCGCCTCGGACCCGCTGGGCGTGCTCACCGAGCTGGCGCTCACCGGGACCTACCCCGCGCTGCCGTGGCTGGCCTACCTGTGCGTCGGGCTCGCCGTGGGGCGGGTGGCGCTGTCCTCCCGCCGGACCGTCGTCACCATCACGCTCACCGGGATCGCCCTCGCGGTGACCGCCCGGATGGCCTCGTGGGTCCTCCTGGACGTCCTGGGCGGGCGCGCCGACCTCGAGGAGGTGGCGCTGCGGTCGCTGACCGGGGAGCAGTACTCCGACCTGCTCGTGTGGGGTCCCGCGGGCACCACGCCGGCGGACACCGCGTGGTGGCTGGCGACGGTCGTGCCGCACTCGAGCACGCCGCTGGACCTGGTGTTCACCATCGGGGTGGGCCTGGCGGTCCTCGGGGTCTGCCTGCTCGTCGGGCGGATGACGACCGGCCTGCTGCGGCCGCTCGCGGTGGCCGGGAGCATGACGCTGACGCTGTACTCCCTGCACCTGCTGATGCTCAGCTCGCCGTTCATGCCCGACGACGACCTGGCCTCCCTGCTGCTGCAGGTGCTGGTCCTGGTGGCCTTCGCCTTCGCGTGGAGCAGCGCCCACGTCCGCGGCCCGCTCGAGGACCTCGTGGCGCAGGCGACCGGCGCGGTCCGGCGGCGGGTGCAGGCGGGGCGCGGGGAGAGGGCCGGTGCCGGCGCCTGACGGGGACCGGCCTCCGGGTCGCGACCTGGCGCTGGTCTACCGCGGCCGGGCCTCGACCCCGGGGTGCCCGGAGGCGGTGGCGGCCGCGCTGCGGCGCAGCCGGTGGGACCTGGAGGTCCGCTTCGTCGGGCCGCGGGAGGAGCTCGCGCTGGAGCCCGCCGTCCTCGCCGGGGCGCGCCTCTACGCCCAGCCCGGCGGCGGCGGCCTGCGGGCGGCCTACCGCAGGCTCCGGCGCTCGGCGGGGACGGTCCGGGAGTTCGTCCGGTCCGGCGGGGGCTACCTCGGCTTCTGCCTGGGCGGCTACCTCGCCGGCGAGACCCCGGGCTTCGGCCTGCTGCCCGGTGACGCCGGCCGGTTCATCTCCTCACCCGGGGCGCGACCGGACCACGACGGCGACGACCTGGTCGACGTCGACTGGGCCGGGCGCCGTCGGCGGGTGTACTTCCAGGACGGTCCGTGGTTCGACCTCGACCCGGCCCGGGGCCCGGCGGAGGTGCTCGCCACCTACGGCAACGGGTTGCCCGCCGCGGTCGTCGCCCCCTTCGGGCACGGTGCGGTCGGCGTCGTCGGGCCGCACCCGGAGGCCACGCCCGACTGGTACACCGACAGCGGGCTGCCCGTGCCGGCCGACGTCCGCGCGGACCTCACCCAGGACCTCGTCGACCGGGTCCTGCAGGCCGCCCGGCCCCGGGGCCGGGCGGCCTGAGCACCCCGCGGCCCCGGGACGGCGGTCAGGAGCCGTCGACCAGCTGCCCCACCGTGCGGCCCAGCCGGCCGTCGAGCCCGTGGCCGACGCCGGCCGGCCACTCGTGCGAGGTGACGACGCCGCGGTCGGCGTAGAAGCGCTCCCCGGCCTGCGCGCCCCAGGAGGCGGTCAGCGGGACGGCGGTGTCGGCGGTGCCGGTGAACCAGTGGCCGCGGACCCCGGCCATGCGGGCGGCGGTCACCGCGGCCCCGCCGTCCGCGGGCGGGCCGCCGCCGCCGAAGACCACCCAGCCGCCGCCGAGGCGCAGGAGCTCGGGGTGCCGCGGCACGAGGAAGCGGGTGATCTCCTGCGCGCCGGAGGAGAAGCCGGCCAGCCACACGTCGGTGACCGGGTAGGCGGCCAGCTGGCGCTCGATCAGCGCGGCCAGGAAGTCGGCGTAGGCGGCGGTGTCGCCGGTGTGCCAGCACTCGCAGGACTGGTTCGGGCTCTCGACGGCCAGCGTGACCGTGTTGCGGGCGCGGCTGGTCGCGACCAGCCCCGACGGGCCGCCGAGCGCGTAGGAGGAGTCCGGGTTGTCGACGCCGTACTCGCCGGTCCCGTCGACGTAGACGACCAGGCCCACCGGGCGCGTCGGGTCGATCCCCGCGGCGTAGAGGAGGAAGTTGCCCGTCTGCCCGTTGCCGGCCCGGAACGACTGGCGTGGCTGGTCGGTGTACGACCCGCCCGAGCCGCCGGTGGAGCCGCCGGCCGCGGTTGCTGCCGAGGCGGCGCCCGCCGGGGCGCCCGACGAGCGGGACGCCGTCGGGGCGGTGCCGCTGCGGCCGGTGCCGGCGGCCGCGGCGGTCCGCTGGTCCTCGGCCACCTCCTCGCCCCGGTCCTCGCCCGTCTCCTCGTCCGCCGTGTCCGGCGCCGGCGCGTCCCCGGCCGGCGGCTCCACGACCTCGGTGGGCTCGGTGGGCTCGGTGGCCGGGGTCTCGACCGGGGCCGGGACCGTCGCCTCGGCCGGGACCTCCGCCGGCGGAGTCGGCGCGGGCGCCGGGACGGTGCTGCTCGGGGCGGCGTCGGCGAGCGGAGCCGGCGACGCGGTCCCCGCCTGGCTGCTCGCGTCGGCGGCACCCGACGGGGCGGCGGCGCCGAGCTGCAGGCCGGCGGGGTCGCAGGCGGCGGTGGTCAGGCAGACGAGAGCCGCGGCCGCGAGCACGCCGGCCCGACGGCCGGCTGCGGAGAGGGAACTGCGCACGGGTGGGGAAGCCTCCGGACGTCCGCCAGTGACGACGGACCGTGATTGCACTGTGACGCTACGAGGCTGACAGATCAACTCCGTGCCGACCAGAGCGGGTTGGGTCACACCCGCCCCGTCCGGACCACCCGCCCCACGGGCCGCGGTGAGCCTGCCGACGACCGGTGCTGCGTTCGTCGACCGTCCCGCGTGTCGCGCGCTTCGGGGATGATCGGGGAGAGATCCGGTCGGAGCCACCCGGTGGCCAGCTCGCGAGGACGGGGATGCGCGGAGGTCGTCGGTGGTCCACGGTCGTCCTGGCGTGGTCGGTGGTGCTGGCGAGCGGGTGCACCGCGGCGGCCCCGGACACGCAGGAGGAGGAGCCCGGCGCCCCGGGGCCCGCGCTCGCCGAGCCCCGGCCCGACCGCCCGGTGGTCGACCTGCGCTTCGACGTCGCCGAGGACCTCGCCTCGGTCGCCGGGCGCGAGGTCGTCGAGTTCACGCCCGACCTGGACACCTGCGAGCTGGTCTTCCGGGCGTGGCCGAACAAGCCCGCCACCGCGGAGGCGGGCAGCTCGCTGACGGTGTCCGGCGTGTGGGTCGACGGCCGCGACGTCGACGTCCGCGACGTCGCCGCCGGTGCGCCGGAGGACGCGCCCGGCACCCTGGTCGAGGTCCCGCTCGAGGACTGCGTGGCGGCGGGGGAGACGGTCACCGCCGAGCTGCGCTTCGACGTCGAGCTGGGCGAGGAGGTCGACGAGCGGGTCGGGACCTCCTCCGACGCGGAGGTCGCCTGGTTCGCGACGGCGTTCCCCCTGCTGGCGTGGGAGCGCGGGCGCGGCTGGGAACGCGGGCCCGCCGTCCCGGTCGCCGGGGAGACCGCCGTGAGCGAGGACTTCCGGCTGCGGTCGCTGGAGGTCGCCGCGCCGTCGGGCCTCGAGGTCCTCGGCACCGGGCAGGCGGAGGGGACGGAGGACGGGCCCGACGGGACGACCGTGCACCGCTTCACCGCCCCGGCGGTGCGCGACGTCGCCGTCGCGGTCGGGGACCTCGACGTCACCGAGCGGACGATCGACGGCGTCCGCGTGCGCGTGGGCCTGGACCGGGAGGTGGAGGAGGGCACCGGGGAGGAGTGGCTCGACCAGATCGAGGCGTCCACCGGCGACCTCGTCGAGCTGCTGGGCCCGTTCCCCTACGACGACCTGGAGGTGGTGGTGCTCTCCAGCCAGTCGAGCGGCATCGAGTTCCCCGGGGCGATCCAGTTCGGCGACGTCGTCCCGGCCGAGCGGCGCGGGCTGGTGACGCACGAGCTCGCGCACATGTGGTTCTACGGGCTGGTGGGCAACGACCAGGGCGAGCACCCGTGGCTGGACGAGTCGTTCGCGACGTTCGCCCAGGTGGTGGCCGACGACGACGAGCCCTACGTGCACGGCTCGGCGGGGGGCGACCCGCCGGTGGGTGGGTCGATGGCCTACTGGGCCGCGGAGTTCGACCGCCCCAGCAGCGCGTACTACGACACCGTCTACACCCGCGGCGGCGCCGCGCTGGTGGAGGCCCGCGACCGCGCGGGGCACGACGTCTTCGACGCCGCGCTGGCCCGCTACGTCGCCGAGAACGCCCACACCGTCGCCGAGCCCGAGGACGTCCGCGAGGCGTTCTCCGACCTGCCGGAGGTCCTCGCGGTCCTCCGCGAGGTCGGCGCGCTGCCCTGACCCCCGGGGGTTCCGGGACGGCTACCGGCCGCGGACCAGGGCGACCGCGCGGCGGTGGTCGAGCGCGGCGCCGGCGGCGAAGGCGTCGGTGAAGGCATCGGCGAAGTGGGAGGCGTCGACGGCGCCCGCCACGCGGCCGGCGAGGGCGGCCTCGCCCGGCCGCGCCGACGGCCAGGCCCGCAGCCCCGCCCGCCGGCGCAGCCCGTCGGCCGCGCCGAGGGCCGTCGCGGCGCGCCGGGCGTCGCCCCGGGCCAGCGCGAGCCCGGCGGCGGCGACCAGGGCGAAGGTCAGCGTCAGGGTGCTCACCTCGGCGTCCTCGCCCCCGTCGACCGACGCGACCAGCAGCGCCTGCGCCTCGTCCAGGTCGCCGGACCGCACCGCCAGGGTGGCCAGCTGGGTGCGGGCCGTCGCCGTCAGCCACTCGTTGTCCAGCCGCCCACCGTGCTCGTCGACCTCCGCGAGGTGCGCGCGGGCGGCCTCGTCCCGGTCCAGCGCCATCTCCAGCATGCCGACGGTGAGGGCGGCGAACGCGGCGAAGGGCTCGTTCTGGCGGCGCAGACCCTCCAGGGCCGACGACGCGATCCGCAGCGCGCCCTCGAGGTCGCCGGTGATCGGGAGGATCCACGAGACGGCCAGCTGCGCGGAGTCGACCAGGTACGGGTCGTCGAACCGGCCCTCCAGGGCGCGCAACCCGTCGACGGCGGTGAGCGCACGGTCGTCGTCGCCGACCTCGACCGCGGTGACGGCCGAGGTGAGCAGCAGCTCGGCCCGGCCCCGGTCGTCCAGTGCCGCGGCGCGCAGCTGGACCTCGTCGATCCACGCCCGGCCCTCGGGCATGCGCCCGCGCATCTGCCAGAACAGCCAGAGGATGCGGAAGACGTGGGGGAGCGGCGTGATGTCGTGCGCGAGGAACCAGCGGATGGCGACCCGGAGGTTCTCCTCCTCGGTGCGCAGGCGGGCGGCCCACTCGCCCTGGTGCTCGGTGGGCCAGTCGGCGTGCTCCACCAGCCCGACGACGTACTCGGCGTGGCGGCGGGCCACGCCGTCGGCGTCCGGGCTGCCGGCGAGGCGCTCGGCGGCGAGCTCCCGCACCGCCGCCAGCATGCGGAACCGGGGACCGGCGTCGGTGAGGTCGATGGTCACCAGGCTGTTCCGGGCGAGCGCGTCGAGCAGGTCCAGCGCGGTGTCCTCCGGCAGGCCGGAGACGTGCGCGGCGGCCTCGGCGCTCCAGCCCCCGGCGAAGACCGACAGGGTCGCCAGCATCCGGCGCTCGGCGTCGGTCAGCAGGCCGACGCTCCACTCGACGGCCGCGCGGAGGGTGCGCTGGCGCTCGGGCAGGTCGACCGGCCCGGACCCCAGCGCGTCGAGGCGCGTGCCGAGCCGCGCGAGCAGCGCGTCGGGGGGCAGCAGGCGGGTGCGCGCCGCCGCCAGCTCGATGGCCAGCGGCAGCCCGTCGAGGCGCCGGCAGATCTCGGCCACCGCCGGCGCGTTGTCCTCGGTGAGCGCGAAGTCGTAGCGGACCGCGCGGGCCCGGTCGACGAACAGCCGGACGGCGGGGAGCGCGGCCAGCTCCTCCGTCGTCGGCAGACGGGAGGGCTCCGGCACCGTCAGCGGCCCCACCGCGTACTCCCGCTCGGCCCGCAGCCGCAGGGCGGTGCGGCTGGTGGCCAGGATCGTGAGGCCGGGGCAGCGCGCCAGCAGGCCGTCGAGATCGGCGGCGACGGCCACGACCTGTTCGAGGTTGTCCAGGACGAGCAGGGTCGGCGCCTCCGCGAGGTGCTCGGCCAGCGCCTCCAGGGGCGGGCGCGCGGCGTCGGGCGGGAGGCCGAGGACGGCGGAGACGCGCGGCAGCACCCGCGCCGGGTCGTCGACGGAGGCCAGCGGCACGAACACCGCCCCGCGCGGGTAGCCGGCCTGCACCCGCTCGGCCACGGCGATCGCCAGCCGGGTCTTGCCCACCCCGCCCGGGCCGGTGAGCGTCACCAGCCGCGCCTCGGGGGAGGCCAGCAGCGCCGTGACGGCGGCGATGTCCTGCTCGCGTCCGATCAGCGACGTCGACGTCAGCGGCAGGGTCCGCGTCGCCGGCCGGTCCGCGGGCGGGGATCCCGGGGAGGGGGCGCCGGTGCGCTCCGCCGTCGCGAACCGCTCGCTCAGCAGCAGCGCGAGGTCGTCGCGGACCAGCCGGGCCAGCTCCCGGGGGGTGCGGAACGGCCGGTAGGAGTCGGTCCCCTGCGACTGGAGCTCGCCGATCATGGCCGTCAGCCGGGCCTCCCGCTCGGGGGCCGGCTCCTTGACGTAGAGCAGCCGGGGCATCGAGCCCGACAGCCGGAACTCGTCCTCCAGGCCCGAGACGTCCATGTCGGGTCCGATCCAGCCGTACCGCTGCCAGTACAGGCCGATGAAGACGTCGGACTGCGCCAGGTAGGCCCGGTACAGCTCACGGGGCGGGTGCGGCCGGGCCCCGAGCTCGAACATCACCGGGGTCAGCCGCAGCGCCGTGACGGCCCGCGCCACCGCGGCGCGCTCCCCGGCGAGCTCGGTGAGGGTGGAGCTCACGAACACCCGCAGCCGCTGGTCGGGCGTCCGGATCGGGACCGTCGCCTGCTCCTGCACCGTCATGCGTCCTCCTCGGGGAGGGGCGCCGTCGACGTCCGGCGGTCCGGCGGCGTGGGGACAGCGTCCCGACCGCGACCCGGCCTGGGTAGGGGCTTCCGGCCGGTCCCGGGCCTGCCGGGAGACGGGTGCGGCTCAGCGGGCCTCGCGCGCGTCCTGCTCCCCGAGCAGCTGGGCGACCGCCTCCCCGGTGTCGAGCACGTGCTGCCGGGCGAGCCGGCCGGCCTCCGCCGCGTCCCCGCGGCCGACGAGGTCGGCGAGCTGCTCGTGCAGCGAGACCCAGTCGCTGCCGAGGTCGCCGGCGACCATGTGGAAGTAGAAGCGGGCGCGCTTGTGCAGCTCCGTCGAGAGGGTGCCCAGCACCTCGTTGTGGGACGCCGTCCGCATCGCCGCGTAGAAGTCCGAGCCCGACCGCTCCAGGGCCTCGTCGTCCCCGAGCTCCAGCAGCCGCCGGCTGCGGTCGACCACGCGGCGCAGCGCCTCCAGGTCGGCCGGCGTGCGGCGCTGGGCGGCCCACTCGGCGATGGCCCCCTCGATCACGGCCCGGGCCTCGAAGAGCGCGGTCAGCTCCTCTCCCGACCGCTCGCGCACGTAGGCGCCGTAGCGCGGGCGGATGTCGACCCAGCCGGCCTCGTGCAGGGAGCGCATGGCCTCCCGCACCGGGATCCGGCTCACGCCGTACTGCGCCGCCAGGCGGTCGGTGTGCAGGCGCTCGCCGGGGGCGAAGACGCCCTGGATGATGGCGTCCTCGAGGATCTCGTGGATCCGGGCCGGCAGCGTGCCGGAGTCGAGGGACGCGAGTGCTGGGTGGCCGTGCTGCGGCGTCGACGTGCTCGTGGTCACGGTGGTGCCCCCTTGGTTCCAGAACGATTCTGCCTGACCGGACGGACGGCGCGGGATCACCGGCCGGAGCGCGCCGATCATCGTTCCGCCGCTCGCGACCCGGCCAGGACCCGCGCGTAGTTCACCGGATCGGTGACGCCCTCGGTGAGCACCAGCAGCACCGAGGCCGACGCGTCCAGGCCGAGGGCGGCCGACTCCTCCGGCCGCAGGCACAGCAGCCCGCCGAGAGCGGCCGCGGCCGACTCGCCGACGGCGAGGTCGAGTCCCGCGAGGACCCGCATGGCCTCCTCGGCCCACGCGTCGTCGATGGCCACCAGGCCGCGGAAGGTGTCCCGCACGACCGGCAGCGCCAGGGGCGAGGGCAGCCCGCAGTTCAGCCCCGCCATGCTCGAGGTGTGCGGGCCGGGCACCTCCACCGAGGTGCCGGCCGCCACCGAGGCCATGACGCAGGCCGCCGACGTGGGCTCGACGGAGACCAGCGTCGTCCCCCGGGGCCCGTGGTGGTGCGCGGCGGCGGCGGCCAGGCTGCCGACCCCGACCGGGACCACCGCGTGGGTGGGCGGCGCCAGCCCGGCCTCGGCGACCTGGTCGTCGACCTCGGCGAAGACGGTGGCGTACCCGTCGACCACCCAGCCGGGCACGTCCCGGTAGCCCTCCCAGGCGGTGTCGGAGACGACGAGGGTGCGCTCGTCGGCGTACGTGGCCGAGCGGGTCACGGCGTCCTCGTAGCTGCCGTCGACCACCTCGACGCCGGCCCCCTCGCCGGTGATGCCCTCGATGCGCGCCTGCGCCGTCCCCGCGGGCACCAGGACGTGCGCCTCCCAGCCGAGGAGCCGGGCCATCCGCGCGACGGCGCGCCCGTGGTTGCCGTCCGTGGCCGCGACCAGGCGGGTGCCGGCCAGGTCCCCGAGCTGCGACTTCAGCCCGTCGAGGTCAGACCAGGCGCTGACGGGCTCGGCCCGGGCGGCGAGCACGGCGCGGTAGGTGGCCCAGGAGGCGCCCAGGATCTTGTAGGCCGGCAGGCCCATCCGGAGGGTCTCCACCTTCGCCACCACCGACCCGACGCCCAGGCGCTCGGCCAGCGACGGCAGGTCGCGCAGCTCGGTGGGCCGGTAGCCGGGCAGCAGGCGGTGGAACTCCCGCGGTCCGGGGGGACCGTCGCCCGCAGGCGGGCGTGGTGGGGGAGCGGGCCACCCGAGCCGGGCGGGTTCGTTCAGCAGCAGCCGGTGCGACACGGTCGCCCTCCTGGTGGGACGGTCACGGGACGGGCGCCTCAGACGGCGCTGTAGCCGCCGTCGACGACCAGGGCCTGGCCGGTGACGTAGGCGGCGCCGGGGGAGGCGAGGAAGAGGACGCTGCCCACGACGTCCTCGGGGACGCCCTGCCGCCGCAGCGGGATGGCGGCCTCCAGCCGGGCCAGCGCGCCGGCGGGGTCGTCCTGGTGGTCCCAGAACGCGTCGTTGAACGGGGTGTCGATCCAGCCCGGGCAGACGGCGTTGACCGTGATCCCCTCCGGCCCGAGCTCGTCGGCCAGCGCGCGCACCAGGTTCAGGACCCCGGCCTTCGAGGCGTGGTAGGCGGGCATGCCCGCGTGTCCGCGCAGGGCCCCGGTCGAGGAGGTGATGACGACGCGGGGGACGGTGGAGGCGCGCAGGTGGGGCAGGGCGGCCTGGGTGAGCAGGAACGGGGCGCGCAGGTTGACCGCCAGCGAGCGGTCCCAGTCCTCGACCGTCCAGTCGGGGAGCGGCCGGGCGAGCAGCAGGCCCGCGTTGGCGAAGACGACGTCCAGCCCGCCGCCGTGCGCGGCGGCCGCGGCCACCGCCTCGGCCGCCGCCCCGGGGTCGGCCAGGTCGGCGACGAAGGGGGCCGCCGGTCCGGGCAGGTCCTCGGCCGCGGTCGCCTTGGCGCTGTCCCCGTCCCGGTCGGCCACCAGGACGGCGTCACCGCGCTCGCGGAACGCCCGCACCACGGCCCGGCCGATGCCGCGGGCTCCGCCGGCGACCAGCACCGAGACCACGGTCAGCCCTCCAGCCCGGCGGCGGCCAGCCCGGCGAGGGCGCAGGCGCGGTCGACGGCGGCGGCCGCCCCGCTCACACCCACCCCGCCGACCAGGGCGCCGTCGGCGTGGATCGGCAGCCCGCCGGCGAACACCACCAGGCGCCCGCCCAGTGCGGTGGACATGCCCCAGTCCGCGCCGCCGGGCGCGGTGGACCCCGCCCACGTCTCGGTCGGCGCGTCGAGCGCGACCGCGGTGTAGGCCTTGTCGGTGGCCAGCGGGAGGGCGACCAGCTGCGCGCCGTCCATGCGGATGGCGGCGACGAGGTTGCCGCCGGCGTCGACGACCGCGGCTCCCATGGCGGCGCCGCGCCGTTCGGCCTCGGCGCGGACGCCGGCGAGGACGGTGAGCGCCAGGTCCAGGCTGGCGTCGGCCCGCGAACGGGTCCGGGCGGTGAGGGTCACGAGACTGCCTCCGGGGCATCGGGGAGGGCATCGGGGAGGGCACCGGGGAGGGCATCGGAGAGGGCTCCGGGGAGCCCGGCGGGATCCTCGAGCCGGTCGGCGACCTCGGCGAGGAAGCCGGCCGCCGGCGCGCCGTCGACGACGCGGTGGTCGCAGGAGAGGGCCAGCTCGAGCCGGCCGTCCACCACCGCGCCGACGGCGAGGACGGCCGCCTGCGGGGGGAGCACGAGGGCGCGGAAGCGGTGCACCCCGTGCGGGCCGAGGTTGGAGATGGTGAAGGTGGCGGAGAAGACGTCGTCGGGGCGCAGCGTGCCCGCGTGGGCCGCCGCGGTGAGCCGGACCCGCTCGGCGGCCAGCTCACCCAGGGTGCGGCGGTCGGCGTCGCGGACGGCCGGGACGACCAGCCCGTCCTCCACCGCCACGGCCAGGCCCACGTGGACCGCCCCGTGCTCGACGATGCCCTCCTCGGTCCAGGAGGCGTTGAGCCGGCGGTGGGCGACCAACCCGGCGGCCGTGGCGGCGGTCAGCGCGTCGCTGAGGGAGAAGCGGCGTCCACCGGCCGCGCGCAGCTGCTGGACCGTCCGGACGTCGACGGTCCGCTCGACGGTGAACTGCGGCACCGCCGCCGAGGCGAGGACGGTGCGCACCACGGCGCGGCGCACCCGGGAGAGCGGCACCAGCCGGTCGGCGACCGCCGGCGCGCCCGCCGCGGTCACTGCAGCCGGGCGATGACGGCGCCGACCTCGGCCGTCTCGCCGGTCTCGACCAGGATCTCGGCGACCACGCCGGACCCGGGGGACTCCACGTCGGCGTCCACCTTGTCCGATTCGACGGTCACCAGCGGCTGGCCCTCGCTGACCTCGTCACCCACGGCCACCAGCCACTCGCCGACGACGGCCTCCTGCATCGTCATCCCCCACTTGGGCAGCACGACGTCCACGGGTCAGCCCTCCAGGGTCTTCTGCACGGCGGCGCGGATCTCCTGCTCGTCGACCAGCACGCGCTTCTCCAGCACGGGGGAGAACGGCACCGGGACGTCCTCCCAGGCCACCCGCTGGGGAGCGCTCTTCAGCGAGCCGAAGGCGGCCTCGCTGACCATCGCGGTGATCTCGCTCGCGACGCCGCAGGTCAGCCGGGCGTTGTCGCACACCACCAGGCGCCCGGTCTTGGCCACCGACGCCAGGATCGTGTCCCGGTCGAGGGGTACCAGGGTGCGCGGGTCCACGACCTCGACGGAGACGCCCTCGGACTCCAGCGCGCGGGCGACCTTGAGCGCCTTGGGCACCAGGGCACCGATGGCGACGACGGTGACGTCGGTGCCGGTCCGCTTCACGTCGGCGACCCCGAACGGGATCGCGTAGGGCTCCTCGGGCACCTCGCCCTTGGTGCCGCCCAGCACGGCGTCCTGGAAGTAGACGACGGGGTTGGGGTCGCGCACCGCCGTGACCATGAGGCCCTTGGCGTCGTAGGGCGTCGACGGCATGACGACCTTCAGCCCGGCGACGTTCATGAGCATCGGGTGCGGGTTCTCGCTGTGCTGGGCCGCGGCGGCGCCGGAGGGGCCGCTCATCGTGAAGTAGACGATGGGCAGCTCGACCTGGCCGCCGGACATGTAGCGCAGCTTCGCCGCCTGGTTGGCCACCTGGTCCATGGCCACGTAGAAGAAGGAACCGACCATCAGGTCCACGACCGGCCGCAGGCCGACCGCGGCCGCGCCGACGCAGGCCCCGACGAACGTGGCCTCGGAGATGGGCGTGTTGCGGACGCGGTCCTCCCCGAACTCCTGGATCAGGCCGCGGGTGGCCCCGATGATCGAGCGGTCGACGTCCTCACCGAGGACGACGACGGTGGGGTCCTCGCGCATGGCGTCGCGCAGGCCCTCCTGCATCGCCTTGATGAAGTACTCGCGGCGCACGGCCGGCGCGGTGGCGGCCGGCGGGGCGCTGGTGGTGGCGGTCATCTCAGATGTCCCCTCGGTCGTCGTCGGCGTGCTGGGCGTAGAGGGCCTGGAGCGCCTCCTCGGCGTCCGGGAACGGGCTGGCCTCGGCGAAGGCCAGCGCCCGCTCGACGGCCTGGGTCTCCTCGGCGTCGACGGCGTCGAGGTCGGCCTCGGTGATGCCGGCGGCCACCAGGTGGCGGCGGTAGGCGGCGATCGGCTCCCTCGCCCGCCAGTGGTCCTGCTCCTCGCGCGGGCGGTAGTCGCCGGCGAAGGCCTCCTCGCCCTCGTTGTGGCCGTGCCAGCGGTAGGTCATGGCCTCGATGAGCGTGGGGCCCTCACCGGCCCGGGCGCGGGCGACGGCCTCGTCCGTGGCCTGCCGCACGGCCAGGACGTCGTTGCCGTCGATCTGGACACCCGGGATGTCCATCGCCCGGCCGCGGTCGGCGATCCGCCCCGCGGTGAGCTTCGAGGTGTGCGTCCACTCGGTGTACTGGTTGTTCTCGCAGACGAAGACGACCGGCAGCTTCCACACCGACGCGAGGTTCATCGACTCGAAGAAGACGCCCTGGTTGGAGGCGCCGTCGCCGAAGAAGGTCGCCGTGACGTTGTCCCGGCCGAGCTGCTTGTCGCCCCACGCCGAGCCGGTGCCGATCGGGATGCCGCCGCCGACGATGCCGTTGGTGCCGATGATGCCGAGCCCGAAGTCGACGATGTGCATCGAGCCGCCCTTGCCGCGGCAGTAGCCGTCGACCTTGCCGAGCAGCTCGGCCATCATCCGGTCGACCTCGGCGCCCTTGGCGATGAGGTGGCCGTGGCCGCGGTGGGTGCTGGTGATGCGGTCGTCGGCGCGCAGCGCCGAGCACACGCCGACCGCCACCGCCTCCTCACCGAGGTAGAGGTGCACGAACCCGGGCAGGCGCCCCCGCTTGAACAGGTAGGCGAGCTTCTCCTCGAAGCGCCGGATGCGCAGCATCAACCGCAGCAGGTGGAGCTGCTCGTCGCGCGGCGGCGGGTCCGCGGTCGGAGCCGGGGCGAGATCGGTCTGGGTCACGGGCTTCTCCACTCGGGACGGGGGATGTGGCCGGACGGGACGCGCGGTGCCGGACGGACACGGGCCGTCGCACCGGGCTGGAGATTGTTTATACAGTATCTCAAGATCGGGCAACAGGGACAGGGGAGGGGACCGCTCATGGGACTGCTCGACGGGCGCGTGGCGCTGGTGACCGGAGGCGCGCGGGGGATCGGCCGGGAGGTGGGGGCGCGACTGGCGGCCGCCGGTGCCGCCGTCGTCCTGGCCGACGTCGCCGAGGGGGCGGTGCGGGAGGCGGCCGCCCACCTGCGGGCCGACGGCGCCCGCGTGGCCGGCGTCGCCGTGGACGTGACCGACGAGGTGTCGGTGGCCGCCGCGTTCGACGAGGCGGAGGCCGCGCTGGGGGCCGTCGACGTCCTGGTGGCCAACGCCGGGATCCTGGTGCTCGAGCGCGCCCTGGACCTGTCGGCGGCGGACTACCGCCGGGTCCTCGACGTCAACCTCACCGGCACGTTCCTCACCTGTCGCGAGGGGGCGCGGCGGATGGTGCAGGCCGGCCGTGGTGGCCGGATCATCGTCTCCTCCTCCCTGTTCGGCCTGCGGGGAGGGGTCGAGAACACCGCCTACTCGTCGAGCAAGTTCGGCGTGGTGGGGCTGGCGCAGTGCCTGGCCGCCGAGCTGGGGGAGAGCGGCATCACCGTCAACGCGGTGTGCCCCGGCCAGGTCGACACCGTGATGATCCGCGACCTGATCGCCGAGCGCGCCCGCCTGACCGGGTCCTCGCCGGAGGCGGTGGAGCAGGCCATGCTGGCGCGGATCCCCAGCCGGCGGATGGCGCGTCCCGCGGAGGTCGCCGACGCCTACGTCTGGCTGGCCTCCGACATGGCCGGCTACGTCACCGGGCAGTCGATCGTGGTCGACGGCGGCTGGCAGCTCGGCTGACCGCACGGCGTCCGGAGGGTTGACATCCTCCGGGTCATCATTCGTATTCTTTATACGATCTGCCGTCCCCGCCGAGGAGCGGGGCGGTCGAGAGCCCCACCAGCCCGTCGCGGCCGACGGCCGTCACCCCCTGGGTACCGGGGCGTCCGGAGGGAGCACCGATGAGCGAAGCCGTCGCAGCGGACCGCAGCGTCCTCGAGAAGCACCACATCGACGTCGTCGACCCGGCCGACCGGCGGGGGCGGGCGCGGGACCTGTTCTCCGTCTGGTTCTCCGCGAACCTCAACATCGGCGGTGCCGTCTTCGGCGCCCTCGCCGTGGCCCTGGGCAACAACGTCTTCTGGTCGCTGGTCGTCGTGGTCCTCGGCAACGTCCTCGGTGGGACGTTCATGGCCCTGCACTCCGTCCAGGGCGCCCGGCTCGGGGTCCCCCAGCTGATCCAGAGCCGCGGCCAGTTCGGCTTCTACGGCGCGCTGCTGCCCGTGGTGCTGGCGGCGCTCCTCTACGCCGGCTTCTTCACGCTCACCGCGGTCATCAGCGGCCAGGCGCTGGCCGCGGCCGCGCCCGCCGTGTCGGTCAACCAGGGCGTCCTCGTCAGCGTGGCGATCAGCCTGCTGCTGGCACTGCTCGGCTACCGGGCCATCCACCTGACGGCGAAGTGGGCGGTGTGGCCCCTGGCAGCCGCCGTCGTCGTCGTCACCGTCGTCACCGCCGTGACCGTCGCCCGGGAGGGGGTCGTCCTCACCGTCTCCGGGTTCGCCCCCGGCCCGTTCTTCGGCGCCCTGGGGATCATCGCGACGTTCCTGCTGACCTACGCGCCCTACGTCTCGGACTACTCCCGCTACCTGCCGGTCGACACCCCGGCCCGCGCGGCGTTCACCGCGACCTTCGCGGGCGCGGTCCTCGCCTCGGTCTGGTCGGAGCTGCTGGGTGTCTTCCTCGCCGCCCAGGTCGTCGGCACCGACACCTTCCAGGCGGTCGGGGAGGTCCTCGGAGGCGGGGCGCTGGCCGCGGTCGTCCTCCTGGTCACCGCGGCGGCCATCGCGGGCAACAACGCCCTCAACCTGTACGGCAGCATGCTGAACCTGATCACCGCGGCCTCGTCGTTCCGGACGTTCCGCCCGTCGGTCGGCCTGCGGATCGCCATGCTGCTGCCCACCCTGCTGCTCGGCACCTTCCTGGCGCTGCAGGCGTCGGCGGACTTCTACGCGCAGGTGGGCAACTTCCTGTCCTTCCTGACGCTGGGCTTCGTGCCGTGGGGGGCGATCAACCTGCTCGACTTCTACCTGGTGCGGCGCGGGGAGTACGACGTGCGCGGGTTCTTCGACCGGCGCGGCCGCTACTACCGGGACCCGGCCACCTGGACCTTCGCGGGGTTCAACGTCCCCGCCCTCGTCGCCTACGCCGTGGGCGTCGCGGCGGCCGTGCCCTTCGTCGCCAACGGGTGGTACACCGGCCTGGCCGCCGCGGCGCTGGGCGACGCGGACCTGTCCTGGATCCCCGGCCTGCTGGTCTCCTCCGCCGTCTACCTCGTGCTGGTGCGCCTGTGCACCTCCCGGACAGCGGGGCGCGGGTACGCGGGCGACCCGTCGCGGTCGCCGGCCCCGCCGTCCGTCCGCGCCGGGCACAGCCGGTGACCGGGAGCCGGGCGCGGCGGCTCTTCGTGCTCACCTTCGGTGCCGAGCTGATCCCCAAGTCACTGTCGGTCGCCGGGGACCCGGACACGCTCTTCTGGGCGCCGATCACCGGGGCCCTCGTCGAGACCGACGACGGCTGGGTCCTCTTCGACTCGGGCATGCGCCGGGCCAACCACGACGCCCGCCGGGTCGACGAGACCTACCGGGGCGGCCGCGACACCCCGGAGCGGGGAGCCGTCCCCCCGGTCTTCCCGGCCGATCCCGGGCCGGGGCGGTGGACGTGGGGGCGGGACGGCGAACCGCTGCGGGCCGCGCTGTCCGACGTGGGCCTCACCGTCGGCGACCTCGGGCTGGCGGTCATCAGCCACCTGCACTGGGACCACGCGGGAGGGATCGGGCTGCTCGCCGCCGCCGGCGTCCCCGTGGCGCTGCACGAGGACGAGATCGCCTTCGCCCGCTCCGGGGCACCCCGCTTCGAGGAGGGCTTCGACCGGGCGGACTGGGCGCCGCTGGGGGACGGCTGGGTGTCCCTGAGCGGCGACACCGAGGTCGCGCCGGGGGTCACCGCGCTGTCCACGCCGGGCCACACGCCCGGGCACGTGTCGCTGCGGGTCGACCTCCCGCAGACCGGCACGTGGCTCTTCCCGTCCGACGCGGCCGAACTCGCCCAGAACTGGATCGACCGGCGGGGGTGCGGCTCCACCAGCGGCTCCACCCCCGAGCTCGCGCGCGCGTCGATGGACAGGCTCGTCTCGCTGGCGGCCGCCACGGACGCGCGGGTCGTCTGCGGGCACGACCCCGTCGTCACCAGGGTCGCGGAGCACCCGCCCGGCGGGCACCGCTGAGGCCGGCGCCCGGCGCGGACGGCGGACGGGGTGCGGCGGCGGACCGCGGCGTTCCCTTGACACCTCGCTAATACCGTATAAAGAATCAGACAGCGACTGTGATCCGGGTCTCACGGGGACACCCACCCGTCGAGCCCCGTCACCGGATCCCCGACCGAGGAGACACCCCATGAGGAACACCCGGATCTTCGTCCTGACCGCGGCGGCGGCGCTGCTCGCCACCGGGTGCAGCGGCGGTGAACGGCAGAACGCGGTCGCCGCCCAGGCCGAGGAGGGCGTGGCCGACGAGGCGGCGGGCTCCTGCTCCGACGTCGGGGAGCAGTACCCTGACCTGGAGGGGCAGACCCTGACCATCGGCTCGACCCCGGGCCTGAACTACTACAACCTCGTCGACGAGTCGCGGCCCGACGAGGTGATCGGCCTGGAGCCGGACCTGATGCGCGCGGTCTCCGAGTGCCTCGGCTTCGAGTACACGTACCAGAAGACCGACTTCAACGGCCTGATCCCGGCGCTGCAGTCCGACCGGATCGACCTGATCACCTCGGGCATGTACGCCACCGAGGAGCGGGCCCAGGAGGTCTCCTTCGTCACGTACATGAACGCCTCGCAGTCGGCCGTGGTGCAGCAGGGCAACCCCTCCGACATCGGCGGCCTGGAGGACCTGTGCGGGACCACGGTCGCCCAGGTCGTCGGCACCGTCGAGGTCGAGCTGGCCGCCCAGCAGAACGAGCAGTGCCTGGCCGGCGGGCAGCCGGCCATCGAGACGCTGGACTTCACCACCAACAACCAGATGGTGAGCGCCCTGACCGACCAGCGGGCCGACGTCTTCCTGACCGACACCGGTGTGGCCGCCTACCTGGCCGACGAGTTCGACGGCCTCGAGGTCGGCTTCGACCTGGTGTCGGACTTCCGGTTCGGGATCGGCGTCGGCAAGGACAACGAGGAGCTGCTCAACGGCATCCACGACGCCCTCGTCGCGATGCACGAGGACGACCAGGTCGTCGCCATCGCCGAGGAGTGGGGCTTCTCCGCCGACGCCGTCATCGACCCGGAGATCGTCCAGTGACCCGGTGACCTCCGAGCGGGGGCCCCGAGCACACCCATCCGAACGGACTGAGAGACCGACATGGCCGACTTCTGGTACTACCTGAGACTGCCTGCCCTCTGGGAGGGCGCCTGGGTCGCCGTCCAGATCGCCGCCCTGGCGATGACCGGAGCACTCGTGCTGGGGCTCCTGCTCGCGCTCATGCGCGAGTCCAAGCACGCCTGGCTGCGCTGGCCGGCCGCCTTCTACGTGTGGTTCATGCGGGGGACGCCGCTGCTGCTGCAGCTGGTCTTCTTCTACGTGATGTTCCCGGCGATCGGCGTGCCGCTCTCGTCGTTCTGGACCGCGGTCATCGGCTTCGCGCTGAACGAGGCGGCCTTCGCCGGCGAGATCATCCGGGGTGGCATCCGGTCGGTCGGCCCGAGCCAGGTCGTCGCGGCGCACTCGCTGGGCATGGGGCCGGTGCTCACCCTCCGCCGGATCGTGCTGCCCCAGGCGCTGCGGGCCATCGTGCCGGCGCTCGGGAACAACACCATCTCCCTGCTCAAGGCCACGTCGCTCGCCTCCGTCATCGCCGTCGAGGAGCTGACCCTCGTCGCGCAGACCTTCGTGTCGCAGACCTTCCAGTTCTTCCCCATCTTCGGCGCCGCGGCGGCGATCTACCTGCTCATCACGACCGCGCTGAGCATCGTCCAGAACATGCTGGAGCGCCGGTACTCCCTCGACCGGGAGGTCACCGAGCGCAACGGCGTGATGGCCCGGATGCTGGGGATCCGCGGCCGGCGCCGGGGTGGCGAGATGGACGGCGGGTCCGGCCCGGACGCCCCGCTCACCGGCGGTCCCGGTGCCCCTGCCGGCGCGAACGACGCCGCCGCCACCGACGAGGCGGCCGTCGCCGAGGCCCGGGCGCACCGGGGGGTCACCGCGGTCATCGCCCAGCAGAGCCTCGCCGAGGCCGGCAGCGAGGAGGTCGTCACCGCCCGCGGCGTCCGCAAGTCCTACGGCGACCGGGAGATCCTCAGCGGCGTCGACCTCACGGTGCGGCGCGGCGAGGTGGTCGTCCTCATGGGACCGAGCGGGTCGGGCAAGAGCACGTTCCTCCGCCTGGTCAACCACCTGGAGTCCGTCGACGGGGGCGAGATCCTCGTGGAGGGCGAGCACGTCGGGTACCGCCGGGTCGACGGTGCGCTCAAGCCGTCCGACCGGCTGGACCGGGCGCGGGCCAAGGCGCGGATCGGCTTCGTGTTCCAGCACTTCAACCTGTTCGACCACCTGCCGGTGATCGACAACGTGACCATCGCGCCCGTCGAGGTGTTCGGCGAGAAGCCGGAGACGGCCCGGGCGACGGCGCTCGGACTGCTCGCCGACGTCGGCCTCGACCGGCACGTCCACCACCTCCCGCACCGGCTCTCCGGTGGCCAGCAGCAGCGGGTGGCCATCGCCCGGGCGCTGGCGATCACCCCGCGGCTCATGCTGTTCGACGAGCCGACCTCCGCCCTGGACCCGGAGCTGGTCGGCGAGGTGCTGTCGGTCATGCGCCGGCTGGCCGACGCCGGGATGACGATGATCGTCGTCACCCACGAGGTCCGCTTCGCCCGCGAGGTGGCCGACAAGGTCGTGTTCATGGACGGCGGGCGCGTCGTCGAGGAGGGCACGCCGGCGGAGGTCCTGGAGAACCCCCGCGAGGAGCGGACCCGGAAGTTCCTCAACATGGTCGCCCGCGCCGACGCCTGACCCCCGAGGAGATCCCGACCATGACCACCCACGGCGTCCGGGCCGACTGGCTCGAGGACTACCACCGCGACGGCTACGTCGTCCTCCGCGGGGCGTTCAGCCCCGCGGAGGTCGCCGCCGTCAACGCCGAGGCGGTCCGGCTCTGCCGCGCCGACTGGGGCACGGTGGACTTCGACCCCGACACCGTCGCCGAGCGGGACCCCGGCGCTCCCGCCGGGACGGCCGGCCCCGCCGGCCGGTACCCCGACGACGACGCCTCCGACGACGCCTCCGACGACGCCGACGACGAGGTGCTGCGGCGCTACCTGTGCCTGCACTTCCCGCACAAGGCCTCCCCGCTGCTGCGGGACACGCTGGCGCACCCGGTGCTGGTCGACGCGCTGACCCGGGTCATCGGCCCGGACGTCAAGTCGATGCAGTCGATGCTCTTCCTCAAGTCCGAGGGCAAGCCGGGACAGGCCTGGCACCAGGACGAGCTGTTCATCCCGACCCGGGACCGGTCGCTCACGGCGGCCTGGATCGCCCTGGACGACGCCCGCGTCGACAACGGCTGCCTCTGGGCGCTGCCCGGGTCGCACCGCGCCGGGGTGCTCTACCCCGACCGCGAGCACGACGACCCCCGCTACGACTGCACCGTCGAGGCCTTCGACTTCCCCTACCGGGACGAGGACGCGGTGCCGCTGGAGGTCGACGCCGGCGACGTCGTCCTGTTCGACGGCTACCTGCTGCACAAGTCGCTGCCCAACACGGCCCGCCGGGGGACCCGCCGCGCCCTGGTGCACCACTACATGAGCGCGCAGTCGCTGCTGCCGTGGTTCCACCGGCCCGGCGTGCACCTGGGCAAGACCGACCACCGGGACGTCGTCCTGGTGGCCGGTACCGACCCCTACCGCTGGAAGGGCTACGAGGACCTCTTCGCCGCCGAGGTGCGCCCCGACCGCGAGGGCGGCTGCCGACGCTGACCGGGGCGCACCGGTCAGGCCGGCAGCCGCGGGTTGAGCTCCCCGCCGACGGGGTCCCCGGGAGCGTGGCCGGGCAGCCACGTGGCCAGGTCGGCGGCCTGGTCGCGGTTGGCGGGCTCGGCCACCCCCAAGCCGTCGGCCACGTAGATGACCGTCATGACCTCGCGCAGGACGGCGCTGGTGTTGGGGCGGGCGCGGTGCAGCGTCCAGCCGAGGTGGAAGGTCGCGTCGCCGGCGCGCACCGGGCCGTGCTCCACCACCGGGTACTCCCCCCGGGACAGCAGCTCGGTGAAGAAGTCGTCGGAGGCGTCGGAGATGACGTGCTCGCCGAGCGCGCGGCGGCGGTGCGAGCCGCTGGCGAAGGACAGCCCGCCCATGTCCTCGGCGACGTCGACCAGCGGCATCCACATGGTGACGGTCAGGTCGGTGTCGAACGGCCAGTACAGCGCGTCCTGGTGCCAGGGCGTCGGGCCGCCGCCGGCCTCCTTGTACAGCGCCTGGTCGTGGTAGAGCCGCACCCCGTCGGCGCCGAGCAGGCGGGCGGCGACCCCGGCGAACCGCGCCGCGGTGACGAACCGGGCCACCCCGGCGTCCTGCCGCCACAGGTTCGGCACCTGCAGGAACGCCCGGCCGTAGGTGTCGCGCTCCTCGAGCGGCCGGGTCTCGGTGGCGTGCCGGCGGGTCGCCTCGGAGACCACCTCCCGGTACGGGGCCACCTCCTCGGGCGAGGCCAGTCCGCGCACCAGGACGTGCCCGTCCCGCGCGAACGCGGCCGCGGTGTCGTCGTCGACGGGGTGCGGGTTGCGCAGGTCGGGCAGCTGCGCGGTGGGCAGGGTCATCTCGGCTCCTCGGGGCTGCGGGGGGACGCGGCGGACGCCGTCGCGGGAGGGACGCTAGGGACGGCACCGCCGACCGGCCGGGAACGCCGTGGCGCCCCGTGCACCGGGTGGTAGGGGGCCGCGCGTGGACACCGGGCGGGCGCAGGTCAGCCACCGCGCCGCGCCGCCGGGGCGGCTGGGCCGGGTGCGCAACGCGGGCCGGATCGAGGGCGGGCGCGGGATCCCCCTGCCGGGCCTGCGCCGCTTCGACGGGTACGCGCTGATGCTGGTGTTCGGCGGGGGCGGCCGGTACCGCGACCGGGAGCACGACCTGCCCCTGGTCCCGGGCGACCTGGTCGAGGTGCTGCCCGGCCGCCCGCACTGGTACGGGTGCACCGGGCCCGGCCGGTGGGACGAGGTGCACCTGGTGTTCGAGGGGCCGGTCTTCGACCTGTGCCTGCAGCAGGGGCTGCTGGGTGCCGGCCGGCCGGTGCACCGGCTCGCGCCGGTGGAGTGGTGGCTGTCCCGGCTGGACGGGTTCCGCACCCGGCGCCCCCCGCTGGGCGCCGCCGGGGTCGACGACGAGGTCTGCGACGTGCTGCGGCTGCTCGCCGAGCTCGCCGCCCGGCGGTCCGGCCCCGCGGCCGACGGCGGCCCCGGCGGGTGGCTGGCCCGGTCCCGGGCCCGGCTCGCGGCCGACCTGTCCGAGCCGCTGGCGCTCGCGGACGTGGCCGCCGAGGTGGGCCTGGGGTACGAGTCGTGGCGCAAGCGCTTCCAGGCAGAGACCGGGGTCCCCCCGGCCCGCTACCGGGCGCAGCGGCGGATCGAGGCGGCGGCGGAGCTGCTGCGCCGCACGTCGCTGGGCAACCGCGAGATCGCCGCCAGCCTCGGCTTCAGCGACGAGCACCACCTCGCCCGGCGGTTCCGGGCGGCCACCGGGCGGACCACCGGCGCGTTCCGGCGGGAGTCCGGCGGGTGACGGGGGTCAGCCCCCGGTCACCTCGGTGAAGCGGAGCGTGACGATCTGGAAGGGCCGCACCTCCAGCTCCACCGCGTCCCCGGCGTCCCCGGCGTCTCCGGCGTCCCCGGCGGAGGTGCGGACCGCCCGGGGCGCCACCGCCCGCTCCAGCAGGTCGGTCTCCACCACCCCCGAGCAGCCGAACCCGGGCAGGAGCCGGGTGCGGGTCCGGCGCCCCAGGGCCTCGTAGAGCCGGACGACGACGTCGCCGGACCCGTCCTCGGCGGCCTTGACCGCCTCGACCAGCACGCCCGGGTCCTCGACGCGGACCAGCGGGGCCACCGGCCGGGCGCCGGTCCGGTGCCGCACCGGCTGGTTGAGCCGCTGGCCCTCGGCCACGGCGCCGGCCAGGTCGGTGCCGCACACCAGGGACACCGCCAGGCGGTGCCGCCCCTGGTCGGCCTCCGGGTCGGGGAACCGCGGCGCGCGCAGCAGCGACAGCCGGACCACGGTGGCCGCCGGCCCGTGCCGGTCGGCCCGCTCCCGCCGGATGCCGTGGCCGTAGGTCGAGTCGTTGGCGACGGCCACCCCGAAGCCGGGTTCCCCGACGTGCACCCAGCGGTGCGCGCAGGTCTCGAAGCGCGCGGCGTCCCAGGAGGTGTTCTCGTGCGTCGGCCGGTACACGTGGCCGAACTGGATCTCCGAGGCCGCCCGCTCCGCGTGCACGTCCACCGGGAACTCCAGCGTCAGCAGGCTGCGCCGCTCGTGCCAGTCGACGTCGAGGTGCAGGTCGACCGCGCGCGCCCCGGCGCGCAGCACGGTCTCCTGCCGGACGGTGCTGCTGCCGGTGCTCCTCACGACCTCCACGACGACCGCCTCGTCGTCGGCACGGGTCAGCGCCACGCCGTCGGCCGCCGTCAGGTCCCGGACGCGCCGGTCGACGCTGCGGTCGAGGTCCCAGGCCTCGTACCGGGCCGGCCGGTCGTCGTGCAGCCGCAGCAGGCCGGCGGCCCGCCCCGCCGGGACCAGCTCCCGGTCGAGGGCCAGGTCGCGCACGGAGGTCAGCAGCCCCCGCCCGTCGACCTCGACCCGCAGGACCCCGTTGTCCAGGACCCAGCCGCCGCCGGGGCGCTCGGCCGCGGTGACCGGCGCGGCGGCGTCCGGCTCGGCGGTCGCGACGGACAGGGCCGGGACGCCGGCGAGCGGCACCGGCGCGGAGTTGACCGCCAGGACGACGTCGCCGGTCCCCGTCAGGGCGGCCAGCGACCGCTCGACGACCGCCTCGAGGGCGTCGCGGACGCGGGCGTACCCGGCCTCCGCCTCGCGGTGCACCCAGGCGATCGAGCTGCCCGGCAGGACGTCGTGGAACTGCTGGAGGAGCACGGTGCGCCACGCCTCCTCCAGCTCGCGGGCGGGGTAGGGGATCCCGGCGCGGACCATCGCCGTGGTCGCCCACAGCTCCGCGGCGCGCAGCAGGTGCTCGCTGCGGCGGTTGCCCTGCTTGGTGCGCAGCTGGGAGGTGTAGACGCCCCGGTGGGTCTCCAGGTAGAGCTCGCCGGACCACACCGCCGGCTCGGGCAGCTCGTCCTCGGCCTCGGTGAAGAAGTCGGCGACGGTGCCCAGGCGCACGCGCGGTGAGCCCTCCAGGTCGGCCGTGCGCCGGGCCCGCGCGAGCATCTCCCGGGTCGGCCCGCCGCCGCCGTCGCCGTGCCCGAAGGGCACCAGGGAGGTGCTGCCGTGCCCGGCCTCGCGGTAGTGGCGCTGGGCGCGGGCGAGCTCGGCGGCGGTCAGCTCGGCGCTGTAGGTGTCCACCGGCGGGCAGTGGGTGAACAGCCGCGTGCCGTCGATGCCCTCCCACAGGAACGTCGAGTGCGGCAGCCGGTTCGTGTCGTTCCACGACGGCTTCTGGGTGAGGAACCAGCGGGCGCCCGCGGCCGTGGCGACCTGGGGGAGCGCCGCGCTGTAGCCGAAGGAGTCGGGCAGCCACACGTCCCCGGGCTCGATGCCGAGCTCGGTGAGGAACCACCGCCTGCCCATCACGAACTGGCGGGCCAGGGCCTCCGAGCCCGGCATGTTGGTGTCCGCCTCCACCCACATCCCGCCCACCGGTACGAACCGGCCCTCGGCGGCCCGGGCGGCCATCCGCTCCCAGAGCACCGGGGAGTGCTCCTGCACCCACGCCCACTGCTGGGCCGACGAGCAGGAGAACACCAGGTCCTCGTGCCGGTCGAGGAGGTCGAGCACGTTGGCGAACGTGCGCGCGCACTTGCGGACCGTCTCCCGGACCGGCCACAGCCAGGCGGAGTCGATGTGGGCGTGGCCGGTGGCGAGGACGCGGTGGGCGCTGGCGTGCGCCGGCCGGGCCAGCGCCGGGGCCAGCGCGGCGCGGGCGTCGGCCGCCGTCCCGTGCACGTCGTCCGGGTCGAGCCGGTCCACCGCCCGCTGCAGGGCGCTCAGCAGCTCGGCCCGGCGCGGGAGGTCGGCCGGGATCTCGTCGGCCAGGCCGGCCAGCACCTCGACGTCGTGCAGCAGCTCCGCGACCTCGACGGCGCGCACCGCGACGTCGGCCCGGCGCAGGACGTGGAGCGGCTCGGGCGGCGCGGTGGCGAGGTCGCCGTAGGGCGTCGGGTGCCACGACCAGGTCTCGGTGACCACGGGGTTGGCGGCCGCCTCCAGGTAGACGTCGACCCGCCCGTCGGCGTCCTCGACGGGCAGCCAGCGGCTGCGTGGCTGGACCGCCTTCAGCACCGACCCGTCCGGCCGGTGGGCCAGTCCCTCCGCCTGCCCGTCGGGCATCCCGGCCCGGAAGCCGAGGTCGACCACGACCTCCACGGCCTCGCCGCGCGACCACCAGGCCCCGGGCACCTCCCCGGTGAGGTGGAACCAGACGGTGCTCCAGGGGCGCCCCCACGGGGTGCCCACGCCGACGGGCTCGTACCGCTGCCGGCGGGCCTCGGCGAAGGGCACCGGCTCGCCGGGCGCGGGCCAGGCGGCCACGTCCAGGGGCCGTCGCTCCCGGTACAGGTTCGGCAGCAGCAGCTCCTCGACGACGCGGGCCAGGCGCCCGCGGTCGGTGGCCTCGGAGTCGTGCACGGTCTGTCCTCCGTGGTGGTCGACGGTCCGGTGCGGCGGGTCCCCTCACCCCGCGCGGGAGCGGCGGCGCCACCTGCTCGGCGACGTCCCCAGCACCCGGGTGAAGGTGCGTCCCAGCTGGGCGGAGGAGGAGAAGCCGACCTCGGCGGCCACCTCCGCCACCGAGCGGTCCGTCGTCCGCAGCAGCTCCGCGGCGCGCTCCACGCGGCGTTCGAGGAGGTAGCTGTAGGGCGGCTGGCCCACCTCGGCGGTGAACAGCTCGGCGAGGCGGGCGCGGGACACCGCGCAGGCGGCCGCCAGCTCGGCCAGCCGCCAGGGGCGGTCGTAGGCGTCGTCGAGGAGCCGGCGGGCCCGCGCGACCACCGGCGAGCGCGGCACGCGCAGGCGGGCCGCGCCGTTCCCGAGCAGGCAGCGCGCGGCCTCCACCACCAGCAGGTCGAGGGCGGCCTCCAGCGCGATCTCGCCGTGGTCGCGGTGCTCGGTGACCTCCCGGACCAGCGTGCGGAGGGGAGCGGTGAGCGACGCGCCGCCGGGCGTCCAGAGGGTGCGGGCCGGCCAGAGGCCGGCCAGCGCCGGACGGCGGCGACCGACCGCCTCGGCGTCGAAGGCGGCGTAGGCGAAGTGGTGCCGCCCGCCGCTGCGCGCGCGGGGCACCGTGCGGTGGCGGGTGCCCGGCGGGACGGCGACCAGCCAGCCGGGCGCCAGCTGCAGGTCCTGCCCGCCGACCTCCCACCGCGAGGCGCCGTGCAGCTGCAGGAACAGCTCCCAGCCCCGGTGCTCGTGGTCGGCCACGGCGAACCGGTCGCCGACCCAGTTCTCCCCGGCGTGCAGCAGCCCGCTCGGCTCGCCGTCGGTCTCGGCGTGCACTCCGGTCTCGGTGCCGCGCGGCAGCCACAGCCGCCAGCCGGCGCCGTCCCCGCGGGGGGCCGGAGCATCCGGCACGGACGCCGGACGATCGCGCACACCCGGCGCGGGCCGGCTGCCTAGCGTCGGTCCCATGACCACCTCACCGACCGCGTCCGACGTCCGACTGCCCACCGACGACGAGATCGCCGCCTACGTCCGCGACGGCGTCGTCGTCGTCCGCGGGCTGGTGCCCGCCGGCGTGCTCGACGCGGCCGAGCGCGGCATGGCCCGCTTCTACGCCGGCGACGTGGACGCCCCGTTCCCCGGCCGCACCCGCTACGACTCCTGCGACTGGCGTCCCGAGCACGGGGACGGGCTGCGCAAGAACGACTACACCTCCCGCACGGTCACCGAGCTGGCCACGCTGGTCGAGTGGCCCGGCATCGGCGCCTTCGCCGCCGCCCTGGCCGGCGTGCCGGCCATCCGGCTGTTCCACGACCAGCTGCTGTACAAGCCCGGCAGCCTGGGCGACGACAGCGGCAACGTCGGCTGGCACACCGACCGCCAGTACTGGCAGGCGTGCACCAGCGAGCGGATGCTCACCTGCTGGGTGCCCTTCTCCGACTGCACCGAGGCGGTGGGCGGGATCGCCTTCGTCCCGGGCAGCCACCGCTGGCCCGAGCAGCGGGGCCTGGACTTCTTCGCGTCCGACCTGGCCGCCCAGCAGGCCGCCATGGCCGCCGCCGGTCACGAGGTCCGCGTGGTCGTGCCCGACCTGCGGCGCGGCGACGTCACGTTCCACCACTGCCGGACGGTGCACGGCAGCGGCCCCAACCGCACCGCGGACCCCCGTCGCTCGATGGCGATCCACCTGCAGCCCGCGGACAACCGGCGGGTTGCCGACCCGGCGGCCTACCACCGCAACGACGAGCTCGTCCGGGTCGTCGACGGCCGGCCGGACTACACCGACCCGCGGATCTGCCCGGTCCTCTGGCCGGTCAGCGGGTGAGCAGCACACGCGCGCCCGACCCGGCGTCCACGGGGACGGCGACGCCGCCGGGGACCGCGCGTGGCGGGCCGGCGCCGGTGGCCCGGGTGAACGGTCCGGCGCCGAGCACCACCAGCTCCACGGGGACGTCGACCGGGCCCACGGTCACCTCCACGGCGTCGCCGTCGGAGCGGTGGGCCACCCGGGTCCGGCCCGCACCGGTGTCGACCTCGTACTCGCCCTCGGAGGACGGCGCCGCCAGCAGCAGGGTCAGCGGGCCGTCGACCTGCTCGTCGACGTGCTGGCGGACCGGTCCCAGGGGCAGCACGGTGTCGCCGCGCACCCACATCGGGACGACGTCCAGCGGCGCGTCCACGGTCCGGAAACCGCCGCCGTCGGTGACCTCGCCGGTGAACGGCGCCACCCACGTGCCCGGCGGCAGGTACACGCGGCGGGAGCGGGCGCCCTCCTCGAGCAGGGGGGCGACGAGCAGGCGGTCGCCGAGCAGGTACTGGTCGTCGACGCCGGCGCTCCCCGGGTCCTCGGGGAACTCCAGCAGCAGCGGCCGCACCACGGGCAGGCTGGTGCGCCCGGCGGCCACCGACTCGGTCCACAGGTAGGGCAGCAGCCGGTACCGCAGCTCGACGAACCGGCGCACCACCGCCTCGACCTCCTCGCCGAACTCCCACGGCTCGCGGGGCGGGGTCCCGTGGGCCCGCGCGTGCGAGGAGAGCAGGCCCAGCTGCGCCCAGCGGACGTAGAGCTCCCCGTCGGGCAGGCCCGAGAACCCGCCGATGTCGTGGGCGTAGAAGGGGAAGCCGGACAGGCCCATCGACAGCGTGGCGCGCAGCACGCACGGCAGGTCCTCGAACCGGGCCACGCCGTCGCCGGACCAGTGCACCGGGTACCGCTGCGAGCCCGCCCAGCCGGCCCGCGCCCAGAGCACCGCCTCGCCCTCGCCGCGCGCGGCGACCGAGGCGTCCCAGACCGCCTGCTGGTAGAGCAGCGGGTAGAGGTTGCGCGCGGCGGTGGGCGAGGCGCCGGCGTAGCGGGCCTGCGGGGGAGCGCCCTCGCCGTAGTCGACCTTGATGGCGGCCACGCCCGCGGCGAACAGCGCCGCGAGCTTGCCCTGGTACCAGGCGACCGCCTCGGGGTCGGTGAAGTCGACGAAGCCGGCGTCCTCGCCGTAGCCCCCGGCGTAGGTGTAGGTGTGCCCGCTGCTGCGCCGGGCCAGGTACCCGCCCTCGACGCCCTCGTCGAACAGCGGGGAGGCGACGTTGTAGTTGGGCCACTGCCACAGCGAGACCCGGAAGCCCTGCTCGGCGAGCCGGGCGCACATGCCGGCCGGGTCGGGGAAGCGCTCGGGGGAGAACGCCAGGTCGCAGGTGTAGTCCTTCGCGAACCAGCCGGTGTCGACGTGGATGACGTCGCAGGGGATCCGGTGCTGGCGCAGCCGCGCCGCCACCTCCTCGACCTCCTCCTGCGAGGAGTAGGTGATCCGCGACATCCACAGCCCCAGGCTCCACCGCGGCGGCACGGCCGGGGCGCCGGTCAGGGCGGTGTAGCGGGGGAGCGCCTCGCGCGCGGTCCGCGCCGCGACGACGAACAGGTCGAGCTCGGCGGTGTCCTCGGCGACCACCGAGAGGGCCGAGTGCTCGAGGTCGCCGACCCGGAAGGCCAGCGGCTGGGTCGTGTGGACGAACAACCCGTAGCCGCGGCTGCTCCAGTACCAGGGGACCTGCTTGTAGGCCGCGGGGCTGGCGTTGGAGAAGGCCTCCTGGATCCACAGCCGCTGGCTCGTGCCGACCCTGTCGAAGCGGCCGAAGCCCTCGCCGAACCCGTGCACCCGCTCGTCGTGGCGCAGGTCGAAGGAGGCGAAGGCCGCCGTCCGGTCGCCGTCGCGGGTGCAGCCGAGGGGATAGGCGTACCGGTGGAGGAAAAGCCACCGCTGCTCGGCGGGGCTCCACTGCCGCTCGGGCCGGCGCAACCCGGGGATGTCGACCGGCTTCGTGCCCCACAGCAGCGCCCCGCCGCGGTCGCGCACCTCCAGCCGCCACGGCTCGCGCACGACGACGACGTCGACCGCCGCGGTGCTCAGCACGAGCCGGTCGGCCTCCTCGCGGACCTCCAGGGGGACCTCGGCGTCGGGGTGCCCGGTGAGCACCGGTGAGGGCGGCTCGGCGTCGGGGAGCCCGTCGGGCAGGTACCGGACGCGCACCACGTGCGGTGTCCAGACGTCGAGCCGCACCGTCACGTCCCGGCCGGGGACGGGCGGGGAGAGGACGGTCTCGGCGACGGTGCCGTAGTAGTCCTGCAGCTCGGGCTCGTGTCGGTCGGTGCCGCACCGCAGCGTCAGCCCCCGCGGGTCGGCCTGCGCGTCCAGCAGGCGGGCGACCAGCTCGACCGGCCGGGGCGCGCCCAGGAAGGGCGCCAGCTCGTAGGTACGGGCCATGGACGGACCTCCCTTGTCGGTGCTGGATAAGATATACAGGACGACGGCACCGAGTGAGGAGGGGACGTGGACAGGACCGACGCGGAGCAGCCGTGGTGGCGGGAGGCCGTCGTCTACGAGGTCTACGTCCGCAGCTTCGCCGACGGCGACGGGGACGGGGTCGGCGACCTGGCCGGCGCCCGCGCCCGCCTGCCGCACCTCGCCGACCTGGGGGTCGATGCGGTGTGGCTGACGCCGTTCTACCGCTCGCCCATGGCCGACGGCGGCTACGACGTGGCCGACCACTGCGACGTCGACCCGCTCTTCGGGGACCTCGCCGACCTCGACGCCCTCCTCGCCGACGCCCACTCCCTGGGCCTGCGGGTGCTGGTGGACGTCGTGCCGAACCACAGCTCCGTCGAGCACCCGTGGTTCGCCGAGGCGCGCGCGGCCGCCCCGGGCAGCGCGGCGCGGGCGCGCTACGTGTTCCGCCCCGGCCGTGGCGCCGCGGGGGAGCTGCCGCCCAACAACTGGCGGTCGGACTTCGGCGGGCCGGCGTGGACGCGGTTGCCCGACGGCGCGTGGTACCTGCACCTGTTCGCCCCGGAGCAGGCCGACTTCGACTGGTCGCACCCCGACGTCGGCCGGCACTTCGAGCACGTCCTGCGCTTCTGGCTCGACCGCGGGGTCGACGGCTTCCGGATCGACGTCGCCCACGGGCTGGTCAAGGACCCGGACCTCCCCGACGCGCCGGACTCAGCGGACCGGCCCGGCGGGCTGTACCTGCCCCAGGGCCCGCAGTGGGACCAGCCCGGCGTCCACGACGTGTACCGGGCCTGGCGGCGCCTGCTGGAGGAGTACCCCGGGGAGCGCACGGCCATCGGCGAGGCCTGGGTCGCCGACGCCGCGGCCATGAGCCGCTACGTCCGCCCGGACGAGCTGCACCAGGTCTTCGACTTCGCCTTCCTGCAGGCGCCCTGGGACGCGGCGGCCCTGCGCGCGGCCGTGACCCGGTCCCTGGCGGCCGTCCGCGAGGTCGGCGCACCGGCGACCTGGGTGCTCAACAACCACGACGTGGCCCGGACGCCGACCCGCCTCGGCGGGGGAGCGGCCGGCCTGCGGCGCGCCCGGGCGGCCGCCCTGCTCGTGCTCGCGCTGCCCGGCTCGGCGTACCTCTACCAGGGCGAGGAGCTCGGGCTGCCCGACGTCGACCTCCCCGACGACGCGCTGCGCGACCCGGTGTGGGAGCGCTCCGGGCACACCCGCCGCGGCCGGGACGGCTGCCGCGTGCCGCTGCCCTGGTCGCGCTCCGGCCCGTCGTTCGGCTTCGGGTCCGGCGCGCCGCCCTGGCTGCCCGTGCCGGACGGGTGGGGGGAGTGCTCGGTCGAGGCGCAGACGGGGCGGGACGGCAGCACGCTGGAGCTGTACCGCAGCGCGCTCGCCCTGCGCCGGCGGCACCTGGTGCCGGCCGGCCCCGGGATCGAGTGGGTCGACGCCGGCGACGACGTCCTCGCGCTGCGCCGGGGCGACGTGCTGTGCGTCGTGAACCTGGGCGCCGGGCAGCTGCCCGACCCGGCGGGCGCGCGGCTGCTGCTGTCCAGCGAGCGCACCCCGGGCGGGCCCGACACGGCGGCCTGGTGGGAGCTGACGTGACCGACCGCCGGACCACCGCCGACGGGACCGGGGGCGCGGTGGCCACCGCCCACCCGCTGGCCACCGGTGCCGCGATCTCCGCGCTCGCCGACGGCGGCAGCGCGGTCGACGCCGCCGTCTGCGCCCAGGCGGTGCTGTGCGTCACCTCGCCCCAGGCGTGCGGCGTCGGCGGGGACGTGCTGGCGCTGGTCTGCGAGCCGTGCGGGCGGGTGCGCGCGGTTAACGGCACGGGCCGGTCGGCGGCCGGCTCCGACACCGCGCTGCACACGCAGGGCGGGGCCAGCGTCACGGTGCCCGGGATCGTCGACGGGTGGGCCCGGCTGCACGAGCGCTGGGGGCGCCTGCCGTGGCGGCGCGTGTTCGCCCCCGCGCTGACCCTCGCCGCCGACGGCGTGGCGGTCGACGACGACCTGGCGCGCGCCGCGGAGGTCCACCGGCCCCGGCTGGAGCGGGGCGGCGGTGCGGGCTGGTCGCTGCTGCAGCGGCCTGCGCACTGGCGGCAGCCGGAGCTCGCGGAGCTGCTGGAGCGCCTCGCGGTGCGGGGCGCGCCGGCGTTCTACGGCGGTGAGGTGGCCGCGGCGCTCGCGGCCGCCGTGCGCGCCGACGGCGGGTGGCTCGCCGAGGAGGACCTCGCCGCCCACCGGACGCGGGTCGGCCGGCCGGTGTCGGTGGCCTGGCACGGCGGGACCGTGCACGTCCAGCCGCCCTCCAGCCAGGGGGTCCTCCTGGCGCTCGCCCTCGACGCGGTGGAGCGACGGCTCCCGGCCGCCGCGGCCGCCCTGCTCGGTGGACCGGGCCGCGACCACGTGCTGGTCGAGGTGACCCAGGCGGCCTTCGCCCACCGGGACGCGTGCGCGGACCCCGCGGCGGTGCTGGCCGCCGAGGTGATCCTCGACGCCGAGCGCGCGTCGGGCCGCGGCGGGCCGAGGGCCTACCTGCACACCGCGGGCGTCGCCGTCGCCGACGCGGACGGGCTGGTCGTCAGCTCGCTGGTGAGCGTCTTCGACGACTTCGGCGCCGGCACCTTCGTGCCGCGCTTCGGCTTCGCGCTCAACAACCGCGCCGGCGGGTTCACCGCCGGCGCCAACCGGCCCCGGCCCGCGGCGTTCCCGGTGCACACCCTGGCGCCGGCCCTGCACGTCGGGCCCGAGGGCGCGCTCGGCCTGGCCACCCCCGGCGCGGACGGGCAGGTGCAGACCCTGCTGCAGGTGCTCGCCCGCCGCCGCTACGACGGCGCCTCCGTGGCCGGGGCCGTCGCGGCGCCCCGCTGGCGCGGCGAGGACGGCGCCCTGCTCCTCGAGGAGGGCCACCCCGCCGCCGACGACCTCCGCGCCCGGGGCCACCGCGTCGTCCCCCTGCCGCCGGGCGACGACCGCTTCGGCGCCGTCGTGGCCGTCTCCGCGGCGCCCGGAGCCGGCACCTCGGCCGTCGCCGACTGGCGACGGCGCACCACCGCTGCCGCACTCTGACGACCCGTTCCGGAGGAACCGTGCCCGTGCCCACGATCGAGGAGCTGCGCTCCGCCGTCGAGCGCGACCGGGAGGACCTGGTCGGCTACTGCGCCGACCTCGTCGCCGCCCCCAGCGTCAACCCGCCGGGGGACACCCGTGGCGTGGCCGGGGTGGTGACGTCCTGGCTGGCCGGGCGCGGCATCGGCTCCCGGCTGGAGGCCTGCGAGCCCACGATGCCGTCGGTGGTCACCGAGCTCGACAGCGGGCGCCCGGGCCCGCACCTAGTGCTCAACGTCCACCTCGACACCATGCCCCCCGGCGTCCTGGCCGAGTGGACCGTGCCGGTCTCCGAGCTGACCCGCCGGGACGGCCGGCTCTACGGGCTGGGCATGGGCAACATGAAGGGGGCGGTCGCGGCCATGTCCTGGGCGCTGGCCACCCTCCGCGACACCGCCGACGCGTGGTCGGGCCGCGTGACGTTCACCGCCGTCGCCGACGAGGTCGTGTTCGGGGACAACGGCGCGGCGTTCCTGCTCCGCACCCACCCCGGGTTCCTGGGCGACGCCCTGTTGTGCGGCGAGGGACCCGGCTTCCGGCGGGTGGCGGTCGCCGAGAAGGGGGTCCTCTGGCTCCGCGTCGAGGTCCGCGCCGAGGGCGGGCACTCCTCGGCCGTGCGGCCGGGACGCTCGGCCGCCGCGGTCGTCGCCGAGTGCGTCCGCCGGCTCGACGCGCTCACCGGGCGGGCGGTGGTCCCGCCGCCCGGCCTCGCCGAGGTCGCGCGCGAGGGGGACCCCGGGGTGCTGCTCTCGGTCAACGTCGGCCGGGTCGAGGCCGGCACCTTCGTCGGCCAGATCGCCACCTCGGCCTCCGCCGAGGTGGACCTCCGGCTGCCCCCGGGCCTCGGCGCCGACGAGGCCGAGGACCTGGTGCGCGAGCTGCTCGCCGACCTCCCCGGGACGACGGTGGACCGGATGAAGGGCTGGGACGCGAACGGGACGGCGGTCGGGTCCCCGTTCGTGCAGCACTTCGCCACCGCCGTCCGCCGGCTGCGGGGCACCGAGCCCGAGTACGCCGTCCGGCTGCCGGCCAGTGACGCGAGCCGGTGGCGGTCGCAGGGCGTGCCGGCCATCTGCTACGGGCCGCAGCCGACGCTGTCGGCCGGGGTGGACGACCACGCCGAGGAGCAGGAGGTGCTCGACGCCGCGGTGCTCTACGCCGCGACCGCGCTGGCCTTCCTGCAGCCGGGGCCGACGTCGGCCGCGCGACCGTAGGCGCACCGCCGGTGTCGGTCGCCGACCTGCTCGTCGTCGCCGTGGTCGCCCTGCTGGCCGGGGGCGTCAACTCGGTCGCGGGCGGCGGGTCGCTGATCCTCTTCCCGACGCTGGTCGGGCTGGGCCTGGACCCGGTCGCGGCGAACGTCACCAACTCGGTGGCGCAGTGGCCGGGCTACCTCGGCGGGGTCGCCGGCTTCCGCCGGGAGTACACCGGCCAGCGCGATCGCCTGGTCCGCCTCGGGGTGGTGGCGCTCCTCGGCGGCACGACCGGCAGCGTCCTGCTGCTGACGACGCCGTCGGAGGCGTTCGACGTCGTCGTGCCGGTGCTCGTGCTGCTCGCCAGCCTCCTCGTGGGGTGCCAGCCGCTGCTGAACCGGCGCCTGCGGCGCGCCGAGGACCAGGCTCCCCGCCGGGACCCGGCCTGGCTGTACGTCCTGCTGTTCCTCGCCACCGTCTACGGCGGGTACTTCGGCGGCGCGCTGGGCGTGATCCTCGTCGGGGTGCTCGGCCTCGCGCTGCACCGGCTGCGGCTGGCCAACGCGCTGAAGTCGGCGCTGTCCGCGGTCACCGCGACCGTCAGCCTCCTCGTCTTCGCGGTCTTCGGCGACGTGCACTGGGGCGTGGTCGCGGTGGCCGCCCCGGCCAGCCTGGCCGGCGGCTTCCTGGGCGCCCACGTCGCCGGCCGCATCCCGACGACGCCGCTGCGGGTGTTCATCGTCTGCTTCGGTGTCGCCGTCTCGGCGTACCTGTTCACCCGGATCTGAGGAGCGGCTCTCGCCGGGTCCCGCGGCGAGGAGGAGGGTCTAGGCTCGGTCCCTGCGTCCTCCGCGGTGGGGAGGGACCGGCCGGGTGCACCCCGGCCGGCGGTCCCGCCGGCCGAGCACCCGGGGAGTCCCCGATGCACCTGAGCCGAACGGTCGTCACCCGCCAGCACGTCGTGGACCTGCTGCGGCGCGTGCACCTCCCCCCGGAGCAGGAGGCCCGCCTGCTCGCCCTGCCCTACCCGGTCGACTTCGCCGTCGCGGCGGCGGCCTTCGAGTCGGCCGGCGTCACCCTGGACACGCTGACCGACCGGATGGGCGGCAGCCCCTGACCGCGGCCGGTACGCCGCCCCGGCGGCCGTCGCCGGCGTCCACCCCGCCTCGCCGAGCCGGCGAGCGGGCCCGCACGACGCGTCGGGCGACGCGCGCCCGACCGGGGAGGAGTCCGTCATGACCTCGGTGTCCGAGCGGGAGGCGCAGGAGATCCGGGCGGCCAACGCCTCCGGCGCCACCCCGGTCGTCCTCGTCCACGGCCTGTGGCTGCTCCCGAGCAGTTGGGCGCCCTGGGTGGAGTTCCTCCAGGCCGCCGGTCACCCGACGCTGACGCCGGACTGGCCGGACGACCCCGAGACGGTGGAGCAGGCCCGGGCGGACCCGGACGTCCTCGCCCGGAAGTCCCTGCGGCAGATCGCCGACCACACCGCCGAGGTCGTCGGGGCCCTGGACCGGCGGCCGGTGGTCATGGGGCACTCGACCGGGGGGCTGCTGGCGCAGGTGCTCGCCGGCCGGGGCCTGTCGGCGGTCACCGTGGCGATCGACCCCGGGGTGTTCCGCGGCGTCCTCCCCCTCCCGGTCTCCGTGCTCCGGGGGGTCGGCCCGTTCCTGGTCGATCCGCGCACCCGCAGCCGCGCGATCACGCTGACGTTCGACCAGTTCCGCTACGGCTGGGCGAACGCGCTCGACGAGGACGAGGCGAGGGAGCTCTACGACCGCCACCACGTCGCCGGCTCCGGGCTCGCGCTCGTCCAGATGGCCAACGCCAACCTCAACCCGTGGACGCAGGCCAGGGTCGACACCAGGAACCCCGACCGCGGGCCGCTGCTGATCATCGACGGGGAGCGGGACCACACGGTGCCGTGGGCGATCGCGCACGCGGCCTACCAGCGGCAGCGGCACAACCCCGCCGTGACCGAGATCGTGGAGGTCCCCGGCCGGGGGCACTCCCTCACGATCGACTCCGGCTGGGGCGACGTCGCCCGGACGGCGCTCGACTTCGTCGAGCGGGCCCTGCAGGGCGACGGGGAGCGGGACCGGCCGCGATCCCTCCGGACGCGGCGGTCGGGTGCCGCGGGGACGACGCCGGCAGGCCCACCCGGCTGACCCCCCGGCGGCAGGCCGTCCGTGCGCCCCCGGACACGCCCGCCTCGGGTCCCGCGCCCGTGGGTCGACCAGGGGCATCCCCGGGCGCGAGCAGCGGTTCCGGGCGCGACCGTGGCGTCGGGGGCCACCGCACTCCGACACCGGGAGACGAGATGGGGACCTACACCACGAAGGACGGCGTGGACATCTTCTTCAAGGACTGGGGCGCCGGTCAGCCGGTGGTGTTCAGCCACGGCTGGCCGCTGACCGCCGACGCCTGGGACCCGCAGCTGGACCTGGTCGCCTCGGCCGGGTACC
>NZ_JBJGYI010000028.1:0-70113 GCF_054049915.1 Geodermatophilus sp. SYSU D00766
ACCAGCGAGGCCGACCGCCGCGCGGCCTTTCCTGGTTGGCTGCACGCCTACAACCACCACCGGCCCCACACCGGCATCGGCGGCCATCCACCTATCAGCCGCCTGACCAACCTCCCCGGTCAGTACATCTAGCACAGCGCTGTTCCCCGGATGACCTGCCGCCGTGGCGATCCGGCTCGAGGACCTGCTGGCGTCCTTCCGGCGGCACCTGCGGGCCGCCGCCAAGGCGCCCCGCACGATCGAGCTGTACAGCCAGTCGGTGCGCTACTTCAGCCGCTGGCTGGCCGATCGCGGCCGCCCGGCGACGCTGGAGGAGCTGACCAGGCACGCGATCAGCGCCTGGCTGGCCGAGCTGGCCGAGACGTGCGAGCCCTCCACGGTGGGTACCCGGCTGCGCGGCATGCGCCGGTTCTGCCGCTGGCTGCTCACTGAAGGAGAACTGGAGAAGGCCCCCACCGACGGGATCGAGATCCCCAGCCCACCCGACAAGCCTGTGCCGATCCTCAGCGACCAGGAGATCGCCGCACTGCTGAAGGCGTGCGCGGTCGGCCGCGGCCGGCCGGGCGTCTTCGACCGGGCGGTGTTCCTCGGCCGCCGCGACGAGGTGGTGCTGCGGCTGCTGCTCGACACCGGCGTGCGGGTGTCCGAGCTGTGCGGGCTGGAGCTCACCGACGTCGACCTCGACCGGGAGCTGGCCTACGTCACCGGCAAGGGCTCCCGCCCGCGGGTGGTGCCCTTCGGCGCGAAGACCGCGCAGGCCGTGGATCGCTACCTGCGGGTGCGGGCCCTGCACCCGTATGCCCGGTCGCCGCGGCTGCTGCTCGGCCAGCGCGGCCCGATGACCCCCGACGGTGCCCGCGACGTGCTGCACCTCCGCGCCGCGCAGGCCGGGGTCGCCGACGTGCACCCGCACCGGTCCCGGCACACCTTCGCCCACCGGTGGCTGGCCGGAGGAGGACAGGAGAGGGACCTGATGATGCTCGCCGGCTGGCGTAGCGACGACATGCTCTCCCGCTTCGCGGCTTCCACGGCGGTCGAGCGCGCGCACGAGGCCCACCGGCGCCTCAGTCTCGGCGATCGACTGTGAGCCGGCGGACTACGCGTTGACGTCGGCAATGCCGTTGCCGTTGGCATCCGCGCCGGGTCCGAAGCACTCCTCGACCGAGGCCGTGCCGTTCGCACACCGCACCTCCAGGTCGAGGATCTGCGCGTCCTGCTCCGGGCTCCAGCCGTAGCCGATGCACTCCCCCTCGATGACGGTCGCCTCCGCAGCCGCCGCTGCCCCCTCTGCGGTTGCCGCCTCCACCGCGGCTCGAGCGGCTGCCGCCGCCTCCGCCGGCCGCCGCTGGTCCCCGGCCGCTCGTCGCTGCTCCTCCTCGAGAGTTGCGTTGCCTCCTGCTCCGCTTCGACCTCCGAACCCGACGGGCCCTCGAACAGCGCCGGCACTGGTCGAGTCATGGTCACCTCACCGCTGACCAACACCGTGGGGACCTGGCGGTCGGTGTCCTGCACGCGTCGTTCAACGCCGGCGGCGACCTGGCCGCCGTCGAGGGCGGCTGGCAGCGCGACGTCGCGCTGCTCGTCCGCACCCTCGCCGTCGCGGTCGCCCAGCGCCGGCGCGACCGGAGGTGGACCTCACCCGACCGGTCGGCCCCGGAGGTGGAGCGGGTCGGAATCGGCCGGGCGTCCCCACGTCCCGCGAGCCGGCGCGAGCAGCTCGCGCGGTTCCGTGCCGCCCATCCCGTGCGCCGGCTGCGGGTCGGCGCCACCCGGTGGGAGTACCTGACCGGCGGGTCCGGGCCGCGAGTTCTGCTGTACCTGCCCGGCGGCACCGGTCAGGCCGAGGCCGCATTCGAGCACCTCACGGCCATGGAGGCCGACCACCGGGTGCTGTCGGTGACCTACCCGGAGGTGGGACCGTGGTGCACGAGCGCGCTGCTGCTGGTCCGGAGCCGGCCTGACCGACCGTGGCAACGACCGCCGTCCCCGGTGGGCCGGCCAGTTCGGCACTCGTCCGCGCGAGACGTGAGCCATGCGCCATCGCCGGGCCACGCCCGCCGACCACTCACGCCATGTGGCTGCTAGCCCCTGCTCCGCGGGGCGCCGCGGCGATGGAACGGCGTTGCCCGGTCCACCGACGGTCCTGGTCGTCAACGGCTCTGGAGAACGCAACCGCCACCGACGCGGCAACGCGGAATCACAGGCGTCCGTCCGGCACGGTGACGTCGTAGTGATGCACTTCGGCATGAGCCCGGGTCCGTGTCCCATGCCGCCGCTCACGGCTGCGTCAACCGGTCCAGCACGAGCCGAGCGACCTGGAGAGGGTCGGCGTGCAACTCCACCGCCACCGAGAGGTGGCCGTCCTCGATCGACACCACGATCTGGGAGAAGCGCCCGTACCGAACGACCACGTGATCGAGTCCTCCGCAGTCGATCTCCCCGCGCTGGCGCAGGAGCAGCACGACCGCCGGATGGACCAGCAGCTCCTCGTAGCGGTCCGATTCACTCGAGGACGTGTGCGTCAGCCCGGCCCGCTGTGTCGTGGTGACCGACTGGCCACGACCCAGTGCCACGGACCGAGGCGTCATGAGGCCCAGCGTCACGCTTGTGGGACGCACCCAACACGGTGAGAACGCGTGGAGGCTTGGTGCCCCTGGTCGGCCAGCTGAGCCACCAGCTCGGACCCGATCGTCGTCATGCCACCAACGACGATCCTCACCACTACTCCCACCTCCTGCTCGCAAGCCTCGGGTACCGGAAGCCGCGGGCGGCCAGACGCCGCCACCGGTGTTGACGCCACCGGTAAAGCACGTGCGCCCAGGCCCACGCGACCAGGGTCAGCCGACCGGCCTCGACGTCGATCCGGTCGGTGTACCGCGCGCGTGTGGGCGCGCTGCCGGGCTCGATGGTGATCAGGTGGTCCCAGCGACGCAGCAGCTGCCCCGAGCCGTCGTCCCGGAGGAGCACCTGACCCGGAGCGGCGACCGGGAACGAGATGGAGATCGTCTGCCGGCCGAGCGGCACCACTCCGAACAGCCGCATCCGGACCAGGTGGTCGCCGGGCTTCCACGTCGCCGGCAGCTCCGGCGGAACGACGGCGTCGAAGACGATCAGCGGCCAGGACACGTATCTCAGCAATCGGGAGGTCATGACCTCGTCGCCCGCCCGTTCGACCGAGCACGGCAGTTCCGTGGAAACCATCACCAACATGGCTCCTCACCTCTCCCTCCAGTTGTTGTCCCAGGTCACCGTCACGGTCCCCGTGCGCTCTCGGGATCGGCGCTCCCGCGGACGAGTCGACGTCCTCGCCCACGCCGGCAAGGCCACACCCGCCGGTCGCGTCACGCCCAAGTCCTGCCGGGCCATGGACTCCCTCTCGGTGGCGCAGCGGGCGGTGCAGGCGGGCGATCGGTTCCGCTCGCAGTGGACGACGGCACCCACTCCGGCGGCGAACGCCGAGTCGACGTGCGGGCGAGGTGCCGTCAGCGCGGGGGCGATCGCTTCCGATCCGAAGGGAGCGCCGGGTCGCCCGGTGGAGGACGACGTCGGGGCCGGCGGCGGTGGGGGTGGTGAGGGCACCGGTCCCGCCGGTCACCATCCGCACATGCGTCCTCACCGGGGCGTGCCTCCTGTCGGTGGCAGACGCTCGGCGGTGTGCGTCGGGACGGCGTCGCGCTACCGGGGTCGGGTCGGCTGGGCGGGGGTGACGCGCCGAGGGCCGGGGACTGACGAGGCGAGGAAGTCCGCCCACGTCGGTCCTCCTGCGCGGTTGGTCGGTGCGAGGTTGGCGCCGGAGCGGAGAGCCGCGGAGAAGGCGCCGGGCACGGGGATCGGCACGAGCGCCCGCTTCGCGCCCGTCGCCGTCAGGTAGCTACGGACGAGCTCGGCCAGGCCGAGCACCTCGGGACCTCCGAGATCGGGCAGACGGCCCGCAGGTCCCGCGGTGACGCCGCTGACGAGCCGGTCGGCGACCTCGCCGACGTCGACGGGCTGGAACCGCCAGCCCCGGACGACCGGGACCAGCGGCGACCGGGTCAGCTGTCGCACAGCGGCGAGGCCGAACTCGTGGAACTGCGTGGCGCGCAGCGTCGTCCACGGCAGCCCGGACTCCTCGACGAGCCGTTCCGCCGCGGCCTTGGCCCGGTAGTACGCGTAGGGGATGCGGTCGACGCCGACGATGGAGATGTAGACCAGGTGCGGCCCGCCCGCCTCGCGTGCGGCGGCGAGGAGCCGTTCGGTCCCAGCGACGTCCACGTCCTGGAAGCCGCGCGGATCGGACGCGCAGTGCACGATCGCATCGACCCCGGCCACCGCCTGTACCAGTCCGGAGCCGGTGCGCAGATCGCCGCGGACGGCATCGGCGGACGGCTGGAGCACGTCCGCCGGTCTGCGGCTCAGTGCGCGCACCCGGTGGCCGGCGGCGCCGAGCCGGTCGACGACAGCGCGGCCGAGCAGTCCCGATCCGCCGGTGACGAGGACGGTGGTCATGGCGACCTCCTTGTTGAGGGGATGCGGGCTGTGTTGGAGGGCAGCAGTCCGGATGACCGCTTCCGGCCCGGCCTGCGCCGCCCGGCCGGCGCTGCGAACGGGGGGAACGGTAGGGAGCGCGTGTCCGGCGTGCCCCGGTGAGATCACCGGGATTGCGCCGTCGCGCGACCCGTCGACGTGGGCGCGCAGCGACCCGCCGGCCGCCGAGTTGCGCAGCATCGGGTCCACGCCTCCCGGTGGTCCGGCGCTCCGAAGGCAGGCGGAACCCGGTGATCCTGCCGGTCCGCACCTGCGTCGGCCGGCGCACCGTCTCCTTCAGCGGCGTCGCTAGGTCGGCGCCGGGACGGAGGAGATGTCATGACCGCTCTGCAGCGTCCTGCCGAAGACCGTCGGGTCGACCGGACCGAACTCCTCGCGCGGGCACGGCGGGTCATCCCCCACGGGGTGTCCGCGGGAGGCCGGGAGGTGTACGCCGACGTCGTCACCCGCGCGCAGGGCGCCTACCTCTGGACCGCGGACGGCAGGCGCTTCGTGGACCACCTGCTGTCCTACGGGCCGATCGTGATCGGCCACGCCGACCCGCGGGTGAACACCGCCGTGGCCGAGACCGCCGCCCGGGTCGACCTGAACTGGGTGGGCCCGCAGGCCGGCGAGGTCGAGCTGGCGGAGACGATCGTCTCGGTCGTGCCCTCGGCGGAGCAGGTGGCCTTCCTCACCACGGGCACCGACGCGCTGCAGCACGCGCTGCACGTCGCCCGTGCCGCCACCGGCCGCACCCGCGTGCTGAAGTTCCACGGGCACTACCACGGCTGGGCCGGCGACCTCGGGGTCGGCGCCAACTTCGACGTCTCCCCCGAACACGCTCCTGGTCCCTCAGAGCCCAACTCCGCGGGCGCCGGGCCGGACGTCGGGACGACGACCACCGTCGTCGACTGGAACGACGCGGCCGCCGTCCGGGAGGTGTTCGCCGCTCAGGGCCGCGAGCTCGCCGCCGTCTTCACCGAGCCGTACCTGCACAGCTACACGAACGCCGCCCCGGCTCCCGGCTTCCTCGAACTGCTGCGCGAGGAGAGCACGCGACACGGCGCGGTCCTGGTGTTCGACGAGGTCAAGACCGGGTTCCGCCACCACCTCGGCGGATACCAGGCCATCGCCGGCGTCACGCCGGACCTGACCGCGTTCGGCAAGGCGCTGGGCAACGGGTGGACGATCGCCGCCCTGGCCGGGCGAGCCGACCTCATGGAGCTGCTGGGACCGGCCGTGACCCTCGACGGGACGCAGAACGCCGCTCCCTACGCGGTCGCGGCCGCGCGGCGCACCATCGAGCTGCTCGAGGACGGCGGCATCGAGCGGCTCGACCGCCTGGGCACCCGGCTGCGGGAGGGGCTGGCCCGGGCCATCGCCGACACCGGCGTCCGGGCGGTGGTCACCGGCATCGGCTCGGCCTGGTGCGTGAACTGGCGCGCCCAGGCGCCCGTCACCTTCCGCCAGGCGGTCGACGCCGACCTCGCCCGGGCCGAGGGGTTCCGCCTCGCGATGCTCGACGCGGGGGTCCTGCTGCCGCCCTACGTCCTCACCGACAACCGGATCTGCGTCGCCTTCAGCGACGACGACGTCGACGAGACCGTCGACGCCGCCCGGCGGGCGTTCGCCGCCGTGGCCTGACACCCCTGCACGACGAGGAGGCACATCCATGCGTCGCACCGTCAACGTCCTACTGGCCTGGTTCACCTTCTTCGGCCTGGTGATCGGGAGCTGGCAGATGCTCGCGCCCGAGTCCTTCTACCGGGACTTCCCCGGCCTGGGCCGCCACTGGGTGAGCGTGGACGGCCCCTACAACGAGCACCTGCTCCGCGACGTGGGGCAGGGCAACCTCGTCCTCGGCGTCGTCGCCCTCGTCGCCCTGCTGACCGGTGGTGTGTGGCTCGCGCGCGCGACCGGGCTGGCCGCGGTCGTGGCCAACCTGCCGCACCAGCTCTACCACCAGGAGCACCTGCACGTCCTGGAGACGACCGGCGACCAGGTCCTGCAGACCGTGACCCTCACCGCCGTCTCGCTCGCCGCGGTCCTGCTGGCCGTGCTGGCCTTCCGGCTGCCGGTCCGGCCCCCCGAGGGAAGGCCGGAGGACCGGTCGTCGCTGGCGCGGACGGACCGGTCATGACCTCCGGGCGTCGCCGTGCGCCGACCCGGTCAGCCCGCTCGCCGCGGGCGGCTCTCGGTGCGAGGGCCGGCCAGCCGTTCGAGGGGCAGGTGCGCGAGCTCGGTCCTGGACGCGACGCCCAGCTTGGCGAAGACGTTGCGCAGGTGGAAGTCGATGGTCCGCGGGGAGAGGTAGAGCAGGGCGGCGACGTCCCGGGTGGACCGGCCCTCGGCCGCGTACCGGGCCACCTGCAGCTCCTGCGGGGTCAGTGCGGCGTTCGGGCCGGGGCGGTCGGAACGGATCGACCGCCCCGCGGCGCGCAGCTCGCGCCGGGCACGGTCGGCCCACAGTTCCGCGCCCAGCTGCTCGAGTTCCTGCACCGCCCACCCCAGGACGGTGCGGGCGTCGAGTCGGCGCCCCCTCCGGCGCAGGGTCTCCCCCAGGGCGAGCGCGGCCCGGGCCCGGTCGAACGGCCGACCCGGGGTGTTCGGGCGGCAGGCGTGCCGCAGGCCCGCCTCGGGATCGTCGTCGAGCAGGGCGCGCGCGTGCGCCGGCCCGGCGGGGAGCTGGACGACGTCGGTCGCACCGGCCCCGGGCAGGGCGGACGCGAGCCAGGAGCGGGCGAGTTCGACCTCGCCCGCGCGCACGGCGGAGTCGACGCGGTCGACCAGCGACGCGGCGAGGACCGCGGGGTGGGTGATCATCCGGAAGGCGGCCAACGCCTCGGCCGTGCGGCCGGCGGCCAGGTGCAGATGGCCTCGCGCCCAGACCACCTCCTCCCGGGGCAGCAGCAGCCCGCGCGGTTCGGCGACCCGGCGGAACTCCTCCTCCAGCGAGAGCAGCGTCTGCTCCTGCCCCCGGGAGGCCGCCAACAGCGCCAGACCGCTCAGCAGGTGCCCCACCACCTCCTCCTGCCCCGTGGTGCGAGCGAGCTCGAGCGCCTCTTCGTAGTAGCTCGTCGCCGAGGCCCAGCGCCCGGCCACGACCTCGCAGGCGGCGACCCGGTCGAGGGTGTAGGGCAGCAGCCCCAGCTGACCGCGATCGCGCGCCAGCTGCAGTGCCCGCTCGACGAGCACCTGCGCACCGGCCTCGTCCCCGAGGTACCAGGCCGCCCGGCCGGCCTGGGCGACGGGCACGACCTCGGTGAGCTGGTGGCTCGCGGTCACGGCCTGCCGCAGGAGCGGCACGGCACGCTCGCGGTCGCCGGTGAGGAAGGCACCCATCCCGACGACGAGGTCGTGGATCACCGCGTCGTCCGGGCGGGCCGGCCGGCCGCACCGGTCGGCGATGGCGGCGACTTCCCCGCAGCCGGGGAAGTCGCCGGCGATCGACGCGGCCTCGGAGGCCTCCGCGAGCAGCCGCACCGCCTGACTGCCGCTCCCCGCCTCCTCGGCCGCCCGGACCAGCAGGGTGAACGCCTCCGCCGGTCGCCCGCAGCGGAGCTCGATCATCCCGGTCAACCGGTCCAGCTCGCACCGCAGCGACCTGGTGGCGTGCGGACGGGCCAGGGACACCAGGTCCCGGGCGCGCTGGGTCTGGCCGGCCAGCCAGGCGTCGACCGCCGCTCGTACCAGGTGCGGGGAGGCCTCGGCGGCGGAGGACAGCTGCGCCGCCCGCTCCGCCGCTGCGGACGCGGCGTCGTGACCGCCACGCTCGCGGGCGCGGTCGGCAGCCGCGACCAGTCCGGCCACCGCCTCGGCATCGGGACCCACCGCTGCGCTCGCCCGGTGCCAGGCGCAGCGATCGGCGTCATCTGTCAGGACCGTGGCCAGCGCACGGTGGGCAGCGCGCCGGTCCGGGGCCGGCGCCCCCACGACGACGGCTGAGCGCACCAGGGGATGCCGGAAGGCGAGGTCGTCGCCGCACACGGCCACGAGCCCGCTGGCCTCGGCCGGCGACAGGGCCTCCGGATCGATGCCCAGTTCTTCCGCGGCGCGCAACACGGTGCCGGCGCTCCCGGAGTCATCAGCGGCGGCCACCAGGAGCAACGTCCGTGTCGGGGCCGGTAGACGTCGGAACTGGTCCAAGGCCACGCTGACGAGGTCCGCGGTGAGCGGCAACGGAACCGGCAGCGGATCCGCGCCGGTCAGCTGCCGGGCAGTCAGAGCGGCGCGCAGCTCCACCAGGGCGAACGGATTGCCGTCCGTCGCCTCCGTCAGCCGGGTAGCGATGTCCAGCGGCACGTCGGCCCCCAGCGGCGCACCCAGGAGCTGCGCCGCCGAGGCGGGGTCGAGGCCGCGCAGTCGCCACTCCGGCAGCCCCGTGGCAGGGAATCGGCGGCTCGCGTCGTCGCGGGCGGCGAAGACCAGCGCCACCGGCTCGGCCTGCAGCCGACGGGCAGTGAAGACCAGGGCGTCGGCCGAGGCGGCGTCGAACCAGTGCGCGTCGTCGATGAGGCAGAGCAGCGGCCGCTCCTCGGCGGCTTCGGCCAGCAGGCTCAGCACGGCCGCCGAGACCAGGAACCGGTCGACCGCACCATCGCGAATCAGGCCCAGCGCCGCTCGGAGCTGGTCGGCCTGAGGGAGAGGGATCCGTGGCAGGTGCTGGAGCGCGCCCCGGAGGAGCTGGTGCAGTCCTGCGAACGGCAACTCGGACTCCGACTCGACTCCCTGGGCGACCAGGACGGCCACATCCCCGGCCGCCTGCTGCCGAGCGGCGTCGAGGAGGACCGACTTGCCCGTGCCGGCGCCGCCGTTCAGCACCAGGGCACCTCCGGTGGACCGGCGCACGTCGTCGAGCACGCGGCTGATCACGGCCAGCTCCTCCGCTCTGCCCGCGAGCACGGCGGCACGCTGATGACGGGCCCGGTGCCGAAGAACTGACAGGGCGCTCGTCGAGGTGCAGCCATCTGGCGGCGCCGATCGCGGGGAGCCGGACTCCCGCTGCCGGACGCGAACGTCTGCCTCGCGCGGAGGATGCACTGCTCGATCACCGAGCGCACCTGGCCGCCCGGTGCTCGGAGAGATCGACGGCGGCGCCTCTCCGCGCACGGCCACGGTGATGACTCCCGTCCTCGCCTCGTCCGTCCAGCGACTGTCCGGTGCCACCGGAACTCCCCCGCGGCTGGCATCCCGACCGCGGGGGCTGATCTCCGCCTCCTCCCCCGGAGGCTGCCGGCGCGGAGGCGGTGACGGGTCGAATGCGCTCACCCGCTGCTCGAGGTCGGGGCCGGCACCGACCGGACCGGTCATCGGGACGACCCTGCCGACGACACCAGGGACGGGGGGACCGGCTCGTCCACGTCGCGCTGCCGGCGTGCCCGCTGCCGCTGCAGGATCCAGAGGAAGACGACGTTGCCGATCGCCAGCCCGGCCAGCGCGGGCACCGTCATCGCCCACCCGGTGCCGTCCCCGGCGACGACGCCCCACAGCAGCTTGCCGCCGGCCATGAGGTTGAGGATCACCAGCCCCCACAGCACGGACCGCCGCCAGAACGCCAGGCAGAAGGCGATCAGCGACAGCGGAACCAGCAACGAGAGCAGGACCTTCTGCGCGTCCCAGTTACCGGTGAGCCAATCGCGCTCGAAGTCGAGGAACTCCAGCACCCGCGGGTCCGGCTGGGCAGGCGCCGGGAACCAGAAGATGCTGCTCGCCAGGGCGACGAGGGTGCCGGCGATCCCCCAGCCGCTGCGCCGATGGGCGAACCACGCGAGCGGGATCAGGAACAGCGGCCTGATGTACCAACTCAGGACGTTGGCGTGGCGGTCGAAGGCCCAGTCACCGAAATCGGCGAGGAACTGAGGGATGTCCACGGTGTCCTCCTCGAGGAGCGGAACGACGGACGGCGAGGCGCCGACGGGCCGGCGCCCGCGAGAGGAGCGTCGGTGCCGGTCCTTGACGGATCGTGGGCGTCGGCTTGACGGCGGCGGCTCAGACCCCGCGACGCCGGGGAGCCGCACGGGAGCGCCGACCGGGCGGCATGATGGCCTGACGGCAGACCGGCAGCCTCGGGGAGGGCGGTGCGGTGCGATTCGACATCCTGGGGCCGCTGCAGGTCCTCGACGGGGGCCGGCCGCTGCCCCTGGGCCGGCCCAAGCAACGCGCTGTCCTGGCCATCCTGCTGCTCGACCCCGGCACGGTGGTGTCGCTCGACCGCCTGGTGGACGAGCTGTGGGGCCGACAGGCACCCCCGCAGTCCCTGGCCTCGGTGCACGCCTACGTGTCACATCTGCGTCGCCTGCTGGAACCGCAACGCCCAGCTGGTGCACCCGCATCGGTCCTCGTCAACCAGGCACCCGGTTACCGCATCGTGGTCGCCGACGACGACCTGGATGCCGTCCGCTTCCAGGCGCTCGCGCGGACCGGACACACGCTCCTGCGCACCGGCGATGCGTCACGCGCGGCTGACACGCTCGCCGAGGCCCTGCGACTGTGGCGCGGCCCCGTCCTCGCCGACTTCGCCGATGCGTCCTTCGTCCAGGCGGAGCGGAGCCGGCTGGAGGAGCTACGGCTGACCGCCCTGGAGGACCGGCTCAGCGCCGATCTCCGCGTCGGCCGACACGCGTTGATCGTCGCCGAGCTCGACCAGCTGACAGGTGAGCACCCGTTCCGCGAGCGGCTCCAAGGCCTGCGCATGGCCGCCCTGTACCTCGGCGGGCGACAGGCCGAAGCACTCCAGGCCTACCAGAGGTTCCGTGCGCAGTTGCGTGAGGAGCTGGGCCTCGACCCCGGTCCGGCCCTGCGGATGCTGGAACGCGACATCCTGCGCCAGGAGGCGCAGCTGAACTGGATGGCCGCAGTCGGTGTCGACCTCGCGGCGCCCGGGCCGGCTCTCGCCCCCGCGCTGGAGACCGCGCCTACGACCGGCGTCGCCGTCGACGGCGCGCATCCCGATGTGACCGATGGGCTGGCGGGACGCCAGCCACAACTGCGGGTGATCGACCGAGCCTTGGCCGGCACATCAGCCAGCCGGGGGCGGGTCATCCTGGTAACGGGCGAGCCCGGGATCGGGAAGACACGACTGGCCGAGGAAGCTGCCCGCCGCGCCCGCGCATCCGGCATCACCGTGTCATGGGGTCGCAGTGATCAGGAGGCCGGAACACTGGCCTTCTGGCTCTGGACCCAGCTGATCCGTGAGCTGTTGAGCGCCGTCACCGTCGATTCAGCCGCGGCCGCGCTCGGTCCGCACGCCGCTGAGCTGTCCCCCATCCTGCCGGAGCTCTCCGATGGCACGCCCCCTGCCCCCGCACCGTTGCTGGACGTGCAGACCTCCCGGTTCCGCCTGTGCCAGGCGGCAACCGCGGCACTGCTCCACCTGAGCAGGGATCGACGCCTCCTCCTCGTCCTCGACGACCTGCAGTGGGCAGACGTCGCCTCCCAACGCCTGCTGAGCCATCTGGCCGCAACGCTGCACGACGCGCCGGTCGTGGTCCTGGCCACCTACCGGGACCGGACGCTGGACGGCGGCGAGCCGCTCGCCGACACGTTGGCCGAGCTGGCGCGGACGGCCCCGGTGGATCGGCTCCCGCTGGCCGGCCTCGGCCCGGCCGACGTGGCCACGGTCATGGTGTCCCACTTCGGCAGCGCACCTGATGAGCGGCTCGCCCGGCTCGTCAGCGACCGCACCGGAGGGAACCCGTTCTTCGTCATGGAGGTCCTCCGCCTGCTCCACGCCAGTGGCTGGCCGGCACGGACGACCGACGACGCGGCATCGCTGGTGGCGCAGCAGATCCCCGTCGGCGTACGTGACGTCCTCCGCCGGCGCCTCGCTCGCCTCCCGGATCAGAGCCGCACCGTCCTCCTGGTCGCCGCCGTCATCGGTCAGGAGTTCGATCTGGACGTCCTGCGCGCCGTGACCGGCCTCGACGACGACGACGCGCTGGACGCCGTGGAGCTCAGCGTGTTGTCCGGACTGGTCACCGAGGACTCCGCGAGAGTGGGGCGCTTCCGCTTCGCCCACGCCATGATCCGCGAAGCCGTCTACGGCGAGATCAGCCGAGCCCGTCAGGCTCGGCTGCACGCGCGGGTGGCCCCAGCGCTGTCCGCCGGCCGCCGCCAGGATGCCGATCACGTGCTGCAGGTGGCCCATCACTGGTGGTTGGCCGCATCGGTGACGGGTGCAGAGCGGGCGGTGCCGCACGTGATGGCGGCGGCGCAGATCTGCTTGGACACCCGGGCGCACGAAGAAGCCGAGCGCCAACTCTCCCGCAGCCTGGACCTGCTCGCCGACACGCCTGCCTCAGCGAGCCGGACGGCGTCCGAGCTGGACGTCCAGCTCCGCCTCGGCACGCTGCTGGTGCAACTCCACGGCACGGGCTCCGAACGAGCCTGGGCCAGTTTCGCCCGCGCCCGGGATCTGGCCAACGAGATCGGGGACGGTTCGGCCGTACTCGCCGCCTATCGCAGCCTGTACGAGGTGGCCTTCGCCCGGGCCGACCATCGGCTCGCCCGAGCCCTGGCCGAGGACATCGTGGAGCTGGCCCACAGCAGCGACGACCCGGCCGAGGTCGTCGTCGGCCACCTGGCACTGGGACGGACACTGTGGGCGCAGGGACGCCCGACCTCCGCCAAGGAACACCTCGAGCTGGGGATGCGGCTGGCGAGCGAAGCGCACGACGCCCGCGAGCTCGTCCCGCCCAAGGTGACACTGCAACTCCAGCTCGCCGCGGTGCTGGACCTCCTCGGAGAACTGGAGGCAGCCGCCGGCCTCGTCAGGGCAGCCGTCGCGGGATCCCCCGACGACCAGCCGTTCGTGCGCGCCGCCGCCCTGACCGGAGCCGCCCTGATGGCCGGCCTGCGCCGCGACCTCACGGCCGCCCGCGCCTGGGCCACCGCTGCACTGGACCTGGCCTCCCGATGGAACTTCCCCGCGCCGGGCGGATACGCAGCCGTCGTGCTCAGCTGGGTGACCGCCCTGGAGGCGGATCCGGCGGTCGCCATCCCCGAGCTCCGCCGCCACCTCGACGAGATCGAGACGGGAGGTGCCCGCCACCTCCTTGCCTGGGGACTCGGGCTGCTGGCCGAGGCCCATCTGCGAGATCGCCGGCCCGAGGAGGCCCTGCGGCTCATCGATGAGGGGATCGCCCAGGTCTCACTCACCGGTGAGCGGCTGTACGAGTCCGAGCTGCACCGCCTGCGAGCGCTGTGCCTGGTCGGCCTGGCTCCGCCCAGCTACGAGGAGGCTCACAGCGCTCTGCAGCAGGCGCTGACGGTGGCGAGCGAGCAGGGCTCCGTCCTGCTGCAGCGGCGCGCTGCCGAGACCGACCTCCACGCTCCGCTCGACCTCACAGCAGCAGGCGCAACGACCGAGGCCCACCATCCGGAGGCTCCTCCTGCGGCGCGAATCCCACCTGCGCGAGCAGCGCCTCCTCGTGCGGTTCGAGGACAGCCCCGGCGATGATCTGCTCGACGCCCGATGCGCGCAGCCGGTCGGCGACCTCGCACAGCAGGCGCCGTCCCAGCCGACGGCCGCGATACGCCTCCGACACGGCGAGACCGCACAGGCGCGTCGTCCCGGGCTCGACAGGACGGACCACCACCGCCGCAGCGAGGCTGCTGGGCCCGACCACTGTCAAGTCGCACAACCCGTACCAGACACAGCCGACCTCGTAGCTCGCCAGCTCGCTGTGCGACAGGAGCCGTCGGGCCTGGCGCCGATCGTCGTCGAGATCCAGTCGTCGGAAGACGATGCCGACCGGTGATCCGTGCGCGAGCGACGCCATCAGTCCTCCCGGAGGAAGTGTTCCTGCGTCTGCGCACGACAGTCCCCGCGACACCTTGACGACGGCTTGACGGCACGGTCCTTCGCCCGATGGACCGACGCACCACTACGTCCACCCCCTACGCCACTCCGGAGAACAGGGGCAGGCTCCACAGGCGTTGGTTGGTTCCCGCGGTGCAGCACAGCCGTCTCGCCTGACCCCGCGGGCACGCCTGGTGACGGGGCGCCATCCGGGGACAGCTCCCGCAGCGCCATGAAAGACGGCCCGATGCCAACGGCGGCACCACCCACCGACCGCTCCCCGTGCACCACCGACGCGACACTTGATCGCCTGCCTCAGAGCCCCCCGGCGAGTCGGTCACCGGCCTCTCTCTGGCGCACGGTTGCACCGCTGGAGATTTCAAGATCGCGAGCCGTCACACCTCTTGCACCTGCGGTACGAAGAGACGCCCCGTCGCCGAGCGGGGTGCTCGCGGGCGTCACCGGCGACGCTCGACGTCTTGCTGCCCGTCGTGATCATCTGTGGCCTTCGCAGTGAGTGCCCGCCGGTGACGCCTGCCGATGTCCTGGACGGTTGACGCCTGATAGGAGCGTGGGCCGCGGCGGCCCGCAGGTGCGTGCGCTCCGCCCGGGACCTCGGCGGTCGCGAGCGCAGAGTCGACGCGAAAGGAGTCGGCGTGCTTGCCGGCATCGACACGCACAAAGACACCCTGGCCGTGGCCGTCATCGACGATCGCGGCCGACCGGTGGCGGTCACCGAGCTGGCCAACACCGAGACCGGCTTCGACGCCCTTGAGGAGCTGCTGGGGCGCCACCAGGTGCAACGGGTGGGCATCGAGGGCTCGGGCAACTACGGCCGCGGCGCCGCAGTGCGCCTAGTGCTCACCGGCGGTCTGGAGGTGGTCGAGGTGCCGCCCAGCCTGACCTCCCGCGAGCGCACCGCCCGCCCGGCCGGAGGCAAGACCGATCCCGACGATGCGGTCGCCATCGCCCGGATCACCGCCCGCGAACCGGGCCTGCCACCGGTGCGCCTGCCCATTGGGCAGGCCGCCGACCTGCGGGCGTTGTGTGACTACCGAGCCCAGCTGGTGGCCGAGCGCACCGCCCTTGCTAGCCGCACTCACGCCGAGCTGCACGGCCTGCATCCCGGCTACCAGGCCACCGTGCCTCGGTTGACCGGGCCGACCTTCATCACCGCGGCAAAGGATCTGCTCGCCGGGCACAGCAGCGTGCGGGCGCAGCTGACCCGCCGCCGGCTGGAGCGGCTGGCCGAGCTGACCGCAGAGATTCAGGAGGTCACCGGCCTGATCACCGCCGCGGTCGAGCAGGTGCCCACCGGGCTGACCGCGCTCTACGGCATCGGCCCGGTCAGTGCGGCCACCATCCTCGGAGAGCGCGAGGTCGACCCCGACGGCGTGCTGTCACCGGCTGAACGGGCACGCCGGGCGGGGCACGCCCGGACGGCCTACTTCACCCGCCTCGCGCTTCGGTCGGCCCAGGCGCGGCGAAGGACCTCCCGCGCCTGCGACGAGACCGGGCGGTCGAGCGCACCCGACGACCAGCCGGCGTAACCTGACCGCCCTCATCGGAGTGGTCGAGGGGCCTCTTGAAACCCCGGCGATGCTCGTCTCCGTGATGCCCCCCGCACGGGGTCGGGCGCCGGGACCTCTCACCCGCGGATCACCGAAGGCGGCTCGATCGGCGTCAGGTGCGGCAGCCGGCACCACTACCGTGAAGGGTGGTCGTGGCGGCACAGCAACTGTTTCGAGCGCTGACCAGGGGGTGGGAACTCGCCCGACAACCCGCCCACTGTCGCTCACCCGCGACCTGCGGTCTTGCCGCTCTGAACAGCGCTCTCGGATCTCGCTCCCCGAGGATGCCGGGAGAACCCATGTGGGTCCAACCGAGCAGGACCAGGCGTCCTACGAGCGCGGACGGATGAGTCAGGGCTCGACGCCAGCAGAGCCCAGCGATCACTCGACGGACAAGCCACATCCTCCAGTGGAGCTGGCGTACTCCTCTGGTCGCCGCTCGATCGACGATGACGACGACGCATGGCCCCGAGCGCTGCAGGCGCCCCTCGGCGAGGCCGGCCTCGAACTCGGAGCTTCCACGTCGCGACAGGTGGCTGGATCACGACTGCCGTCGATCCCCCTGCTGCGAGGTTTCGACCACACCGCATCCCCCGGCGACCCCGGCCGAGCTCCTTGACCATGGCTGGTTAGATGACCACAATCGAGGTCATGACGACGCAGTCGCTGGCGGCGGTCAAGGCGCACTTCAGCCAGGTGATCGACGAGGTCGCCGGCACGCACGAACGCGTCACCGTCACCAGGAACGGCAGCCCGGTCGCGGTCATCCTCGCCGTCGAGGACTACGAGTCCCTGGTGGAGACCCTGGAGATCCTCTCCGATCCTCGAGCACGCTCGGACATCAGGCAGGCCGAGGAGGCGATGGCCGGCGGTGAGGTCTACGGCGAGGCCGAGGTGCGGGCCGCACTCGCGGCCCGCCGGCGGTGACCGGCCCTCGTCGTCACACCGTCGTCCTCTCGGCAGCGGCCAAGCGTGCCATCGAGCGGGACCTCCCCGAACCGGTGGCCGTCGCGGTCGTCGACTTCCTCTACGGGCCGCTGGCTGCGGACCCCTACCGCGTCGGGAAGCCGCTGCGCTTCGATCTCGAGGGCTACCGGTCCGCGCGACGGGGCCAGTACCGCGTCATCTACTCGATCCACGACGACGAGGTCCTCGTCAGGGTCGTGCGCATCTCGCACCGCGCCGACGTCTACGGCTGACCGGCACCTCACTGCCGGCACGGCGTGTGCGGAAGCGCTGTGCTCCTCCTCGGACGCAGCAGGGAGGCCCGTGGCCAGTGCCCTGTCGCCACGCCCGTACCGGACGGATGGATGGCCGGCTCGACGGCGGGGCGAGGACGAGGATCGGGCACGGGACGGGCATCCGGGCGGTCTCCGGGCGCGAGAACCCGCCGGATGACCCACCCGACTTCGCTCACGGCCGACCTGGCCTCTTGCCGCTCTGAACAGCGCTTTGGTGGTTCGCTCCCCGAAGACGCCGGGCGAGCCGATGCGGGTGCAGCCCAGCCGTGCCAGGAGCCAGGCCGGCGCGGACGACTGATCCGGCGCTCGAGGCAAGCAGCGCGCAGCGCCCGATCGACGGACGACCCCTGTCCTCCGGTCCTGTTCGCGTGCTCCTCCAGCCGCTCCCTGGAGGCGCCGAAGCGGCCGCTGCCAGGCCCTGCAGACGGCCGAGCCGGCAGCTCGTGCGACTGGCGTCCAGCCGTCGTCCGGTCGAGCCGGTCCACCTCCTGGTGCGGCGAGGTGACGGCCCGCAGCCGGCCAGGAACGTCGCCCCCGGGGCGGCCCCGGCTCATCCACCCTGGATGTGCTTGATCACTCGCTCGAGATCCTCGGAGGGCGAGACATCGACGTACTCGCAGTCGGTCAACGCCACCGGAGCGTGGCCCGGCTCCCAGTAGAAGGCCTGGCCGGCCGCGTACTCGGTCACCCCTTGCTCGCCGTGCATCGCGAGCCGGCCGTCGACCATGTAGCCCCAGTGCGGGCAGGGGCACCGGTCGCCCGGCAGCCCGGTCAGCGCCTGGCGCAGGTCTGTGCCTGCGGGCAGTCGCACCCAGGCGACGGTCATGTCTCCGAAGCGGTCGGCGCGGAAGTCGACGCCGCCGCCCTCGATCTCGACGGGCAGGTCGGTGCGAGTGATCGCCTTCACGGTGGCCTCCTCAGTGCCTGATCTCAGGTCGAGGTGGATCGGGCTGCCGGGGTCGTGGGCCGGTCGACCTCGCACAACCGCTGGTGGGTGGCGTCGTGGTCCCCCGCCATCCCTGGATCGGCCATCGCCCGAGGCGAGGTCGAGGTAGCCGCCGGCCGGGCGTGCGGCGCGATGGCGGCACCCTACTCCCGGACCCACTGCATGGGGGCTTCTCCGTCGGCCGGTCGAGCGACGCCCGATCACCACCGTGGCGACATCGGTGTCCCGGCACCCGGAGGCGATCACGTTCGGGGCGACGCTGGCACGACCCCGTCGATCGGGGAGACGCGCACCGCCGATACGACCACCGGCACACCGCACCCGACGGACTACGTGATCAGATCACCGTGAGGGGGCGCCGCGCGCGATGAGAACCGCGCCGGGCTCCCCCGATCCCGTGCCGGCGGGCCTCCCGGCTGCCCGGGCGACGGCCGGAGAGGAGCCGGAAGGGCACGAGGCGATGCCGGCGGAGCTCTCGGTCGCCGAGCGCGAGCGAGGCAGGAGATCGGCGCCGGCGGGTGGCGAGCGACGCCTCGGCCGGTCGCCCGCGCGTCCGCGGGGTCGATGCCGTGCAGGTCGCGCGGCGACCGACCCAGCCCGCGCGGCGCCGCGCGACCGCGCGAGGAGAGCAGGGGTGACGCGCCGGGACAGCCGGAGCATCATCCGGCACACGACCTCCGTGCTCCCGGATGAGGAGGACGACTGTGGACGGCATCGGCCAGGGATCCGACGCCGAGCGTGCCCGGCCCCACCTCGTCGGCTCTCCGTGAGGACGCCGCGAGCCGGCCGGCCGCGCTCGACGGCGTCGCGGCGCCCCTGACCGCCTCACCCGCCGAGGGAGGACCGCTGTGCCCATCCGGACCCCGGACCAGCGGCTCCGGGTCTTCATCAGCTCGACCATGCAGGAGCTGGCCGCCGAGCGGGCAGCGGTGAAGGCCGCCGTCGAGCGGCTGCGGTTCACCCCGGTGCTCTTCGAGCTGGGCGCCCGGCCCCACCCGCCGCGCGAGCTCTACCTCGCGTACCTGCAGCAGAGCCACGTGTTCGTGGGCGTCTACTGGCAGTCGTACGGCTGGGTGGCACCCGGGCAGGAGCTGTCGGGGCTGGAGGACGAGTACCTCGCCGCGAAGGACATGCCCAAGCTCGTGTACCTGAAGACGCCGGCGCCCGACCGGGACCCGAGGCTGGCGACGATGATCGACCGCATCGGGTCCGACGGGCTGTCCTACCGCAGCTTCGGGACCGCCGAGGAGCTCGCCACCCTGGTCGCCGACGACCTCGCCCTGCTGCTCAGTGAGCGGTTCGAGCTCCCGGGGGCGACGGCGGGCGGGGCGCCCGGTCCGCGGTGGAGGTTGCCGGCGCCGACCAGCTCGTTCGTCGGCCGGCGGCGTGAGGTGGCGCAGCTGCGCAAGCTGCTGACCGATCCCGCCACGCGCCTGGTGACCCTCGTCGGGCCCGGCGGCATCGGCAAGACCCGCCTGGCGCTGCAGGTCGCCACCGGGCTGCAGGAGGCGTTCCGGGACGGCGTCGCCGCCGTGCCGCTGGAGACCGTGCGCGCGTCCGACCTGGTGCCCTCCGCCATGGCGACCGCGCTCGGCCTGTCGGACGGGGGCGGCCGGTCGCCGCAGGACGCGCTCGCCGCGTTCCTGGCGCCGCGGCAGGTGCTGCTGGTCCTGGACAACCTGGAGCAGGTCGCCGACGCGACACCGCTGGTCACGCAGCTGCTCGAGGCCGCCCGGGAACTCACCGTGCTCGCCACCAGCCGAGAGGTCCTCCACCTGACCGGCGAGCACGTGGTCGCCGTCCCCCCGCTGCAGACGGGCCGGGCCAGCGAGCCGGTCGAGGTGGTGGCCCGGACCGAGGCGGTGCGGCTGTTCCTCGACCGCGCCCGGGCGGTCCGGGCCGACGTCCCCGTGGACGAGCCACAGCTGCGGGCGGTCGCCGAGATCTGCCGCCGGCTCGAGGGGCTCCCGCTGGCGATCGAGCTCGCGGCCGCCCGGGTGCGGCTGCTCGACCCGGTCGAGCTGCTGCGCCGGCTGGACTCCCGGTTCACCGTGCTGGCCGGGGGACCCCGCGACCTGCCGGAGCGGCAGCACACCCTGCGCCGGACGGTGGAGTGGAGCTACGACCTGCTCGACGCCGGGGACAAGGTCGCCTTCGCCCGGCTGGCCGTCTTCGTCGGCGGCTTCACCCTGCCGGCCGCCGAGGCGGTGTGCGCCGACGAGCGGGTGCCCGACGTGTTCGGCGCGGTGGCCTCCCTGGTGGACAAGAGCCTGGTCCGGGTGGGGGCACCGGACTCCGGGGACCCGCGGTTCAGCCTGCTGGACACCGTCCGGGAGTTCGCCGAGGAGCGTCTGGCGGCCAGCGGGGAGGCCGATCGGATCCGCGCGGCCCACGCCGCCTTCTTCCGCGCGTTCGCGCTCACGATCCAGCCGGCACCGCCGGGGCGGCCGGACCCGTCGGCGCTGGACCGGTACGTCGTCGAGTCCCGGAACCTGGGCGCGGCGATGCGGACGTGCCTCGACCGCGGCGCCGAGGACGAGGCGACCGAGCTCGGGCTCGCGCTGTGGCGGTTCTGGTGGGTCCACGGCCTCTTCCGCCCCGGGATCGGGTGGATGGAGGAGGTGCTGGCGCGCAGCTCCGGCATCACCGACGCCGAGCGCGCCTCCGCGTCGCTGGTGGTCGGGATGCTGAGCTTCGGACAGGGCGACCACGACCGCGCGCTCCCGGCGCTGCGGACGGCGGTCGAGCTGCACCGGGCACTCGGCGACCGCCGCTCGGCCGCCCTGGCGGCGGTCCCGCTCGGACAGCTCGTGGCGGCGGCCGACCCCGCCGAGGGGGAGGCGATGCTCAGGGCCGCCGTGGCGGACCTCCGCCGGCTCGACGACCGGTGGGGCCTCGCGTTCGCGCTGCTGTTCCTGGGCGCGGCGCTGCTCCTGCGGGACGACCCCGGGGAGGCGGTGCCGGTGCTCGAGGAGAGCGTCGCGGTCGCCCGGACGGTCCCGACGGAGATCGTTCTCGGCAACGCGCTGGTGAACCTCGGCCTGGCGCACACCGCGCGAGGGGACCTGGACGAGGCGGGCCGCGTGCTGGGGGACGCGCTGGAGCAGGGCCGCGCCCTCGACAGCCGCGAGACCAGCGCCCGGGCACTGGACGGGCTGGCCGCCGTCGCCGTGGAGGCCGGGGACCCGGAGCGGGCCGCCCGCCTCACCGGCGCGGCCGAGGGGGTCCGCCGGTCGGTCGGTGCGGCCGTGTTCCCCACCGACCGGACCACGTGGGCGCACACCCGATCCGCACTCGCCGACCGGCTGGGCGAGGCGGACAGTGCCGCCCGCATCGAAGCCGAGGCGCGCCGACCGCTGGAGGACCTGCTGACCGTCCGGTGACGCCCACCCGGTCGCCCCCGGGGGCGCGCCGACGCCTCGGTCCGGGCGACCGCCCTCGAGCGACGGGTTCAGGTCTCCCCTGGATGCCTCGCCAGATAGGTCAGGGCGTGCTGCTCGGGAAGCGCGGGGGGCGCTTGCCGAGGAACGCCGCCACGCCCTCCCGCCCGTCCGCGCTGGCGGCGGCGGCCCTGACCGACAGGGTCTCGCGGCGCAGCGCCGCCTCCGCGTTCGGCGTGGCGACGTCGCGGAGCAGGCGCTTGGCGGCCACCTGCGCCGTCCGCGAGCCCGACCGCAGCGCCGCGACGACGTCCTCGACGGCCCCCTCGAGCTCGGCGTCGGGGTGCACCTGGGTCACCACCCCCATGGCCCGCATCTCCTCCGCCGAGAGGACCGGGTTGAGCAGCGCCAGGTGCAGCGCCCGGTGCAGCCCGACCGACGCCGTCAGCAGCGTGCTGCCGCCGTCCGGGGAGAAGCCGATCCGGGTGTAGGCGAGGGTGAACCGCGCGGACTCCGCCGCGAGCACGAGGTCGGCCGCCGCGGCCAGCGGCACCCCGGCGCCGGCCGCGGTGCCCTGCACGACCGAGACCACCACCGCGTCCAGCCGGTGCAGGTCGCTGACGACGCGGTGCAGCGACTCGGCCATGTCGTCGACCACCTGCTCGACGTCCTCGGCGGCGGCGAAGGCGGACACGTCCCCGCCGACGCTGAAGGTCCGGCCCGCGGCCGAGAGCACCACGACGTGCACGTCGTCGGCGCGGGCCCGCCGCACGGCCCGGCCCAGCTCGCCGACCGTCGCCGGTGTGAGGGGGTTGCCCCGCTCGGCGTCGGCCAGCCGGACCCGCGCGACGCCGTCCCGCTGCTCGTACTCGACCGCGTTCATGCCGGGCTCCTCCGCGGAGACGGGGACGACCCGGTCCGGGGGTCCTCCCCCAGCACCCTAGGGCGACCGGCGGCGCGCGGACCCTGTCCTCCTCCGTGCCTGGCCCCCCGGCCCGCGGTGGCCCTAGCGTCGGTGGGGCCGGTCCCACCGTCCCCCGGGAGGTCCCCGTGTCCGACCACGAGCTGCCCGCGCCGAGCACGCGGGCCCGCGAGCTGCGGGACCGCATGGTCACCTTCATGCGGGAGGAGGTCCTGCCGGCCGAGCCCGCCTACCTGGCCTCCCGCCGGGCGGCCGGCCCGGACGGCCACGTCGTGCCGCCGGTCGTCGAGGAGCTCAAGGGGCGGGCACGGGCGCAGGGCCTGTGGAACCTGTTCCTCCCGGCGGAGTCGGGACTGACCCAGCTGGAGTACGCGCCGATCGCCGAGCTGTCGGGCTGGAGCCTGGACCTGGCGCCCGAGGCGATCAACTGTGCCGCCCCGGACACCGGCAACATGGAGCTGCTGCACCTGCTCGGCAGCGAGCAGCAGAAGCGCGACTGGCTCGAGCCCCTGCTCGCCGGGGAGATCCGCTCGGCGTTCGCCATGACCGAGCCCGACGTCGCCAGCAGCGACGCCACCAACATCGCCACCCGGATCGAACGCGACGGCGACGAGTACGTGATCACCGGCCGCAAGTGGTGGACCAGCGGCGCGATGGACCCGCGGTGCGCCGTCCTCGTGCTCATGGGCAAGACCGACCCGTCGGCGCCGGCACACCGGCAGCAGACGATGGTGCTCGTCCCCCGGGACACGCCGGGCGTGACCGTCGTCCGCGACCACCCCGTCCTCGGCCACCACGACCAGCACGGGCACGCCGAGGTGTCCTTCGAGGCGGTGCGGGTGCCCGTCACCAACGTCGTCGGGGAGGAGGGCGGGGGCTTCGCCGCCGCGCAGGCGCGGCTGGGGCCGGGCCGGATCCACCACTGCATGCGCGCTCTCGGCGCGGCCGAGCGCGCCCTCGCCCTGCTGACCGCGCGGGCCCGGGAGCGGGTCGCCTTCGGCGGCCCGCTGGCCGACCAGGGCGTGGTGCAGCAGCAGATCGCGGAGTCCCGCCTGGAGATCGAGCAGGCCCGGCTGCTGTGCCACCGCGCGAGCCACGTCATCGACGTCCACGGCAACAAGACCGCCCGGGACCTGGTGGCCATGGCCAAGGTCGCCGTCCCCCGGGCCGCGACCCGCGTCATCGACCGGGCCATCCAGGTCCACGGCGGCGCCGGGATGTCCGACGTCACCCCGCTCGCCGCCATGTACGCCTGGCACCGCGCGATGCGGCTGTTCGACGGCCCGGACGAGGTCCACCTGCGGTCGATCGCGCGCGCCGAGCTCGGCCGCACGCCGGTGCTCCCGCCGCGGGGCTGACCCCCCGGTCAGCCCGCCAGAGCGGGTCGTGTCGCGGTCGTCGACGTCCCCGCGGCAGTCGACCCCGCCGGCGTCAGGCCGCCTGGAAGGAGCGCCGGGACAGGCCGACGCCGTACCCGTCGAGCGTGGTGGTCACCGGCGCGGTGGGGTCGGTGGCCGCGCCGAGGGTGACGAACAGCGGGGTGAAGTGCTCCACCGTGGGGTGGGCGTAGGGCATGCCCGGCGCGGCGGTGCGGAAGCGGGCGAGCTCGGCGACGTCGCCGCGGGCGAGGGCGTCGGCGGCCCAGGTGTCGAAGTCCGCCGACCAGCCCGGCACCTCGTTGCGGGTGAAGTTCTCCCGGGTGAGGAACGGCAGGCCGTGGGTCATGTGCCCGGAGCCGACCACCAGCACGCCGGACTCGCGCAGCGGCCGCAGCCGCGCTCCGAGGGCCAGCAGCCGGTCCGGGTCCTCGGTGGGCAGGGACAGCTGCAGCACCGGGACGTCGGCCGCCGGGTACATGATCTTCAGCGGCACCCACGCGCCGTGGTCGAGCCCGCGGCGCGCGTGCTGGTGCACCTGCTCGGTGTCCGGCACGAGCCCGGCCACCTGCCGCGCCAGCTCGCCGGCGTCGGGGGTGTCGTAGCGGAAGGTGTGGTAGAGCGGGTCGAAGCCGCCGAAGTCGTACACCAGCTCGGCCGGCCGGGCGGCGCTGAGCGACAGCGGCGCGGACTCCCAGTGCGCGCTGACGACCAGGATCGCCCGCGGCCTGGGCAGCGCCCGGGCCCAGCCGTGCAGCGGGTCCAGCCACCCGGGGTCGGCGAAGGGCAGCGGCCCGCCGCCGTGGGACAGGTAGAGGCTCGGCAGCGGCCCGTCCTCCGGCGTCCAGGCGCGGTGCGGCCGCTCGGCCTCGAGGGCGGCGGCCCGCCGCAGGTGCGCGGTGAAGGGGTGCGCGGCCGGGATGCGTGCGTCGGCGGCAGCGGTCGGGGTGGGGGCGGGCGTGGTCATGCGGGCTCCTGGGGGTGCGTGGGAGGCGTGGGGGAACGGGGCCGGTCGTCAGGCGACGACGGCGAAGCCGCTGGTCCAGGCGACCTCCTCCGCGGCGGCCAGGGTGATCTGCAGGAAGCCGAGCGCCTCCAGCTCGCGGGCGCGCTGCAGCGGGCCGGCGTCGAGGGCGCGCAGTCCGCCGTCGGTGACGATCCCGGCCAGCAGCGACGTGGCGCCGGCGTCGTCACCGGCGATCAGGACCGTGGTGGGCTGGTCGCCGACGGTCCCGGAGGCCAGGGTGGCGGCGAGGTTCGTGTTGAACGCCTTGACCACCCGGGAGTCGGGCAGCGCCGCGGCGATCCCGGCGGTGGCGGAGCCGTCGGCCGGGACGACCAGGGAGGCGAGGGTCTGCGGGTCCACCGGGTTGGTGATGTCGACGACGACCCTGCCGGCCAGCTGTGCACCGCGCTGGTCGAGGACCTCGGCGACGGAGGCGTGGTGGACGGCGAGGACGACGACGTCGCCGGTGACCGGCTGGTCGGTGTCACCGTGCCCGATCAGCTCGACGGTGTGGCCGCCCCGGCGGACGACCTCGGCGATGGCCTGACCCATGGTGCCGGTGCCGATGATGCTCACGTGTGCCACGTCGCTGCTCCTGCCGGTTGATTGGTTGTTGCGACAACTACCAGCAGGGACAGCATACTTGTCGGCACAAGCATTCCGGTGAGGACGTGACCGTGGACACACCGTGGCTCGACCGGCGACAGCTGCGCGCCTGGATCCGTCTGCGCGCGGTGCTCGAGCTGCTCCCCGGCGTCCTCGACGCACAGCTGCGCCGGGACGCCGGGCTGACCGAGTTCGAGTACCAGGTGCTGGCCATGCTCTCCGAGGTCCCCGGCCGGACGCTGCGCACCACCGAGCTGGCCCGGCGGACCAGCGCCACCCTGCCCCGCCTCTCGCACGTGCTGACGCGCATGGAGGGTCGGGGGCTGGTGGCGCGCGCCTCCCGGCCCGACGACCGCCGGGTGACCGACGTCCGGCTCGCCGACGCCGGCTGGGCGACGCTGCGGGCGGCCGCGCCCGGCCACGTCGCCGCCGTGCGGCACCACGTCGTCGACGCGCTCAGCGACGAGCAGATCGACCAGCTCGCCGCCATCGGCGACGCCCTGCTCGCCCGGCTCGACCCCGCGGGCACGATGAGCGCGACCTACACCCTCTACGACGACGACGTCCCCGGGACGCAGTCCCGGAGGCACTCGGGCGCCTGACCGCGCCGAGGGCTCCCTCGCGCTCCCGGCCGTGGTGCGCGCCGGCGGGCGTCGCGCGACGGCCCGTCACGCAGGGACGACTGTGATCACGCAGGTGCCGGAGGCGAGCGTCGCGCCGGCCGGGACCAGCTCCCGGTGGGCCCCCTCGAGCTGGTCCGTGCTCGGCCTCGTGGTCGTCGTGTCGATGGTGACCGTGACCTCGTCCCCGGCCACCAGGTCGCCCAGGGGGATCCAGCAGCTCGCTCGACCAGATGCCCTCCTGGACGTCGTACACCGGCGCGGAGGAGGCGTCCGAAAGGCCCCGGGTCACCGCCGGCTGGTCGTCGTACCGCACGGTGACGGTCGTCCGCTGGCTCTCGAGGAAGTGGGTGAGCAGGCCGCGCGTCCCGCCCCCACCCGAAGACGAAGGCCTCGGTGGGCCCCTCCCCGACCTCGGTGGTGGAGTCCCCACCGGACTCCCGCGTGACGCAGCGGACGACGTCGACGGTGCCCCGACGGACGGGACCGGGGGTCACGGCGCCTCGTTGGGATAGCCCTCCTCGTCCATCCGCCGGATGACGCGGGGGTCCAGCCGCCCCTCCCCGACGGCGGCGTCGACCTCGGCGTCGACGACGGCGCCGTGCTCGTGCATCCACCGGTCGGCCCGGGTCTCCGCGGCGGCCCCCTGCTCGCTGAGGTGGGCCGCGCCGATGGCCCGGCGCCGGACGGCGTAGGCGACGAGCACGACCGCCCAGGCGAGCAGGCTGAGCAGGAGCTGCGACCGGGTGCTCTCCCGGACGAGCATCTGCACGAGGATCGCGACGATCGCGGCCGCCGTCAGCAGGGTCAGGACCGGGTAGAACCACATCTTCACCCGCAGCCGCTCCGGCGGGATCGTCGGCCGCATCCGCAGCTGGGACAGCGTGATCAGCAGGTAGACGAACAGGATGATCGCGCCGGAGGAGTTGAGCAGGAACAGGAAGACGGTGTCCGGCGAGACGTAGGCGGCGATCACGCAGAGGAACCCGACGACGCTGGACGCGAGGATCGCCCACGCGGGGACACCGCGCCGGTTGATCGACAGCAGCCGGCCGGGTGCCTCGTGCCGGGCGGCGAGCACGAACAGCATCCGCGAGGCCGTGTAGAGGCCGGAGTTCAGGCAGGACAGGACGGCGGTGAGCACGACCGCGTTCATGATCTCGGCCGCCGCCGGGATCCCCATCTCCTCCATCGCCGAGACGTAGGGCGAGTCCCCGAGCTCGGTGGAGTTCCACGGCAGGATGGTGGCCAGCAGGAAGATGGACCCGACGTAGAAGATCAGGATCCGGAACACGACGGAGTTCGTGGCCCGGGCGATGCCGCGCTCCGGCTCGGCGGACTCGGCGGCGGCGATGGTGGCGATCTCGGCCCCGACCATCGAGAAGACCACGATGACGATGCCCGAGACGAGCGTGCCGGCGCCGTTGGGGAACAGTCCGCCGTGCTCGGTGAGGTTCGAGAAGTCGAGGTCGCGCCCCGGCCAGAGCCCCAGGACGAACAGCGTGCCGAGCGCGATGAAGGCCACGATCGCGAAGACCTTGACGCCGGCGAACCAGTACTCGAACTCCCCGTAGGAGGCCACGGAGAACAGGTTGGTCGCCGTCATGAGCACCATGAGGACGAGCGCCAGCACCCACAGCGGGACGTCGGGCAGCCAGCGCTGCAGGATCGCCGCACCCGCCACGGCCTCGAAGCCGACGACGATCACCCAGAAGTACCAGTACAGCCAGCCCACGCTGAAGCCGGCCCAGCCGCCGAGCGACTGCCGGGCGTAGTCGGCGAAGGACCCCGTCGAGGGGTTGGCCACCGCCATCTCCCCGAGCATCCGCATGACCATGACGATCAGGACGCCGGTCAGGGCGTAGGTCAGGAACGCCGCGGGACCGACCTCGCCGATGATCGCGCCCGAGCCGACGAACAGGCCCGCGCCGATGACACCGCCGATCGCGATCATCGTGAGGTGGCGCTGCTTGAGTCCCTTGTGGAGGTCGCCGCTGTCGGCGGGGCCGTGAGCCATGTCCGCTCCCTCGTGGAACGACGGGTCGGTGGGGTCAGGCGTGCCGACAAGGATGGGGCGACTCGCGGAGTCGCGCCACTGCAGCGACTGCGCACGGTGAGGCCCCGTGTACTCAGGTCACCGGGCGCGCGGCGGTGGTCAACGCCGTTCCGGGGGGTGCCGGAGTGCCCGGCCGGTGACCGGGTCGAAGACGTGGGCGCGGGCCGCGTCGACGGTGACCCGGACCGCGTCACCGGGGCGGACCACCGCCCGCGGCGGGAGGAACGAGTGCAGGGTGCCGCCGGGGGAGCCGCCGCCGAGCGCTGCCCCGCCCGGGGTGTCCGGCGGCGCGGCCACCACGACCGCGACCACCTGGTGCCGTCCGGTGTACTCGACGTGGCTCACCACCCCGTCCAGCGCGACGGCGTCCGGGTCCTGACCGGTCGCCGCGTCGTGGACGTCCTCGGCACGCAGGCCGAGGAGCACCTCGCGGCCGACGTGGTCGAGCAGCGGCGGTGGCACCGGCTGCCACAGGGGCAGGGTCCGGGCACCCACCCGGAAGCCGGCCTGCCCGCCGGCGGAGACCAGCCGGGCGGGCAGCAGCCCGATCGGCGGGTCGCCGACGAACCCGGCGACGAACAGGTCCACCGGCCGCTCGTACAGCTCGCGGGGCCGGCCCACCTGCACGACGCGGCCCTCGCTCATCAGCGCGACCCGGTCGGCGATGACCAGGCCCTCGGCCGGGTCGTGGGTGACGTAGAGCGTGGGGACGCCGAGGGAGCGGACGACGTCGACGATCTGCCGCCGCACCTCGACGCGCTGCACCGCATCGAGGTCGCCGAGGGGCTCGTCGAGCAGGAAGACGTCCGGGACCTGCACGAGCGCCCGGCCGACGCCGACCAGGCCGCGCTCGCCGCCGGACAGCTCGCGCGGCCGGCGGGCCAGCAGGCGGCCGAGCCGCAGCTGCCGGGCCCGGCCGCTGACCCGCTCCTGCACCTCGGCCTCCGGCCGGTGCTGCACGCGCAGGCCCCACCCGAGGTTGCGCGCCACGTCGAGGAACGGGAACAGGGCGGAGGACTGGAACACCATGGCCACGTGCCGCTCGGAGGACGGCAGCCGGGTCACCCGGCGCCCCTTGACCAGCACGTCGCCGGAGCGGACCTGGTCGAGCCCCGCCACGGCCCGCAGCAGCGTCGACTTGCCGCTGCCGGACGGGCCCAGCACCACGAGGAGCTCGCCGTCGGCCGCGAGCAGCGTCACGTCGTGCAGCACCGTCGTCCCGCCGCGGACCACGGTCACGCCCACCACGCCCGTGTCCGTCATCGGTCCTGCCCGCCGCCTCGTCCCGCCCGACCGTCCCGTGGAGGCAGTGTGCACCGCCGCGGGCCGCCCCGCCGTGGTCCCGGGGGCGGTACCCACCGGGTCGGCGACGACCGGCGCGCCCGCGGGACCGGGCACGGCGGCGGGAGCCGCTCGCCGGTGCCGGGAGCGCGCTGCACCCCGATGTGGGGTCGTGGGATCGTCATCTCGCTGCAGGACCCCCGGCACGGGCGACCCGGTGACCGCGCGGATCGAGGACCACGGCCTCGTCGGCGACCTGCAGACCGCCGCGCTGGTCGACCGCACCGGCACCGTCGACTGGCTGTGCCTGCCCCGGTTCGACTCCCCCGCCTGCTTCGCCGCGCTGCTCGGCGACGAGCGGGCCGGCTCCTGGGTGCTCGCCCCCCACCGCGGCGGGACCTGCACGCGCCGCCGCTACCGCGGGGACTCGCTGGTGCTCGAGACGGAGTGGCAGACCCCCGAGGGGACCGTGCGCGTGGTCGACCTCATGCCGCCGCGCGGACAGGCACCGTCACCACCCTGCAGCGGGAGCTCGACCACGACGGCCTGCTGCGGCGCTACCGCGTGGACGCCGACGGCGGCGTCGACGGGCTGGCCGGTGACGAGGGGGCGTTCCTGGCCTGCAGCTTCTGGCTGGCCGAGGCGCTGTTCACCCGGCTGCTCGGCCTGCGCAACGACCTCGGCCTGCTCAGCGAGGAGTTGCGACGTCGCGGCCGGCCGGCAGGTCGGCAACACCCCGCAGGCCCTTCAGCCACGTCGGGCTGGTCTACACCGCCGCCACCTCTCGGGCACCCGCCCGGCCGCACGGGCCGTCCGGGAGGGAGTGCGGTCACGCGGTCAGTGACGGGCGGCGGCCGCGGCCGCGGGCGCGGCGCGGTCGAAGCGGGACGGGTCGCCGGCGTAGTACGGCCACAGCCGCCAGCGCGCGGCGCCGGTCCGCTCAGGCGGCCCGAGGGTGACCGACCCGGTGGCCGCCCACTCGACGCCGCGGACCAGCAGCGTCATGAACGGCACCTTCCGGAAGGTGTCCCAGTCGTGCCCGAGGGTCACGCAGAACGACCGGCCGCTCCCCCACTCGTTCACCCAGGCCAGCGGCTGGTCGGTGCCCATGCCCTTCAGTTCCTCGAGCCCACCCGGCGGGATCACCACGGGCGTGTGCGCGTTCGGCCAGCCGGCCCGGCGGTAGCTGTCGACGTCGTCGAAGACGGTCAGCAGCACCCGCGCCGACGGGTCCATCCGCGCACCCGTCAGGACGTCGTCGTTGACGACCGTCCACTCGGCGTCCAGGCCCTCGGTGACCGGGTGCCGCGGCTCCGCGGTCCGGACGACGACCTCGCCCTGCGGCCGGGGCCGCAGGCCGGTCTCCCGGCTGAGCGTCGCCCCGCGCATCCGGTCGAACTCCTCCGGCCAGCCCCAGTCCGGCTCCTGCACCGACGAGCCGTGGAACCAGACGATCCCACGACCCTTCTCGCGGACGAACCGCAGCAGCGCCTGCTCCGTCGTCGTCCCGAAGCCCTCGGCGACCGAGTGGTAGTCGTCCCGCCCCTCGTACACGACCAGGACGACGTCGAACCGGTCGAGCAGTTCGTCGCCCATGCCGCGGAACTCCTCGAGCACCCGCACGCGGAAGCGCCCGGTCGACTCCAGCAGCGTCGTCAGCATCGAGGTGTGGTGCCGGAAGCTGCGGAACTCGTTGTCGTGCTCGACGGTGACCCTGCCGGTCGCCAGCAGGACGTCGAGCTTCGCCGCCGGTTCCGTCACGCGTCCGCCGCGACCGACCGGATGTACTCGACCGACTTCACCGTCTCGACGGCCGGGAAGTACTCGAGCCCGATCGGGCCGTCGTAGCCCGACGCCCGCAGCGTGGCCAGCTGGGCCGGCCAGTCGACGTCGCCGCTGCCGGGCTCGTGCCGGCCGGGCGCGTCGGCGAGCTGCACGTACTTGACGAAGCCCGCCGCGTTCGCCAGCTCGGTCCTCGGGTCCTCGCCCTGGGCGATCGAGTGGTAGAGGTCGTAGAGGATGCCGAAGGACGGGTCGTCGATGGCGCGGGCCACGTGGACGGCGTCCTCGGTGCGGTCGGTGAGCGCGCCCGGGTGGTCGACGCGCGAGTTGACCGGCTCGAGGACGAAGGTGATCCCCGAACCGCGGTGCCGCTGCACGGCCTCGCCGTACAGGTCGATGACCACCTGGTGGTTGCGCTGCCGGTTCATGCCCGGGAAGCCCACGCCCGAGGCGAGCACGATCCGGGGGCAGCCGAGGAGCTTCGCGTGCTCGACCGCGGTGTCCAGGCCCTCGTGGGCCGGGGCGAGGTCGGTGCCCGGGAACGTGAAGCCCATCCGCGGGCCGGCGAGCAGCGAGGTCAGCTGGACGCCGGTGTCGGCGAGCGCCTTGGCGAGCGAGTCGAGGTCCTTGTCGGTCGAGAACCACATCTCGACGGCGTCGAAGCCGGCGGCCGCGGCGGCGCGGACCCGGTCACCGGCGTCCGGGCCGGCCTCGGTGAAGAGCAGTTCGATGTTGGCGGAGAGCTGGTACACGTCAGGAGTCCTTCTCGCTGAGGGCGGCCGTGATCGACCGGCGGATGAGGTCGTGCTGCTTGCGGACGAGGTCCACGGGGTCGGCCTCGTCCAGGTCGGCGAAGGCGTGGCCCTCCCACTCGCTGGAGAAGAAGCCGCTGTAGCCGCCGCGGACGAACTCCCGGACGATCGCCGGGTAGTCGATCGCCGGCTCGTCGCCGTGCTCGTCGATGTCGTAGAACTTGGCGTGCACGTGCTTGATCTGCGGCATGATGTCGGCCCACTCGGCCGGGTCGACGTGCCCGTGCATGTTGAACGCCAGCCGCGCGAACGAGCCGAGCGACTCCGGCGCGATGCCGCGCGAGTGCAGGTACTCGACGAACTCGCCGTGCCGGGCGTCGATGTCGGCGTCGGTCGCCCATATCTCCTGCAGGCGGCCGAGCTCCTCGGGGCCGAGGCCCATCCTCCCGAGCTTGCGCAGGATGGTCGGCGACATCGCGTGCATGGTCGAGCTGAAGTCGGCCACGAAGCCCAGCCGCGGCGAGTCGAGCTCGGCGTAGGTCTCGCGGATCTCCAGCACCCGCGGCGAGTTCGGCCCGAGCGGGGCGTGCAGCTCCCACGCCATCGTCAGGTCGAGCTCCTCGGCCACCGGCAGCAGCCGGCGGATCAGCGAGGGCTTGGCGCTCTGGATGCGCACCAGCGGGAAACCGAGCGCGTGCGCGCTGCGGAACTGGGTGACGGTGAACTCGTACTCCTCGTCCGGGGTCATGTCCCGGTCGCGGCGGCGGCCCGTGTCGAGGTTGCACCCGAACGAGCTCGGCGCGAAGCCGTGCCGGTCGAACGCCTCGCGCCAGGTGCGCACGAACTCGTCGGTCACCTCGGGGTAGGTGCGGATGGTCTGCGAGGCGACGATCTCGATGCCGGGGCCGATGCCCGCGGCGTCGACCACGTCGAGCAGGCCGGCGAGGTCGTAGCGGCCGGCCGCCCACTCGCTGGTCAGCGAGTACAGGGTGAGACCGAGCGTGATGCCGCTGCCCTCGACTGCAGGCTGCGCCTCCCGGGCCGGAGCGGTGCTGGTCATCGCGTGCTCCTCAGCGGACGGCGAGCGACCGGCGGTTGCTCGCGTGGTTGGTCACGTACGTCGCGGGTGCGATCTGCATGTAGGGCAGCCGCAGGTCGACGGTCACCTCGACGTCGACCTGCTGCCCCTCGGCCGGCGGCTCGTGGAGCGGGACGACCACGACCAGCCGGTCCTGGATGAACCACAGGACGTCCCACTGGTCGGCCAGCTCGTCGACCCGGAAGGTCCGCTCCCCCAGCTCGACCCGCAGGTCCGCCGTCGGGATGTCGCGCCCCTCCACCGCGACGGCGATGTCGCTGACGCTGGACAGCCAGAGGCTGCGGTACCAGGGCACGGTCAGCGCGATGCCGAGCCCCTCGGGGCGCCGGAGCAGGCTGTCGTCGGTGAGGACGGTGTCGCCGGTGGCCATCAGACGGCTGCCTTCCGCTGGTCGAGGAGGATCGGGCGCAGCTCGCGCTGCACGAGGTAGCCGGCCAGCAGGGCGCTGGCGGCGGGGTGCGGGCTCTGGTCGCTCTCGACGACGACCCAGCCCTCGTACCGCGCGTCCAGCAGGGCGCGGAGGACCGCCGGGACGTCGACGAGGCCGCCGTCGGCGCCCGGCTCGGCGAACCAGCGCGGCACCTCCCGCGCTCCCCCGCGGACCCGCACCGTCCAGTGCGCGTGCGGCTGCAGGTACTCCTCGGCGTCGTCCACGGCCAGGGCGTCCTTGAGCTGCACGTGCCACACGCGGTCGCCGTACCGCTCGATCACCGACACCGGGTCGATGCCTCCGGCGGTCAGCTCGCCGGTGTCGACGGCCAGCCCGACCAGTGCCGGGTCCGTGCGGTCGAGCAGCCGGGGCACGTGGTCGCGGCGCAGCGCGGACAGGAAGTCGACGTGCAGCGCCGTCCGGACACCGTGCTCGGCCGTCGCCCGGCCGACCGCCTCCCAGCAGGCCGCGAGCCGGCCGATCGCCTCGTCGTCCAGCGGCTCGACGTCCCCGGCGCCCCCCACCGGGCGCACGAGCAGCACGGACCCGCCGAGCTCGGCCAACGCGGCGGCGAGCTCCCGCGCGCGGGCCACGATCGCCGGGACGTCGGCGTCGGCGAGCGGCGACAGCGGGCCGGTGAGGTGCTCCATCGAGCGCTCGGCCGGGTCCCAGTACCAGCTGCTGACCGCGTCGAGCGCGCAGCTGCGGAGGAACTCGCGGAAGCCCGCGACCGAGCCGAAGTTGGCGGCCAGCTGCTGGGGGTTGCCCAGTGGCTCCCACCGCCCCGTGCCGTAGGTCAGCTCGACGCCCTCGAAGCCGGCGATGGAGATCGTCTTCAGCGCGCGCTCGTGCTGCTCGCGGCGGACGAAGTCGTCGAACTGCGGCTTCCACTGGTTGATGGCGTACGCCCAACGGATCCCGCTCATCGGTAGATCTCCTCGAGGACGTTCTTCGCGTACCAGCGGGAGATCGCGGTGCTCTCGGAGTAGTCGCCGCCCTCCTTGTTGGCCTTGTCGTGCTCGACGGAGATCCAGCCGCGGTACCCGTTGTCACGGACGGCGGTCATCATCGCCGCGAAGTCCACGAGGCCCTGGTCGGTGCCCATCTCGTAGAACCACTTGCCGGTGGTCGGCGCCATGATCTCGGAGTCGGGCCGGTGCCGGTGGTCGTCGCCGGTGGCCACGTTGCGGGTGTCCTTGAAGTGGAAGCCGCTGACCCGGTGCGCGTGCCGGTCGTACAGGGCCACCGGGTCGACCCCGGCGATGCAGTGCTGCGCGGTGTCGACGAACAGCGAGACGTACTGCGGGTCGGTGTAGGAGTAGAAGGTGTCGATGTCCGGCTCGCTCTGGATGCCGCAGAAGAATTCGTGGTGGCAGGTGAGCCGCACCCCGGAGCCGGCGGTGATCTCGCCGACCTTGTTCCAGCACTCCGCGGTGTACTTGAGCTTGTCCTCGGTGACCGGCTCCATGTCGTAGTACAGGGTCGCCGGCATCACGATGATGTTGTCGAGCTCGATCTCCGACCAGCGCCCCATCGTGACCCGGAAGTCCTCGAGGATGTTCTCGTGCGTCTCCGGCAGGTGCGGCGCGTACGTGCGCAGGTCGTAGTCGGCGGCGTGGAACGTGTTCACGATCCGCTCCAGGCCGTGGTCCTGGACCATCCGCTGGTACCCCGCCGGGCCGCCGTAGTCGCCGTACATCTGCCAGATGCGGAAGTCGAACGTGTCGATCGCGTCGAACCCGACGGCCTTGATCTGCTTGAGGAAGGCCGACATCGTCCTGTGCGAGTGCCACTGGTCGACCGGCCCGGACGGGCCGTTGCTCCGCCAGTGGTCCATGTAGGACCACTTGATCGCGCGCTCGGTCACCTCGGTCATCGCTTCGGCACCCCCAGCACGCGCTGCAGATACCAGCTGTTGAGCATGGCCAGCTCCGCCGGGTTGCCGCCGTGGTCGCTCTCGACGACGACCCAGCCCGGGTAATCGTGCTCTCGCAGCACCGACACGAAGCCGGGCACGTCGACCAGGCCGCCCTCGGTACCGAGCTCGAAGAACCAGCGCTCGATCCGCCGTCCGGCCCCGCCCTTGAGCATCGTCGACTCGGCGCCGGGCATCCGGTACTCCTCGCCGGTGTCGGCGTAGCGGGTGTCCTTGAGGTGCACGTGCGTGACCCGGTCGGCGTGCGACCGGTAGAAGGCCACCGGGTCGATGCCGCCGACGGTGAGCTCAGCGGTGTCGAGCGCGAACCCCACGGTCGCCGGGTCGGTCGCTTCGAGCAGGCCGGTCAGCTCTGCCTCGGTGTGCACGGCGCCCAGGCAGTCGTAGTGCAGCGCCAGGCCGGTGCCGGCGGCCGACGTCAGCTCGCCGACCCGGTTCCACACGTCGCCGATGCGCTTGATCGCGTCGGCGTCGAGCGGCGGCGTCATCCAGGCCGACCCGACGGGGCGGACGACGAGCTGGTCGGCACCCACGCCGGCGACGAAGTCGACGAACGGCTTCGACCACTCGACGATCGCGTCGGCGTCGGCGGGGTTCGCCGTCGACCGGAAGGCGTAGCCCTCTTCCTCCTCCGCGGGCGCCTGCGGGTCCCAGAACAGGCTGGACACGCGCTGCACCTGCGCCCGGCGCAGGAAGTCGAGGAAGCCGGTGTGGCTGCCGTGGTTGAGCAGGATGACCTCGGGCCGGCTGATGTTGTCCCAGCGGCCGGTGCCCGAGGCCAGCTCGATCGTGTCGAAGCCGCAGGCGGAGACGGTCTTCAGCGCCCGCTGCTGGTCCTCGTGCCGCACGAAGACGTCGAGCCGGACGTTCCACTGGTTCAGCGCGTAGGCCCAGCGCAGGGTGTCCCTCATCGGGCCGTCTCCAGCGCGCTGCGCGCCTCGGCCTCGGCCTCGGCGAGGACGTTGTCGATGTACCACTTGGCGACCGCGGTGGCCTCGGCGTAGCTGCCACCGCCGAGCTCGGCCTTGTCGTGCTCGACGGTCAGCCAGCCGTCGTAGCCGGAGGCGACGATCTCCTTCATCAAGGTCGGGAAGTCGACCAGACCGCCCTCGCCCATCTCGTAGAACCAGCGGGTCACCTGCGGCGCCATCAGCTCCGGGTCCGGCGGCGTCCGGTAGGCCTCGTGCTCGTCGACGTTCTTGGTGTCCTTGAAGTGGAAGCCGGTGCAGCGGTCGGAGTGGTCGCGGAACAGCTGTACCGGGTCGACGCCGGCGATCGTGTGCTGCGCGGTGTCGCAGAAGAAGGAGACGAGCTCCGGGTCGGTGTACCGGAGGAACGTGTCGAGCTGCTCGCGGGTGCGGATCGCACCCCAGAACTCGAAGTGGCAGGTCGTCGTCATGCCGTGCTCGAGGGTCAGCGCGCCGACCCGGTTCCACAGGTCGGCGACCACCTTGATGGTGTCGTCGGTGACCGGCTCGGTCTGGAAGTACGTCGACGTCGGCATGACGATGAAGTTCTCGACGCCGCTCAGCCCCTCGCACATGCGCAGCGTGTTCTCGCAGTCGGCGACGATCCGGTCGTGCGTCTCCCGCACGTGCGGCGCCGTGTACCTCGTGGCCGACGGGTAGGCGGAGAAGATCCCGGTGATCTTGTCGAAGCCGTTGTCCTGCAGGAAGCGCTCGAAGCCGGGGACGCCGCCGTACATCCCGGCGTAGAGCGGCAGGTAGAAGAAGAACGTGTCGAAGCCCGTGAAGCCGAGCGCCGACAGCTGCTTGACGTACCGGTCCATGTAGGCGCGGTTGAACGACGGGGGCTGCGGCCCCTGCGGCGTCTCCGTCACCCAGTGGTCCATGTACGACCACTTGGTCCAGGCCACGGGAATCCCCTCGCTGGCGCGCGACCCGGGTCCGGCGAGGGGCCCGGCGCGACGGTCCGAGAACCGGGGGCCGAGGGCCCTCGGCGGCGGCATCGGGAGCCACCTGGGGCGAGACCGCCCTGGTCGAGCAGAAGGTGTGGTGCGGGCTCGTTCAGCCGACTCGATTCTGCTGTGGCCCGCGCCACGGAGGCCAGAGCGATCTGCTGATGCCGGGCATCAGCGCCCGTGATGCGCCGGCTGCCGCGTCGGCAGGGCGAGAGCCAGCACGGACGCCGCCACGAGCAGGCCCGCGCCCACCAGGAACGCCGTCCCGGAGCCCGCCGTCAGCCCCGCCGCGTCGTCCGGCCCGCCGTGGCGGGCGGCCACCGCGCTGGCCAGCGAGACGAGCGCCGCCAGGCCCACGGCGCTGCCCACCTGGCGCGAGGTGTTGAGCAGGCCCGAGGCCAGCCCGGCCCGCTCCGGCGGCAGGCCGGACATCGCGGTGACGGTCAGCGGCAGGCCCGAGGCGCCGAAGCCGGCCATGGCCAGGGTGAGCGGCACGAGCACGTCGACGGCGTAGCGGCCCTCGACGTCGATCCCCGCGAGCCAGGCCAGCGACCCGGCGGCGACCAGGGCGCCCAGCACGAAGCTGCGCCGCGGCCCCAGCGCGGCCATCCACCGCGAGGCGCCCCGCGCGCCCAGGGCGATGCCGACGGCGCCCGGGGTGAGCGCGAGGCCGGCCTGCAGGGGGTCCATGCCGAGCACGCGCTGCAGGTACAGGGCGAGGAGGAACATCGTCGTCGGCAGCAGGCCGCCGACGAGTGCGCTCAGCCCGTTCGCGACGGTGACCGGCCGGACGCCGAACACGTCCAGGGGGACGACGGGCTCCGCGGCCCGGCGCTCGACCTGCACGAACAGCCCGGCCGACGCCACCGCGAGGACGAGGCAGCCGAGGGTCGCCGGCGACGACCAGCCGCGCTCCTCCCCCAGGATCACCGCCCCGACCAGCGCCGCGGTGGCCACGGTGACGGTGACCGACCCCGGCACGTCGAGCCGCCCCCGCACGTGTCCCGGCGGCCGGCCGGGCAGCGCCCACAGCGCGGCCAGGACCAGCGCGACGCCGAGCGGCACGTTGACGAAGAACACCCAGCGCCAGCTGAGCAGACCGGTCAGCAGCCCGCCGATGACGCCGCCGAGCGCCGACCCGGACGCGGCCGCCGCCGTGAGCAGGCTCAGCGCCCTCGCCTTCGCGCGGGGGTCGGGGGAGCCGGTGGCGACCAGGCTGAGCGTCGTGGGGACGAGCACCGCGCCGCCGAGTCCCTGCACGAAGCGGGCGGCCACGACCTGCCAGCCCTCCTGAGCCAGGCCGGCCGCGAGGCTGGCCGCGGCGAACAGGGCCAGGCCCACGACGAACGCCCGTCTGCGGCCGAACAGGTCGCCGACCCGGCCCCCGAGCAGCAGGAAGCCGGCGAACGTCAGCGCGTAGCTGCTGACCACCCACTGCAGCCCGGTGGGCGAGAGCCCGAGGCTCTCCTGCATCGGCGGCAGCGCGACGTTGACGATCGACGCGTCCAGCACGGCGATGAACTGCGCCGAGCACGCGACCGCGAGGACGACGGAGGGATGGCGCGGCGGAGCGGCCCCCGTGTAGGGGCCCGCCGCGAGCGTGCGAGCGGTGGGGGGCACGGGGGTCCTTACCGGAAGGTGTCCTCGAACCGGTCGTAGGGCTTCGGCGGCTCGGGCTCCAGCGTCTGGGCCCGGTCGTTCGCGTACGGGTGGTAGTCCGTCGTCGTCACCGGCTCGTCGACCGGCGGCAGGAACACCGGCACGCCGTCGTCACCGAACCAGGCCAGCTGCGAGTCGTGGCTCTCCTGGTTGTCCTTGGCGAAGGAGATCCAGTCCCGGTCGAACGGCGCCCGGGCCACCTCGTAGCAGCGGAAGTGCCAGATCCGCCACTCGCCGTCCTGCTTGACGAAGTCGACGCCGTACTTGCACCACACCCAGTGCGCCCAGACCGGCTTGCCGTCGACCTCACCACCGGAGAAGACCCACGGCGGCACGTCCTTCGCCACCTCGGGGTCCATCAGGCCCGACTCGAGGCCGGCCATGATCCAGATGCCCTTGGCCGTCTGCCCGTCGGCGCCGACCTCGACCACCGGGGTGGTCGTGTAGTGGAAGAGCAGCTTGCCGACCGGCTTGGGCCGCCCGCGGTGGTAGGCGGTCACCGACTCGTAGGTCGTGTAGAGGCCGACGTTGTTGTAGCGCGACCACACGTCCGGCGTGCCGGGCCTGGCCCAGAGCTCGTCGATGATCCGCTGGTCCTCGTAGGCGTTGTGGTAGTGCATGTAGCGGTTGAAGACGTTCTCCACCGCGCCGCGGTCCTGCGCGCGGCCGGCGGCCAGCTCGGCGGCGACCAGCCGCTCCTCGAGGGCCGCGAGGCGCTGCTCGAGCGCCTGGGTCTGGTCGATCGTGGTCATGTCCGGGTCCCTGCTTCCTCTGGTCGGGTGTCGGTGGGGCGGGCTCACCGGGGGAACGGCGGTCCCCGGAACGGGCGCGGCGTGATCAGCCGGCAGGAGAGGGGCACGTGCGGTCAGCCGCGGTCGCGCGCGCCCCGGGCGCCCGTCTGCAGCGAGCGCAGCAGCGCGTGCTGGCGGCGCACCTGGTCACGGCCGCGGTACGGCTCGCGCCGGCCCTCGTACTCGCTGGAGAGCCAGCCGTTCCAGCCCGCCTCCTCGAGGGTCGGCACGATGTCCTGCCACGGCACGTGCAGGTCGTGCAGGTCGTCGTCGATCTCGAAGAACTTCGCCTGGATGAAGTGGGTGTGCGGGAGCACCTCGACCAGGTCGGCCATGGGCACGCGCAGCGGGCGCAGCGGCGGCGGCACGTCCTCGTCGTCGTCGGTGCCGAGCACCTCCGCGGCCTCGCGGACGGCGGCGGTCTGGAAGATGCCGGTGTCGATGAGCAGCTTGAAGTGCTCGGTGCCGGTCTTCTCGATGAAGTCGACGTAGCCCTGGGTGACCGGGTGCCGGATCGGCGTCGGCGCGTGGATCTCCGGGCAGATGACCACGTCGAGCTCCGCGGCGAGATCGAGTGACCGCGCGACGACCTCCTGCCAGATCGGGTGCGGGTCGAGGTCCCAGGAGACGACGCCGAACTTCGGCCGCACCGAGGTGAAGCCGAGCTCCCGGGCCAGCCGCAGGTCGTGCTGCAGCTGCTCGGCGCCCTCCTCGGCGGTGAGGTCGCGTCCGGGGAAGCGCGTGGTGTCCACCCACGAGCCGAAGTTGGTCGGCGTCAGGCCGTACCTCTCCACCAGCCCGTGCCAGCCGTCGATCCAGGCCGGGTCCGGCGTGGGGTAGCCCGGCACGTTGCCCTCGCCGAGGATCTCGATGCCGGTGGCGCCGAGGTCGGCGATGTCGGCGAAGACGTCCTCGAGCGTCATCGACGTGTGGACGTCGCCGGTGTAGCTGTAGGTCGAGACGCAGTACCGGAGCCCGCCGTCCGGCACCGGCGGCACGATGACGCCGGAGCCGGCGATCGCGAACTCCGACCGGCTGATCAGCGGCGGGAAGTAGGACCGGCGCAGGTAGAGCGTCGCCTCGATGCGGTGCACGCCCACCGGCAGGCCGCCCGGCCTGGGCACCGTGATGGTGGCCGGCTCGTCGAGCTGCCAGCGGACGTCGGTCGAGGCCCGCAGTTCCTCGAGGGTGAGGGTGCGGCCCTGCAGCGTCCACAGCGGCACGGAGTCGGGGACGCGCTCGCCGTCGACCACCACCTCGATGCCGTCGAGCATGCTGGCCGGCCCGCCCCGGTAGTTGGGGTTGCGCAGCTGGAAGGCGAAGCCGGTGACCCGGCCGCCCTCCACGACGTTGCGGAAGCCGCGGCCCTGGATGATCGGGAAGTCGAGCACCGTCAGTCCTCCCCCAGGTCGGCGGCCAGCGCGGTCGCGCCCCGCACGGCGAGGGCGATGCTGGTCAGCGTCGGGTTCATCGAGTTGGCGGTCGGGATGAGCCCGTTGCCGGCGAGCACGAGGCCGGGCACGCCCCACACCCGCGAGAAGGGGTCGCAGACGCTGGTGCCGTCGTCGGCCGGGCCCATCCGGACGGTGCCCATGTAGTGCAGCGAGCTGCCGGCGGGCATGACCTTGGGCATCCCGTCGACGAACTCCCCCAGCGCGGCGGCCGCCCGGGCCTGGTGCTTGCGCGCCCGCTCGAAGTCGGCCTCCTCCCGCTCGGTGAGCTCGTAGGCGATCCGGATGCCGGGCAGGCCGTTCTCGTCCGGCCGGTCGTCCTCGAACGTCAGCCGGTCCTGCGCGCGCGGCCACTTGCGGATGCCCCAGCCCATGCCGACGTAGCCCGCCGGGTTGTCGCGGAACCGGCTGCCCTCCGGCAGCGGCGCCGGCGACACGGGGCTGTACATCATCTGGGCGGAGTAGGGGTGCCGCTCCTCGTCGAACGGGATGGCGACGATCGCCCGGATCGGGTCCACGGGTCCCGACGCGTCGTCCCGCGCCGGGAGGACGTCCGGCCGCACGGCCACGACGCCGAACAGCAGCGGGTGCTCGGTCAGGTACCGGCCCAGCGCCTCGGGCCGGATGCCCGAGGCCCACAGCAGCTGCGGCGTGCGCAGCGCGTCGGCGGCCAGCACGACCACGTCGGCGCGGACCTCCTCCTCGGCGCCGGTCCGCCGGTCCCGCAGCACGGCGCCGACGGCCCGGTCGCCGTCCTGGAGCACCCGGACGCAGAGCGTCTCGGCGCGGAGGGTGAACCGGTCGCCGTGCGCGCCGTCGGCCAGCGGACCGAGGACCACGTCCGTGCCGCTCCAGCGCAGCGAGCCGTCGGCCCGCGGGTCCGCGGCCACCGGCAGCGGCCGGACGGTGATGCCGTCCGGCGCGAACTCGTCGCGGATCCGCTGCAGGATGGCCGTCGCCTGCGGCGCGCCCTCGAACGAGGGCCGGTGGACGTGGAGCAGCGCCTCGGCGGCCGCGACGAGCCGCTCCCACTCGGCGTCGTCGATGAACGGCACGCGCTCGGGCCCGGTGGGGGCCGGCGTGGCGCACGTCCAGTGCACCCCCTGTCCCCCGACGCAGGTCGCCCCGGCGGCGGCGGGCATCCCGGGCGAGCCCTCGGCGGCCCGGCCGATGAGGTGGGTGCCCTGCCGGGCGGTGATGGTGCCCTCGACGACGACACCGCCCGGGATGCCGGAGACACCGCTCTCGTGCGAGGGCCCCTGGGACGCGAGCCGGGCGGCGGCCTGCTCGTCGGCGTCGGGGACGTTCTTGACGTTCATGCCGATCGGCCGGGTCACGACCGGGCCCGCCTCGACCATCAGCACGGAGACGTCGGGCACCTGCTCCAGGAGCAGCCGGGCGTAGGTCGCGCCGGTCGGCCCGCTGCCGACGACGAGGACTCGGGGGCTCATGCGTGCGCCTCCTCGGCGACGGTGGTGGGGGTCAGCTGCGCGGCCACGGCCCGGGCGGTGAGCACGCCGAGCGCGACGGCGGTCAGGGTGGGGTTGCAGGCGGTGGCCGTCGGGATGACGTTGTTGCCGCCGACGTAGAGGTTGGCGGTGCCCCAGACCCGGCCGGTCGGGTCGCAGACGCTCCTGCCGTCGTCCGCCGCGCCCATCCGGGTGGTGCCCAGGTAGTGCAGCGAGCTGCCGGCGGGCATGACGAACGGCTCGCCCAGCGGCCGGCCGAGCGCCTGCGCCGCGCGGCGGATCTCCTCGACGGCCGCGCTGATCGAGGCCCGGTCGACGTCGCTGAGGGCGTAGTCGATGCGGATGGCCGGCAGCCCGTGCTCGTCGCCGGCGTCCTCGTCGAACCGGACGCGGTTGTCCGGGGAGAGCTCCTTGCGGCAGAACCAGCCCAGACCCACCACCTGGCCGGGGCGCACGGCGGTCCCGGGGTCGAGGGGCACCGGGGAGGCGTCCATCTGCATGACCTGGCCGTGGAACGGCCGGTCGGCGGCGTAGGGCACCCAGGAGACGCCGGAGACCGGGACGATCGCCCCGCCCCCGGGCGCGGCGGCGGCGGTGGCCGGGAGGTCGGCGTCGACGGGGGCGTCCGCCGGGACGTACCGCTCGTCCAGCAGCGAGGCGGCCATGACCTGCGGGTGCTCGGTGAGGTAGCGGCCCAGCGCCTCGGGCCGGATGCCGGAGGCCCACAGCAGCTGCGGCGTCCGGAAGGCGTCGGCGGCGACGACGACGGCGCGGGCGGGGACCTCGTACCGCTCCCCGGAGGCGAGGTCGACCGCCTCGACGCCGGTGACACGGTCGCCGTCCCGCAGGATGCGCCGGGCCAGGGTGCCGGTGCGCAGCTCCACGTCGGGCCGGTCCCACAGGTCACCGGCGATGATCGCCGGGCCGGTCCAGTGCAGCGAGCCGTCCTCGCCGACGGACACCGCGACCGGCATCGGCCCGGCGGGGCGGCGGTGCGGCCGGTCGAACAGCTCGCCGAGGACCCGCTGCACCGCACCGGTGAGCGGCGCCCGGTCGAAGGCGTGCGTGGTCACCGCCAGCAGCGCCTCGGCGCGCGACAGCGCCTCGTCGAGCACCGCCGGGTCGACGCAGCCGGGCACCTCGTCGTCCACCGGCCGAGGGCAGGCCGCGGTCCAGTGCGCGCCCATCCCGCCGACGTTCGTCGAGACGGCCGCGTTGGGCATGGCGGCCGCCCCGACCAGGGTGGTGCCCGGCCGGGCGGGGGTGCCGCCCGGCAGCGGGCCGGGCCCGGTCGCCAGCGCCGCGAGGGCGGCGTCGCGGGCCTCGACGTCGACGATGTTCTTCACGTGGCCGCCGGCCGGGTCGCCGAGCGCCTGCCCCGCCTCGAGCACCAGGACGCGCAGGCCGGAGCCGGTGTCGGCCAGTTCCCGGGCCACCGCGGTGCCGACCGGCCCGGAGCCGACGACGACGACGTCGTGGGGCGTGCTCGTCGTGCTCATCGCGCCGCCACCGCCGGTTCGGCCTCCAGCAGCCGCTTGAGCATGTCGTGCTGCGCGCGGACCTGGTCGAAGGCGCTGTACCGGTCGGAGTAGGCGTGCGCCTCGTACTCGCTGGAGACGTAGCCGGCGTAGCCCTGCTCGCGCAGGACGCGGGCCACGGCCGGCCAGTCGATCGACGGGTCGGTGAGGCCGTCGGGGCCCTCGACGATCCCGTAGAACTTGCCGTGCACGTGCACGACGTGGGGGAAGAAGTCGGCCCACCGCTCGGGCGCCATCCGCCCGTGCATGGTGAAGAGCATCTTGAGGTTGCCGATCTGGGGCGGCGTGGCGCCGGCCTCGGCCGCCCGCCGCTCCAGCTCCGGGAACTTGGCCATCGTCGGGCCGGGCTCGGCCCACAGCTCCTTCGCGAGCGCGGTGAGCTCGGGGGCGATGCCGGCGGCGCGGTGGGCGTCGTCGACGGCGTCCGGGACCGCCCGCATGCTGGCGCTCATGTCGGGGATGAAGCCCAGCCACGGCGTGTCCAGCCGCGTGAACAGCTCCTCCAGCGCGGCGACCGGCGGGGCGTCGATGGTGAGCGGCGCGTGGATCTCGACGCCGACCGCCACCCCGAGCTCCTCGGCGAGCGGCAGCAGCCGCTCCAGGATCGCCGGGCCGGTCTCGATGCCGACGCGCGCGACGGGGAAGCCGAGCGCGGCCGCCCCGCGCAGCTGGACGGCGACGTACTCGTGGGACTCGTCGTCGGTGAGCAGCCGGCCCGGGTACAGGCCGAGGTCGTTGTTGATCGCCAGGCACGACGGGGTGAGGCCGGAGGACTCGATGACGCCGCGGACCTCGCGCTCCTGGTCCGCGGACAGCCGGGGCCAGCCGCGCAGGCTCTGGAAGGCGACCATCTCCAGCCCGGGCCCGAGGTCGCGGGCGGCGACCTCGCCGACCAGGCCGGCGAAGTCCCCGCCGGGTCGGCGCTGCTCCAGGGTGAGGCTGAACAGGGTGGTGCCGAGGCGGGGCAGCCCCGGTGCGGTGTCCGTCACGAGCGTGCTCCCGCCGCGGTCAGGGTCTTGTCGGTGGCGCTGGGCGCCACGAGGGGCACCCGGTCGGGGCCGGTGAGGATGTAGGGGATCGACAGGCCCAGCAGCAGCTGGACCCGGTGCTCGCGGCCGGGCGCGGTCTCGACCGGCGTGTGCAGCACCAGCGGGTCGGTGGTGAACCAGTACTCGTCCCCGGCCGAGGCCACCTCCGGCAGCGGGTGGCGGGTGCCGTTGACGGTGACCGACAGCTGCGCCGGGTCGATCCGCCGGCCGTCGACGGTGAGGTCGACGCGCGCCAGCGAGGGCAGCGGCAGGGCGCGGTACCAGTGCGAGTAGACGGCGATGTCGAGGCCGTCGGGGGTGGCGGTGAGCGAGTCGGCGCGCACCACCTGGTCGTCGAGGGGTCCCATGTCGATTCCTCTCAGGCGGCCAGCGTCAGGCGCTTGCTGTCGCGCCCACCGCCGGGCACCGGCATGTACGAGATGCGCAGCCGGACGGTGACGGTGACCTCGTGCTCACCAGGGGCCAGCGGCTCGTCGGTCTGGAAGGCGAGCTGCGCCCGCTCCCCCATCTCCCACCGGTCGTCGGTGGTGTGCGGCAGCCGGTCGAAGCCGTAGGTGCGCCCGTGCACGGTGAACGTGGTGCGCGACGGCGGCACGGGCCGGCCGTCGAGGACGAGGTCGACCGCCTCGACCATCGACAGCGCCAGGCCCCGGTAGTACGGCATCCGGACCTCCACGACCCCGCCGGTGCGGCCGTCGTCGAGGGCCCGGAAGCCCTCCTCGCAGACGATGTACCTGTCGAACATCAGCAGGGCTCCGTTCCTGTGGTCTCGCCGAGCAGGCGGGCGAACATGGCGTGCTGGCGGCGGACCTGCTCGACGCTGTCGACGGGGAAGGCGTCCTGGACGTGCCGGTTGCCCTCGTACTCGCTGGACAGGTGGCCGTCGAAGCCGCCCTCGACGAGCACCGGGACGATCCGGTCGTAGGGGATCGAGTACTCGGTGCCGTCGTCGGTCATCTCGTAGAACTTCGCCTGGACGTGCCCGATCAGGGGCATGTGCTCGAGCATCGACTTGGGCTCGGACCAGGTGTAGTGCGTCGCCTGCCGGGCGAGGCCGAAGTCGACCGGTCCGCCGCCGCGGTAGTTGACGACGTCCATGAGCGCGTGGGTGTCGCCGTGGTCGTCGTAGGTCTGCACGATCAGGTCGACCAGCTCCGGCTCGGCCCCGTCGCGCAGGGCGCGCTCGCTGACCACCCGCGGGAAGCGCTCGACGTAGGTGCCCATGTCGGGCATGAGCCCCAGCGCCGGCGACCCCGTGCGGTGCATGACCTCGAGGTGCTCGAGGATCCACGGGTGCTCGTAGTGGAAGGGCGCGTGCACCTCGAGCAGCAGCCGGACGCCCTGCTCCTCGGCGTAGGGCGCCGCCTCCTCCATGACCTCCGGCGGGGTGTTGATGATCGCCCGGACGATGCGCGCCCCCAGCCGGACGGCGATGTCGACGTCCCGGCAGATCGAGGCGACCTGCTCCTCGCGGGTCAGCCACCGGTCGGGGTGCAGCTTGGTGTCGAGGAAGAGGTCGGTGGCGACCGGCGTGGTGCCGTACCGCTCCATCCAGGCGAACCAGTCCTCGACGAACTCGTCGCTGACGTGGGGGAACCCGGGGATCATCTGCTCGGGGATGATCTCGATCCCCCGGGCGCCGATCTCGCCGGCGACGCGGATGCAGTCCTCGACGGACAGCGTCCGGAGGAAGTACTCCTCCTGGAACGAGTAGAGGCTCACGCCCCGCTTGATCTGGTGTGCCGGTGCGCTCACGGGGTCCTCCCGGTCAGGCGGTCGCCGCGGCCAGCCGCGGGGACTGCGGGGCGATGGCCTGCCCGGTCGACAGGTCGAAGAAGTGCAGCGCCGACGGCGGGACGGCGAACTGCGCGCGGGTGCGCTCGCGGACGGCCGCGGTCCCGGGCAGCCGGGCGTGCAGGACCGAGCCCGAGCCCAGGGCCCGCAGGTCCTCGGCGGCGGCCGCGTCGACGTCGGCGGCGATCTCCAGCGTCGCCTCGGTGACCACCGGGTCGGCGTCGACGCGCAGGTGCACCAGCTTCTCCGGCGGCAGGTTCTCCACCAGCTCGACGTCGGCGCTCAGCCGCGGCCAGGAGGGGTCGGCGCCGGCCGCCTCGCGCAGGGACTCGGGACGCAGGCCGAGGGCGACCGGCGTGGCGTCCGCCCCGGCGAGCGCCGGGTGGGCGTCGAGCGCCCCGGCCGGCAGCGCCAGCCGCTGGGAGCCGAGCACGATCTCGGCGCCGGCCGGCGTCCGGGTCACGGTGGCGCGCAGGACGTTCATCGGCGGGGAGCCGATGAACTCGGCGACGAAGAGGTTGGCCGGGGACTCGTAGAGCTCGTCCGGGGTGCCCAGCTGCTGCAGCACGCCCTTGCGCAGGACGGCGATGCGGTCGCCCATCGTCATCGCCTCGACCTGGTCGTGGGTGACGTAGAGCGTGGTGGTGCGGTACTGGCGCTGCAGGCTGCGGATCTCGGCGCGCATCTGGCCGCGGAGCTTGGCGTCGAGGTTGGACAGCGGCTCGTCCATGAGGAAGGCCTGCGGCTGGCGCACGATCGCCCGCCCCATGGCCACCCGCTGCCGCTGCCCGCCGGAGAGCGCCTTGGGCTTGCGGTCGAGCAGCTCGGTCAGGCCGAGGGCGTCGGCCGCCCGGTCCACCCGCGACGTCACCTCGACCTTGGCGAGGCCGGCGCAGTGCAGCGGGAAGGCGATGTTCTCGCGCACCGACATGTGCGGGTAGAGCGCGTAGCTCTGGAAGACCATCGCGATGTCGCGCTGCGAGGGGTGCACCTCGTTGACGACGCGGTCGCCGATGAGCAGCCGGCCGTCGGAGATCTCCTCCAGGCCCGCGGCCATGCGCAGCGCCGTCGTCTTGCCGCAGCCGGAGGGACCGACGAGGACGAGGAACTCGCCGTCGCGGATGGACAGGTCGAGCTCGGCGACGGCCTGCGTCCCGTCCGGGTACCGCTTGGTGATGCGGTCGTAGGTGATCGATGCCATGGCTGCTCCTGCTGCGGGTGGGTGGGTCAGGACGGGCTGTCGGCGGGTGCCGGGGTGCGGGGGTCCACCCAGTGCGGGAGGTCCCAGGGGCGGGCGAGGGCCGCCCGCAGCCGGGCGGCGAGGTCGGCTGCCCCCGGCAGCGGTGAGCCGCGGCCGTCGCGGGCGTAGACGCGGCAGGTGAGGGCGGGCTGCGCGTCCACGGGGAAGAGGTCGCGCCGCCCGACGGTGAAGGTGGGTGACCCGGGGAAGCCGAGGGCCGCGGCCTCCTCGCGGGTGCGGACCTCGCGCTCGACGACGTGGACCTCGCCCCTGCCGAGGTCGGCGAGGGTGTCGCGCAGCAGGTCGGCGGCGCGGTCGTGCGTCGGGCAGCCCGCCCACCAGAGCAGCTCGACCCGCCACTTGAGGGAGCAGCCGGCCGGCGACGTCACCGCGCGGGCGACCTCGCGCCCGGCCAGCACGTCGTCGAGGGCGGCGCGCAGCCACGCCGCGTCCTGGGCCGGGTCGTCGTGGTCCCCGTCGGGTGCGCCGTGGTAGCGCAGCACCCCGGCGCGGTCGACGACGAAGACCTCGGGGGTCGCGGTCGCACCGTAGGCCCGCGCGACGGCCTGCTCGGCGTCCCGGAGGAACGGGCCGGCGACCTCGCCGGCGGCGACGCGCTGCCGCATGCCCTCGAGGGAGTCCTCCGGGTGGTCGGTCTCGTCGTTGCTCACCACCTGCAGCACGGCGACGTCCCGGCCGGCGTAGGCACGGGCGACGTCCTGGACGCGGTCGTGCCAGGCCCGGGCGAAGGGGCAGCCGTTGGCGGTGAAGACGACGACGGTCGCGGCGTGCGCCGCGGCGTCGAGCCCGACCGCCGAGCCCCCGGTGTCCGGGAGGACGAACGACGGCGCGGGGTCGCCGACGGCGAGCCGGCTGTCGACGAGGAGGCGGTCGCTCACGGGGACTCCCTCGGGTGTCGGGCCACGTGCGTGACCGGGATCGGTTACTTCTTCCGAGGATCGGAGGAAGGAGGTGACACGGCTGCCCGCTCCCGCCGGTGAGTGCCACCGGCGTCGGTGAGCAGGCGCGGCCCGCCGGCGGGCGGGCGCGCGGGCGGCTACTTGATGCCGCCGGCGAAGCCCTGGATGAAGCGCTTCTGGGCGAAGAGGTAGAAGGCCAGGATCGGGATCATCGAGATGATCACGATGGCGAAGATCTTGTTCCAGGCGGAGACCAGCGACCCGACGTAGTAGTACATCGACACCGTCAGCGTCTGGCTCTCCGAGCCGCCGAGGAAGATCAGCGCCGAGAAGAAGTCGTTCCACACGATGAGCCCGGTCAGGATGGCCACCGTCCCGGTCGCCGGCGCCATCAGCGGGAGGACGACCCGGAAGAACACCCGCGCCGGGCTGGCGCCGTCGAGCGCGGCGGCCTCCTCGTAGTCCCGCGGCAGGTTCCGGAAGAAGCCCGCGTAGAGGAAGACCGCCAGCGGCATCAGCGTGCCGACGTACAGGATGACCATCCCCCAGACCGAGCCGACCAGCCCCAGCTGCCGGGCGCCGATGTAGAGCGGGATGAGCCCCAGCTGGGTCGGCAGCACGATGGCGACGAGGAAGAGGTAGAACGCGACGGTGCCCCAGCGAGCCGTGGTGCGGGCCAGCACGTAGGCGGCCAGCGAGCCGAAGGCGACCAGGCCGACGATGCTCCCGGCGGTGATCACCACGCTGTGGAACAGGCCCAGCAGGATGTTGGAGTCGCCACCGGCGGTCAGCACCTCGGTGAAGTTCTCCACCGTCGGCCGGCTCGGCGGGGTCGAGGAGCCGGTGGTGAGCAGCTCCTCGTCCGGCTTGAGCGCGTTGATGACCAGGAAGTAGAACGGCAGCAGGGTCAGCAGGGCGACGACCCACACCAGCGCCTCGCGCAGCGCCGTGGCCTTCGTGTATCGGAACATGGCACGGATCCCTTACGACCGGTCCTTGGTGGCAGCCTGCTGCAGCACCGAGAAGACGAGCATGATGAGGGTGAGCAGGAGGGCGAGGGCCGCGCCGAAGCCGAAGTTGCTGAGCGCGAACGTCTCCTTGTAGACCTGCGTGGCCAGGGTCTCGGTGGCGCCGGCGGGACCGCCGCCGGTGAGGGCCATGACCTGGTCGAACACCCGCAGGCCCTGGATGAGCATGAGGGTCGAGGCGATCGCCACCGAGGGGCGGATCGACGGCAGGGTGACGTGGAGGAACCGCCGCCAGGTGCTGGCGCCGTCGAGCGCCGCGGCCTCCTCGATCTCCACCGGCACGGTGGCCAGCCCGGCCAGGTAGATGACCATCACCAGGCCGGTCGTCTGCCAGGCCATGACGACCAGCACCGCCCACAGCGCCAGGTCCGGGTCGGCCAGCCACGTCTTCGGCGCCGCGCCGAACCAGCCGATGACGCCGTTGAGCGGGCCGTTGAAGTCGAAGATGAACTTCCAGATGTAGGAGACCGCCAGCGGGCTGAGCACCACCGGCATGAAGAACAGCACCCGGAGCAGGTAGCGCGTCTTCAGCGTGCGGTTGAGCGCCAGGGCCAGCAGCAGGCCGAAGACGTTCGTGGCGATCAGGAAGCCGAAGGCGAGGAACAGCGTGTTCTTCAGCGACCCGATGAGGGCCGGGTCCTCGACGATGCGCCGGAAGTTGTCCAGCCCGACGAAGTCGAAGTCGCCGACCCCGGTCCAGTTGGTGAAGGCGTAGAGCGCACCGCCGGCGGTGGCGATGTAGTGGATGAGCAGCACCGCCAGGACGGCGGGCAGCGCCCACCACCAGCGGCCGTAGGTGATGAGCGGCCGGGTGCGCCGGGAGCGGGCGGAGCGCCCGCCCCCGGCGGCCGGGACCGTGCCCCGGACGACTGCACCGGTGTCCTGCGGGGTGCCCATGGTTGCGGTCATCGTCAGTCCCTCGGTGCGTCCGGATGTGCGGTCTGTGGTGCGGTCGGGAGTGGTGCCGGGGTCAGCCGGCCCGGGTCACTGGTCCCAGGCCTGGTCGATCGACTCGAGCACGGACTGGACGTCGCCCTGGCCGGCGAGCAGGCCCTGGACGCCGGTCGACAGCGCGTCGTAGACGCCGGGGTTGGGCCACGCCAGGTTCGGCAGCGGGGCGTAGTCGCCGTTCTCCAGCAGGTCGGCCACCGGCTCGTACACCGGTGAGAGGTTCTCGTCGACCCCGGTGATGGCGACCCCACCCTGCAGCTCGGTGAAGCGGGCGGCGTTCTCCGGCTCGGCCATCCAGGCGAGGAACTCCTGCGCGGCCTCCTTGGCCCCGTCGTCGGCTGCCGCGTTGATCGACAGGGCGTAGTTCGGGCTGGCGAGCAGGAACTGCTCACCGCCGTCGGCCGGCGGGAACGGCTCCACCTGCAGCTCCAGGCCGGGGGTGGCCTTGGCCAGTTCGGTCGCGGCGGCGCCGGGGACGAAGGCCCCGAGCGAACTGCCCTGGGTGAGGCCCTGGGTGATGGCGTCGAAGCCGCCGCCGGCCGCGCCCTGCTGGAAGCAGCCGGCCTCGTTCATGTCGACGATCGTCTGCAGGGTGGCCTGCCAGCCCTCGCTGTCGGCGAAGCTCACGTCACCGGCCGAGCGCTGCTCGTTCCAGTCCGGGGTCTCGGAGTAGACCCGGGTGGCGGAGATGGCCATGGCCATCAGGCCCATGTTCGGCGGTGCGGACCCCGCGACGGCGAGGAAGGACTTCCCGTCGCCGGCGAGGGTGCCGCAGTCGTCGAGCATCGCGGACTCGTCCGCGGGGAACTCCACGCCCGTGTCGGAGGCGGCGCCGGAGTTCCAGACCACCCCGACGGGGATGATGTCGGTCGGCTGCGCGTAGACCTTGCCGTCGATCTCGAACAGCGTCTCGTTGCCCTCGGGGACGAGGGCCGCCGACTCCTCGCCGAGCTCCTCGATGTAGCCGGCCTCGGCCAGGGGCAGCACCGCGTTGGCGTTGCCGGCGCCCGGCGAGACCATCAGGAGGTCGGGGCCGCTGCCGCCCTGCAGCTGGGTGCGCATGCTCAGGCCGTAGCTGTCCGGGGGCAGGCCCTGGGTCTCGACCTGGACGCCGGTCTCCTCGGCGTACTGGTCGGCGAGCAGCTGCCAGGGGTTCTGCTGGCCGCCCGAGGCGTTCTCGAAGGCGAAGGTGAAGCTGTCCGAGGACCCGCCGGAGCCGCTGGAGGCACTGGCGTCGTCACCGCCCCCGCACGCGGCGAGCGTCAGTGCGCTCAGGGCCGGCACGGCGGCGAGGACGCCGATGCGGCGGAGCCCCCGGTGGGGTTGCTGGGTCATGTGGCTGCCTCTCTGCTGGTGTCCGCGTTCCGGACGGCTGCGACGCTGGGGCTGAGCACCGCGTCCGGTCTCTCGCGACACCGTCCGCGTGATGGCAACCACATACTTCTGCCAGTCAGCGGAGGAAGTCAATGCAACGAGGGCGTAACGCTGCTGATGCGCGGCATCAGCCGCGGTGATGCCCTGGGCTCCCCGGCGACCCGGGCCGGGAGCCGGGTCAGGCCGGGGTGCGGTCGGGCGTGCCCGCGATCTCCGGGTGGCCGGCCGGGGAGCCCCAGGACAGCCACGCGGCGAGCCGGCCGGGCGCGAACAGGTTGTCGAGGACGAGGTGGACGGCCCCGGCCAGCCCGGCGGCCTCGCCGAGGACGGACGGGTCGATGCGCAGCGTGCGGGTCGCCAGCGGCAACGACCGCCGGTAGACCGCCTCGCGGACGACCGCCAGGACGTGGTCGCCGGCGTGCACCACACCACCCCCGAGGACCACCAGGCCGGGGTTGTAGAAGCTCACGAGGGTCGCCAGGGTGCTGCCGACCAGCCGGCCGGTCCGGGCGAGCAGGGCGCGGGCGGCGGGGTCCCCGCGCTCGGCGGCGGCGGTGACGTCCGCAGCGGCCAGGTCCCCCCTCGCCGCGAGGACCCCGGCCAGCACCGGACTGTCCCCGCGTTCGGCCAGGAGGCGCCCCTCGCGGGCCAGCGCCGCCCCGCCGGCCACCGCCTCGAGGCAGCCGACGTTGCCGCAGCGGCAGACGACCGCGTCGGCCTCGGCGACGGCCACGTGCCCGATGTCGCCGGCGCAGCCGTTGACCCCCCGGTGCACCCGCCCGCCGGAGACCAGGCCGGCGCCGATGCCCGTGCCGATCTTGACGTACAGCACGTCCTGCGCCCCGGCGGCGGCCGGGTTCGTCCGCACCTCGCCCAGGGCGAGCACGTTGACGTCGTTGTCCACCCACACCGGCGCGGCGAACCGGCCGGCCAGCCGCTCCCGGATCGGGTAGCCGTCCCAGCCGGGCATGATCGGCGGGGCGACGGGCCGGGAGGTGGAGAACTCCACCGGGCCGGGGACGCCCACCCCGAGACCCCAGAGCGGCCGCGGGGCGGGCAGCCGGGTGAGCAGGTCCTCGACCAGTCGCTCGACCCGGCTCAGCACCGCGTCCGGGCCGTCGGCGACGTCGACGCGCTCCCGGGCCTCCACCAGCACGGTGCCCTCGAGGTCGGCCAGCCCCACCGCCATGCCGGTTGCCCCGATGTCGGCGCCGGCGACGATCCCCGCCGTCCGCTGCAGGCGCAGCCGGCGCGGTGACCGCCCGCCGCTGGACGGCGCGAGCCCGTCCTGCACGACCAACCCGGCCGCCTCCAGGCGTGCGACGCGCTGGGCGACGACGGTCCGGCCCAGGCCGAGCCGCTGGACGAGCTGGGGCTGGGTGACCGGTGCCGAGCGGATGGCGTCGAGGACGGCCACGAGACCGTCGAGCCGTTCACCGGACGCCGGCGCCCCGTCCCCGTGCCGGGTGTCCGCAGTCACGGACGGAGCGTAGCCGGACTTCTACCTCCGTGCGGAGAAAGTAGGCCGGGCGGGAAGCCGAAGCGGGCCCGCCGCTCAGGCCGGCAGGTCCTCCTCCAGGGCGGTGACGGCGGCTGCGCCGGTGCGGCCGTCGAGCACCGTGGCCAGGTGCTCGGGACCGAACAGCTCCCCCAGCGCGAACTCGACGGCACCGGTGATCCCGGCGACCTCCTGGTCGAAGGCGGACGGCTCGATCCGCAGGTCGCGCGTCGCCGCCGGCAGGGCCGACCGGTAGACCTCCTCGCGGATGGCCGCCAGCACGTGGGCGCGGGCGCGGGCGATGCCACCGCCCACCACGACCAGGTCGGGGTCGAACACGTTGACGAGGATCGCCAGGCTGCGCCCGATCATGGTGGCGCTGCGGTGCAGGAGCGCCCGGGCCGCGACGTCGCCGTTCCCCGCGGCCTCGGTGACGTCGACCGGGCGGATCCGGCCGGTGCGGGCCAGGACCCGGGCGAGGGCCGGGCTCTGCGCCGTCTCCGCCAGCAGCCGGCCGTCGCGGACCAGCGCCGCGCGCCCGGCGACCGCCTCCAGGCACCCCGTCCGGCCGCAGTGGCAGGCGACGTCGTCCGCGCCCGGCACCGGGACGTGGTCGATGCCGCCGGCCAGCCCGTGCGCGCCCCGGTGGATCCGGCCGTCGAGCACCACGGCGGCGCCGAGCCCGTAGCCGCCACCGAGGTAGATCATGTGCCGGGCGCGCGCCGCGACCGGGTTGACCCTGCGCTCGCCGAGGGCGGACAGGTTGGTCCGGTCGTCCACCCACACCGGGACCCCGAACCGTTCGGCCAGCCGCTCCCGGGTGGGGTGCCGGCTCCAGTCCGGCAGCGTCGGCATGGCGACCGGCTCGCCGCTGGCGTAGGCCACCGGCCCGGGCATGCCGACACCGAAGGACCAGGGGCTCCGGTGCGCGCCGACCTCCTCGACCAGCTCGGCGGCCAGCTGCTCGACGGCGCCGACGACGATCTCCGGGCCGTCGACCACGTCGATCTCCCGCTGCCGCGTCGCGAGCAGGGTGCCCGAGAGGTCGGCCACCCCGACCACGAGCTCGTTGGTGGCGATGTCGGCACCGAGCACGTACCCGGCGTCGCCGTTGAGGCGCAGGCGGCGCGGCGCCCGGCCCCCGGTCGAGGGACCGAACCCGCTGGAGACGACGAGACCGGCCGCCTCCAGCTCCGCGACCCGCTGCGCGACGACGCTGCGGCCGAGGCCCACCTGCTCCACGAGCTGGGGTTGCGTGGTGTCGGACGCGCTGCGGATGGCAGCGAGCACGGCAGCCAGGCCGGTGTAGCGGTCACTCGGCACGACGACGTCTCCTCCCGGAACGGCTCGGCCACCATCATCGGTCGCGGAGCCGTCCCGTGACGTGTCACGGCCCCGACGTCGTCCCGACGGGGCAGGACCGCGCCGGCCTCCGGGGCCACCGGACGTCGCGGTCGACGTCCCCGCGGACGGCAGCCGGCCCCGCTCGCCCGACGGCAGAGCGGGGCCGGGTCGCGCAGGTGCCCGTGCCCTCGGGGATCAGGGCAGGACCACGGCCAGGTGGAACGACCGGTCCTCGGCCTTGCCGGTGCTGTCGAAGGTCATCACGAACACGCCGTTGGTGGTGCCCACGCGGAGGTTGACGATGATCTCGCCGGGCGGGGACGCACCGGAGTCGGCGGACAGCCCGATGGTGCTCAGGAAGGCGCCCCGCGCGACGTCGCGCCGGAAGATGACCTCGTACTGGCCGTCGAACAGCTTGGTCGCCGACGCCACCCCGGAGCCCCTGGCCAGGGTGCCGTCCCCGTTCACGACGGCGTACAGCATCCCCGCGGCCAGCTCGGCCGACTCGTCGATGGCCTGGCGGGCCTGGGCCTGCGCCTCGTCGCTGAGGGCCGGCTGCTCGTACGGTTGCTCGGACATGGGGGATCCCTCCTCTTCCCGGTCGAGCGGTCCCACCGGTTCACGTCTCCCGGCCGCTCGGTCGTGCGCGATCCTGCGCAGCCCCCATCACGCCCGCGTCACTGGCGCGTCAACGCTCCCGCCGCCGGACCGGTGCCGGCGGGTCGACCGCCCCGGTGGCACCCCGAGCCGGGCGGATCGCGCCGCACCTAGCGTGGACGCGTGCCCACCTGGCCCCCGCGTCGTCCCCTGCCCGCCGCGCGCCTCCCGGAGCGGGCCTGGCGCGCGATCGCGGGGACCAGCCCGCCGACCGCGCCGATCGGCCTGCGGGCCCAGGCCAGCCGGATGGACGACCTCGCCGCGCACGCCGCGCTGGGGCTCGCGCTGCGCATCGGGGCGTCGATGCTGGCCGTCGGGGCGTCGGCGGCCGACGCGACCGCGACCGTGCTGCGGGTGGCCGCCGCCTACGGGCTCACCAGCTGCTCGGTGGACGTCACCTTCACCTCGATCACGGTCAGCTACGACCGGGAGAACGCCGTGCCGCTCACCGCGATGCGGGTCGTGAGCACCAGCCGGCTGGACTACACCCGCCTGCAGGGCGTCACCGACCTGGCCCGCGCGGTGGGCGCCGGCGACGTCGACGTCGAGGAGGCGCACCGCCGGCTGGACCGGGTGGTCTCCGCGCCGACCACCTACCGCCGGAGCGTGACCGCGCTGGGCTGGGCGGGCGTCGCCGCGTGCTTCGGCCTCGTCCTCGGCGGCGGCTGGCGGGAGGCCCTGCTCGCGGCCCTGACCACCGCCCTGGTCGAGCAGGTGATGCGCGTGCTCGCCCGGCGGAGCCTGCCGCTGTTCTTCCAGCAGGTCGCCGGGGCGGCGCTGGCCACCGGGGTCGCCGTCCTGCTGCTCGTCTGGGACGTCGACGTCCGGACCTCCCTGGTCGTCGCGGCCGGCATCGTGGTGCTGCTCGCCGGGCTGTCCCTGGTCAGTGCGGCCCAGGACGCCATCAACGGCTTCCCGGTGACGGCCGTGGCCCGGGCCTTCGAGGTGGTGACCCTGACCGCCGGCATCGTCGTGGGCATCGCCGGCGTCCTGGACCTGGCGCGGCGTGCCGGGCTCCCGCTGCAGGTCATCGACACCGCCGCTGCGACCTCGTTCGCCGTCGCGCTGGCCGCGTCGGCCGGCATCGCCGCGTCCTGGGCGCTGGCCTGCCACGCCCGGCCGCGCGCCGTCGCGCTCGCCGCGGTGGCCGGGGCGCTCGCCTGGTCGACGTCCTGGGCGGCGGGCGGGCTGGGCGCCGGACCCCCGCTGGCCGGCGGCGTCGCGGCCGTCGTCCTCGGCTTCTGCGGGGAGGTGCTCACCGGACGGCTGCGCGTCCCCCCGCAGCTCGTCGCCGTCTGCGGCATCGTGCCGCTGCTGCCCGGGCTGGCGGTCTACCACGGCCTGTTCGCGATCGTCGTCGACGCCCGCCTCGACGAGGGGGCCGCCATCCTCGTCGGGGCCGCGGCCGTCGGGCTGGCCCTGGCCGCCGGCGTCACGCTCGGCGAGTACCTCGGCCGGCCGCTGCGCGGCGGGCGGGACCGCTACGACGAGCGGGTCCGCCGCCGCGCGCTCACCACCGACTGAGCCGACCGCACCCCCGCCGGGTCACCGGAAGACGACGGTGCTGTTCCCGTTGAGCAGCACCCGCTGCTCGCTGTGCCAGCGGACGGCACGCGACAGCGCCAGCGCCTCGGCGTCCTGGCCGACGGTCGCGAGGGCGCGCGGGTCGTGGGTGTGGTCGATGCGGATGACCTCCTGCTCGATGATCGGGCCCTCGTCGAGGTCGGGGGTCACGTAGTGCGCGGTGGCCCCGACGAGCTTGACGCCGCGGTCGAAGGCCTGGTGGTAGGGCTTGGCGCCCTTGAAGCCCGGCAGGAACGAGTGGTGGATGTTGATCGCCCGGCCGTGCAGGGCCGCGCACGTCTCGTCGGAGAGCACCTGCATGTAGCGGGCGAGGACGACCAGGTCGGCCCGGTGCTCGTCGACCAGCTCGAGGAGCCGCGCCTCGGCCTCGCGCTTGGTCGCCGGGGTGACCGGCACGTGGACGAACGGCAGGCCGGCCGCCTCCGCCATCGGGCGCAGGTCCTCGTGGTTGGAGACGACGGCGACGAGGTCGGCACCGAGGCTGCCCGCGCGCCAGCGGAAGACCAGGTCGTTGAGGCAGTGCCCCAGCCGGGACACCATGACGAGCACGCGCTGCGGCTGGTCGCCGGTGACCTGGTAGGTCATGCCGAACTCGTCGGCCACCGCCCGGAAGTCCTCCGCCAGGCGGTCGGCGTCGGTGGTCTGCTCCGAGCACACGAACGCGGTCCGCAGGAACAGCTGCCCGCGGACGGCGTCGTCGAACTGCTGGTGCTCGACGATGTCGCAGCCGTGCTGGAAGAGGAACGCGGTGACCGCGTGGACGATGCCCGGGCGCTCCTGGCAGCTGAGCGTGAGGGTGAAGGGGTGCGACACGGGTGCCTCCTCAGCACTCGACGACGTTGAGGGCCAGCCCGCCCCGGGCGGTCTCCTTGTACTCGTCCTTCATGTCGGCGCCGGTCTGGCGCATGGTCGTGATCGCCTCGTCCAGCGAGACGTGGTGCCGGCCGTCCCCACGGACGGCCATGCGCGCGGCGGTGATCGCCTTGACCGACCCCACCGCGTTGCGCTCGATGCAGGGGATCTGCACGAGCCCGCCGACGGGGTCGCAGGTGAGCCCGAGGTTGTGCTCGATCCCGATCTCGGCGGCGTTCTCCACCTGCTCGGGCGTGCCACCGAGGACCTCGGCGAGGCCCGCGGCCGCCATGGAGCAGGCCGAGCCGACCTCGCCCTGGCAGCCCACCTCGGCGCCGGAGATGGAGGCGTTCTCCTTAAACAGCAGCCCGATCGCCGTCGCGGTCAGCAGGAACCGGACGACGCCGTCCTCGGAGTAGGAGTCGAGGAAGTCGCGGTAGTAGTGCAGGACGGCGGGCACGATCCCGGCGGCGCCGTTGGTCGGCGCGGTGACCACGCGCCCGCCGGCGGCGTTCTCCTCGTTGACCGCCAGCGCGTAGAGGGTCACCCACTCCATCGCGCGCAGGGCGTCGGCGTCGTCGCGGTGCTCCTCCAGCCGGGCCCGCAGCGCGGCCGCCCGGCGCCGGACCCGCAGGCCGCCGGGCAGGACGCCGGTGGCCCGCGTCCCCCGCTCCACGCACTCCTGCATCACCGACCAGACGTGCAGCAGGCCCGCGCGGACCTCCGCCTCGGTGCGCCAGGACAGCTCGTTGGCCAGCACCAGGTCGCTGATCCGCAGCCCGGTCTCCCGGGCGTGGGCCAGCAGCTCCCCGCCGGTGCGGAACGGGTACCGCACCGGCATGCGGTCCTCGACGAGCACCGGGTCGCCGGCCTCGTCCTCGTCGAGGACGAAGCCGCCGCCGACCGAGTAGTACGTGCGCCGGCGGAGCTCCGTCCCGTCGGCGCCGACCGCCACGAAGAGCATGCCGTTGCTGTGGAAGTCCAGGCGCCTGCGGCGGTGCAGGACGACGTCGTCGTCCACGGAGAACTCGACGAGGTGCTCGCCGGCCAGCCGCAGCTCGCCGTCGTGGCGGACGGCCTCGACCCGCGGCCGCGCCGCCACGGGGTCGACGAGGTCGGGCTGCTCGCCCTCGAGGCCCAGCACGACGGCCGGCACGCTGCCGTGGCCGTGGCCGGTGGCGCCGAGCGAGCCGAACAGCTCGCAGCGGACCCGGACCACCCGGCCGAGCACCCCCTCGCGCCGCAGGCGGGCGGCGAAGGAGCAGGCGGCCCGCATGGGCCCGACGGTGTGCGAGCTCGACGGGCCGATCCCGACCGTGAAGAGGTCGAAGGCGCTGATGGTCACCCGGGCCTCCCCTTCGCCCGCCGCGGCGCACCGGCCCGGCGGCGGTAGTACACGGTTGGTATATCAGTGAGTAGGATGACGGTATGTCGATCCCTCTCGCGAGGCAAGACCCCTCGGCGGTCAGCGCCTACGATCTCCGCGTGACCGTGGCACCGTTGGACCTGGACCAGCCGGCCGCCTCGTCCCTCGCGGACCGGGCCTACGTGGCGATCCGGGACCGGCTGATCATGCTCGACATCCGCCCGGGCGACCCGATCGACGACGACGGACTGGCCAAGGACCTCGGCGTCGGCCGCACCCCGGTCCGCGAGGCGCTCAAGCGCCTGGAGGGCGACCGGCTCGTCGTGTCCTATCCCCGGCGGGGCACGTTCGCCACCGGCATGGACATCTCGGACCTGGCGCACATCTCCGACATCCGCGCCCAGCTCGAGCCCCTGGCCGCCCGGCGGGCCGCCGAGCGCGCCACCCGGACGCCACGCCCCGACCTCGAGGAGCTGGCCGCGCACATCGAGCGGCTCGACGTGACCCGGGTCGACCCGACCGAGCTGATGCGCTGGGACCTCGCGGTGCACCGGGCCGTCTACCGGGCGGCCGGCAACCCCCACCTCGAGGACGTCCTGATCCGCTACGACAACCTGGCGACGCGGATCTTCTGCCTGTTCCTCGACCGGCTGCCCACGGTCGACGAGCACGTCGGCGAGCACGTGGAGCTGCTCCGGGCGATCGCCGCCGGCGACGCGGACCGGGCCGACGACCTCGCCCGCGAGCACGTCCTGGGCTTCGAGCGGGCCATCCGCGCCGTCATCTGAGGAAGGACCCCCCTTCCCCCCACGCCTCACTCCGTCCGGCGCGGGCCCCTGGAGGGGGGCCGTTCCAGCACGTCACCCGAGGGCCTCGATCAGCCCCGGATCCTCGTCATCCCCGGGTCGACGAGCGGCTCGGCGGCGACGGTGGCCGGGATGCGGGTGCCGAAGTACTCGATCTCGACGCCCGTCCCGACGGTCGCCGAGGCGGGTAGCCAGGCGTAGGCGATCGGCCGCCCGACGGTGTGCCCGAAGGCCGCGCTGGTCACGTAGCCGGCCGGTCGCCCGTCGACGAACACCGGCTCGTGCCCGAGGACGACGCTGCGGCCGTCGTCGATCGTCAGGCACGACAGCCGGCGGCCCGCGGTGTCGGCGCTGCGCCCGGCGAGGGCCTCCTGGCCGACGTACCCCTGCTTCTGCGTGCGGACGGCGAACCCGAGACCCGCCTCGTACGGGTCGTGCTCGGTGGTCATGTCGTGGCCCCAGGCGCGGTAGCCCTTCTCCATGCGGAGGCTGGTGAACGCCGCCCGTCCCGCGGCGATCACGCCGAGGTCCTGGCCCGCCCGCCACAGCACGTCCCACAGCCGCTGACCGTGGTCGGCGCCGGTGTAGACCTCCCACCCGAGCTCGCCGACGTAGGACAGCCGCATCGCCGTGACCGGCACTCCCCCGATCCGGGCCCGCTTCGCGCGGAAGTACCTGAGCCCGTCGTTGGTGAAGTCGTCGGCGCTGACCCGCTGCACGAGGTCGCGGGCGCGCGGACCCCACAGGCCGATGCAGCAGGTGCCGCCGGTGACGTCGCGGACCTGCACGCTGCCGTCGTCCGGCGCCTCGCGCAGCAGGAGGTCGTGGTCGAGGGGACCGTTGGCGCCGACCTGGAACAGCTGCTCCCCCAGCCGGGCCACGGTGAGGTCGCTGCGGATGCCGCCGGCCCCGTCGAGGGCGAGCGTGTAGGTCACCGACCCGACGGACTTGTCCATCTCGCCGGTCGTCAGCCGCTGCAGCAGGGCCAGGGCGCCGGGGCCGCTGACCTCGAGGCGCTTGAGCGGCGTCATGTCGTAGAGGGCCACGGAGGTGCGGGTCCGCCACGCCTCGGCCGCCGCGATCGGGGACCAGAACCGCCCGGCCCAGGCGTCGCGCTCCGGCGGCACCCACTCCGCGGGCAGCTCGTCCAGCAGGGGTGCGTTGGCCTCGTACCAGTGCGGCCGCTCCCAGCCGGCGGCCTCGAGGAAGACCGCGCCGAGCTCCTGCTGCCGGGCGTGGAAGGGGCTGACCCGCAGGTCACGCGGGGACAGCCGCGGCTGCAGCGGGTGGACGACGTCGTAGACCTCGACGAAGTTCTGCTGGGAGGTCTCGCTGACGTACTCCGGGGCGAGCTGGACGTCCTCGAAGCGGTGCACGTCGCAGCCGTGCAGGTCGACCTCGGAGCGGCCGTCGACGAGGAGCTGGGCGACCGCCCGGCCGACCCCGGCGGAGTGGGTCACCCAGACCGCCTCGGCGATCCAGAAGCCGGCCACGTCCCGCGACTCCCCGATGAGCGGGCCGCCGTCGGGGGTGAAGGAGAAGACCCCGTTGAAGCCGGTGTCGATCTTCGAGGCGCGCAGCGAGGGCAGCAGCAGCCGGCTCTCCTCCCAGGCCGGGGCGAAGTCCTCCTCGGTGAAGGGCAGCATCGAGGGCATCGACGACTCCCGCACGCCGTCCCCCTGGGGCAGCTCGCGCAGGTCGACCGGCATCGGCCGGTGGGCGTAGGAGCCGATGCCCAGGCGGTCGGCGCGCTCCCGGTAGTACAGGTCCCGGTCCTGGTGGCGCAGGATCGGCAGGCTCGCCTCGGTGAGCTCGTCGTTGCGACCGACCAGGTCGGGCACCTGGCCGGTCCAGACGAACTGGTGGGCCAGCGGCAGCAGCGGGACGGCCATGCCGACCATCGCGCCGAGCTCCTGTCCCCAGAAGCCGGCGCAGGAGACGACGACGTCGGCGGGGATGACCCCGTCCGGCGTGCGGACGCCGGTCACCCGGCCGCCGGCCTGCTCGATGCCGGTCACCCGGGTCGAGCCCCGGAAGCGGGCGCCCCGTGCCTCGGCGCGGCGCGCGAGCGCGACGACCGCGCGGGACGCCTTGGCCAGGCCGTCGCTCGGGATGTGCAGGCCGCCGAGGATGCGGTCGGGGTCGACCAGCGGGTGCAGCCGCACGCACTCGTCGACGTCGACCACCTGCGCCTCGACGCCCCAGGAGGTGGCCCAGCCCTGCTTGCGGTGCAGGTCGGCGAGCCGCTCCGGCGTGGTGGCGACCTCCAGGCCGCCGACCTGGTTGAAGCACCAGGCGCCGTCGACGTCGAGGCCGAGGAACTTCTCGACCGTGTAGCCGGCGAACGCGGTCATGGTCTTGGAGGCGTTGGTCTGGAAGACCAGCCCGGGCGCGTGCGACGTGGAGCCCCCGGTCAGCGGGAGGGGCCCCTGGTCGACCACGGTGACGCGGTCCCAGCCACGGGCGGTCAGCTCGTCGGCCAGGTTGGCGCCGACGATCCCCGCTCCGATGACGACCACACGAGGCGTGGTGGACATGGCTCTACTCCTGACGGGCGGTGGTGGGGGTGAACTCGAGGGCCGCGTCGAGCAGCCAGTCGGCGAGGTAGCCGGCGAAGGAGGACCGGACGAGGACGACGTGGTCGTCGCCGTCGTCGGAGAGGGCCAGCAGCACGACCCCGGCCCGGCCGAGCGTGGTCTGCGCGCTGCGACCGCGGCCGGACACGCGGGGGTGCAGGTCGATCGCGCAGCCCTTGGCCAGGACGTCGCGCACCCGGGCGCCGGTCAGCCGGAGGCCGGTGCGCTGGGCGGAGACGTCCGTCGCCGAGCCGCCCAGCGGGAGGACGGCGGCGCGGACGCGGGCCTCGAGCTCCTCGGGCGCCTCCGTGGTGCTGGTCAGCAGCCACTCGTCGGGGCCGAGCCAGACGGCCCGCCCGCTGCCGGCCGGCACCCACGTGTCGGGCGCCGTCGGCAGCTCGACGCCGAGCGCCGCCGACGCCTCGGCGCCGACCGCGCCGAGCCGGACGTCGACCGTCGCGACGAACGGCTCGACGGTGACGCCGACGGTGTCGGGCAGTCGCGCGAAGGCGGCGGCCCACGCCTCCAGCGGGTGGGTGCGCAGCAGCTCAGCCATCGCGACGGGCTCCCTCGGGGTCGACCAGCACCGACCCGGTGACCTCGACCGGGACGAGGGTGCCGTTCACGGGCACGTGGACGGTGTCGCCGATGCGCTCCCGGCCGCCCTTGACCAGGGCCAGGGCGAAGGGCCGGGCGAGCTCGGCGCTGCGGTAGCTCGACGTGACGTGGCCGAGCATCGGGACCGGCGGGGGCGGCAGCTCGCCGTCGGCGCGGAACTCCACGATCTGCGACCCCTCGGGCAGCACCGTCCGCCGGTCCACGGGGAGCAGCCCGACCAGCTGCTTGCGCAGCGGGTCGGCGTTGGCCGGCCGCGAGAAGCTGCGCTTGCCGACGAAGTCGGGCTTCTTCTTCGAGACCGCCCACGCCATGCCCAGGTCGTGCGGGGTGACGGTGCCGTCGGTGTCCTGCCCGATGATCGGGTAGCCCTTCTCCGCGCGGAGCACGTGCATCGTCTCCGTGCCGTAGGGCGTGATGCCGTGCGGCCGGCCCGCCTCGAGCAGCCGCTGCCAGACGGCGACGGCGTACCAGGGGCTGACGTAGACCTCGAAGGCGAGCTCGCCGGAGAAGCTGATCCGGGCCAGCCGGACCGGCACGCCCTCGAGGCTGGTGTCCCGCCAGGTCATGAACGGGAACGCCTCGTTGGCGACGTCGACGTCGGGGAAGACGGCCCCGATGACGTCGCGGGAGCGCGGGCCGACGACGGGGAAGGTGGCCCACTGCTCGGTGACCGACGTGCAGTGCACCCGCAGGTCGGGCCACTCGGTCTGCAGCCACTCCTCCATCCAGTCGAGGACCTTCGCCGCGCCGCCGGTGGTGGTCAGGACGAGGAAGCGGTCGTCCGCGATGCGCAGCACCGTGCCGTCGTCGATGACCATGCCGTCGACGCCGCACATGACGCCGTAGCGGACCGAGCCGACCTGGAGGCTGCTGATCAGGTTCGTGTAGAGCCGGTCGAGCAGGACGGCGGCGTCGGGGCCCTGGACGTCGATCGTGCCGAGGGTGGAGCCGTCGAGGATCCCGACGCCGGTGCGGACGGCGGCGCACTCGCGCAGGACCGCGGCCTCCATGTCCTCTCCGGGCCGCGGGTAGTAGCGGGGCCGCTTCCACTGGCCGACGTCCTCGAGGACCGCCCCGGCCGCGACGTGCCACCCGTGCAGGGCGGTGACCCGCTCGGGGTCGAACAGGCGGCCGCGGTCGCGGCCGGCCAGCGCGGCGAAGGCGACCGGGGTGTAGGGCGGCCGGAACGTGGTGGTGCCGGTGTCGGACACCGGGATCCCGAGCAGCTCGGCGGTGATGCCGGAGGTGAGGACGCCGGAGGTCTTGCCCTGGTCGTGCGCGGTCCCGATGGTCGTGTACCGCTTGACGTGCTCGATCGAGCGCAGGCCGGCGCCGACCGCGCGGGTGATGTCGGCGACCGTGGCGTCGCGCTGCAGGTCGACGAACGAGGTGGTCCCCTCGGCGCCGGAGGTGTCCGGCACCCGCCACAGCACCAGGGGCGCGATCGGGGCGACGGGCTCCGGGGCGGCGGGCAGCCGGTCCTCCCCCGCCGGGGCGACCGCCAGGGCGGTCAGTGCCACGCGGGCCTGCCGCTGCCCGTCGGCCAGGCAGCCGGCCAGGTCGAGGACGCCGGCGGCCGAGCCGGCCACGGCCAGGCCGTCGAGCTGCTCCCCCGGGACGAACGCGCCGAGGTCCTCGTCGTAGCGCAGCCGGCCGCGGGCCTGGCTGAACAGGTGCACCGCCGGGTTCCAGCCGCCGCTGACCAGCAGCAGGTCGCACGGGATCGCGCTGGACGCCCCGACCTCGCCGTCGGTGAACGGGGCGACGAGGGCGTGGGTGACCCGCTGCTCGCCGCGGGTGCCGGTGACGACGGCGCCGGACAGCACGCGGATGCCGGCGCGCTCGCACTCCTGCTGACGGTGCGGCGACCCGTCGGGGCGGGCGTCGACCACGGCCTGCACCCGCACACCGGCTCGGGACAGGTCGAGGGCGGCGTCGTAGGCGCTGTCGTTCGTGGTGAACACGACGGCCTCGCGGCCGGGCAGCACGCCGTAGCGGTGCAGGAACGTCCGGGCGGCACCGGCGAGCATGGTGCCCGGGCGGTCGTTGTCGGCGAAGACGACCGGGCGCTCGTGGGCCCCGGTCGCGACGACGGTCGAGCGGGCTCGGATCCGCCACACCCGCTGGCGGGAGACGTGCCGGGGCGCGGCGGCGCCGAGGTGGTCGGTGCGCCGCTCCAGGGCGAGGACGAAGCCGTCGTCGTAGCTGCCGAACGCGGTGGTCCGCTGCAGGTGCAACACCTCCGGGTGCGCGGCCAGCTCGGCGACCGCCGCGGCCACCCACTCCAGGGCCGGGGCGCCGTCGAGCCGGTCGGTGCTGCCCAGCAGCGACCCCCCGGCCTCCGACTGCTCGTCGACCAGCGCGACGCGGGCCCCGGCGCGGGCGGCGGTCAGGGCGGCGGCCAGGCCCGCCGGGCCGGCACCCACGACGAGCACGTCGGCGTGGTGGTGGACGGCGTCGTAGCGGGCGGAGTCGGGGACGTCGGCGAGGCGGCCCTGACCCGGCAGACCGTGCGCGACCAGCCCGTCGGCGAGCTCGACGGTGGTGGCCAGGAGCATCGGCTCGGGGAAGGGCTCCTCGACCTGCACCAGGCCGCCCGGGTCCTCGGCCCAGGCCGCGGCGATGCCGCGCGGCCGGCCGAGCGAGGTGCTCGTGGCGATCGAGTGCCGGCCGGCGGCGAGCAGCGCCGAGGCGAGCGTGTCGCCGGGGTGGCCGGTGAACGCCTGGCCGTCGAAGGTGAACTCGAGGGTGGTGGTGCGGTCGACGCGGCCGCCCTCGGCGGTGCGGAAGGGACTCGTCACGGGGTCACCGGCTCGGTGTCGTCGGGGCGGGAGGCCCGCTCGAAGCGGTAGGTGGCGGTGTCGCGGACGGCGGTGAACCAGCGGCGGCAGCCGGCGGTGTGGTTCCAGCGCTCCGCGAAGCGGCCCTTGGGGTTGTCCCGGAAGAAGACGTAGTGGGCCCACTGCTCGTCGGTGAGAGACGCGGGATCGGCCGGGTACGGGACGCCGGCCTGCCCCCCGTAGGAGAACTCGACCTCCTCCCGAGGGCCGCACCACGGGCACGGGATGAGCTGCACGGTGGACTCCTGGAGCTCGGGAGGCAGGGGGTCAGTGGGCGACGGCGGCGGCGCCGTGCTCGTCGACGAGCGCGCCGGTGACGAAGCGGTCGAGGCCGAACGGCGCCACGGTGGGGTGCGGCTCGCCGTGGGCGACGGTGTGCGCCAGGGCCCAGCCGATGCCGGGCGTGGCCTTGAACCCGCCGGTCCCCCACCCGCAGTTGAGGTAGAGGTCGTCGTAACCGGTCCGGCCCACGATCGGCGAGGCGTCGGGGCTGGTGTCGACGATCCCGGCCCAGGTGCGCAGCAGGTGCGCCCGCGCGAACACCGGGAAGAGCTCGACGGCGGCGGCCATCTGCCGCTCGATGACGTGGAAGGCGCCGCGCTGGCCGTAGCCGTTGTAGGCGTCGATGCCGGCGCCCATGACCAGCTCGCCCTTGTGCGCCTGGGAGACGTACACGTGGACGGCGTTGGACATGACCACCGTGGGGTGCACCGGCTCGAGCAGCTCGGAGACCAGCGCCTGCAGCGGGTGGCTCTGGATCGGCACCCGGATGCCGAGCATGTCGGTGAGCACCGAGGTGTGGCCGGCCGCGCAGAGGACGACGGTGCCGGCGGCGATCGTGCCGCGGGTGGTGCGCACCCCGGTGACCCGGTCGCCGTCGGTGGTGAAGCCGGTGACCTCGCAGTCCTGCACGAGGTCGATCCCCGCCTGGTCAGCCCGGCGGGCGAAGCCCCAGGCGACGTAGTCGTGCTTCGCGATCCCGGCGCGCGGCTGGTAGGTGGCGCCCAGCACCGGGTAGCGGATGTCGGTCGAGGTGTTGACGATCGGGCAGACCTTGCGGACCTCGTCGGGCTCCAGCCACTCGGCGTCGACGCCGTTGAGCTTGTTGGCCTCCACCCGCCGCACGCTGTCCCGGACGTCCTGCAGCGTGTGCGCGAGGTTCAGGACGCCGCGCTGGCTGAACAGGATCGGGTAGCCGAGGTCCTCCTCCAGCCCCTCCCACAGCTGCAGGGAGTGCTCGTAGATCGCCGAGCTCTCGTCCCACAGGTAGTTGGACCGGATGATCGTGGTGTTGCGGGCCATGTTGCCGCCGGCCAGCCAGCCCCTCTCCAGGACGGCGACGTCGGTGATGCCGTGGTTCTTCGCCAGGTAGTGCGCGGTGGCCAGGCCGTGCCCGCCGCCGCCGACGATGACGACGTCGTACGAGCGCTTCGGCTCGGGGTTCCGCCACAGGGCGTCGGGGTGCTCGGGCAGGTCCGCGCCCGGGGTGCGGGGACTCATCGGGCGACCTCCGTCAGGTCGGGGTAGAGCGGGTGGCGGCCGGCCAGCCGGGTGACCCGCCCGCGGAGCCCGGCCAGCTGCGCCTCGTCCACCTCGGGCCGCAGCGCGGTGGCGATGACGTCGGCGACCTCGGCGAAGTCGTCGACGTCGAAGCCGCGGGCCGCCAGGGCCGGGGTGCCGATGCGGACACCGGAGCTGACCATCGGCGGGCGGGGGTCGAACGGGACCGCGTTGCGGTTGACGGTGATGCCGATGGCGTGCAGGCGGTCCTCGGCCTGCCGGCCGTCGAGCTCCGACCCGCGCAGGTCCACCAGGACGAGGTGGACGTCGGTGCCGCCGCTGACCACGTCGATGCCCGCCGCGCGCGAGTCGGGCGCCAGCAGCCGGTCGGCCAGGATCCGGGCGCCGGCGAGCGTGCGCTCCTGCCGCTCCCGGAACGCCGGTTCGCCGGCCAGCTTGAAGGCGACGGCCTTGGCCGCGATCACGTGCTCGAGCGGCCCGCCCTGCTGGCCGGGGAAGACCGACGAGTTGAACCTCTTGGCCAGGTCGGCGGTGGCGAGGATGACGCCGCCGCGCGGGCCGCCGAGGGTCTTGTGGGTGGTCGAGGTGACCACGTGGGCGTGCGGGACGGGCGACGGGTGCAGCCCGGCGGCGACGAGCCCGGCGAAGTGGGCCATGTCGACCATGAGGTGGGCGCCGACCTCGTCGGCGATCCGCCGGAACCCGGCGAAGTCCAGGTGCCGCGGGTAGGCCGACCAGCCCGCGACGATCAGCCGGGGCCGCCGCTCGTGGGCCAGCCGCTCGACCTCGGCCATGTCCACGCGGTGGTCACCCGGCCGCACGTGGTAGGCCGCGACGTCGTAGAGCCTCCCGGAGAAGTTCAGCCGCATCCCGTGGGTCAGGTGGCCGCCGTGCGCCAGGTCCAGCCCCAGGATGGTGTCGCCGGGCTGCAGGAGAGCCGACATCGCCGCGGCGTTGGCCTGCGCGCCGGAGTGCGGCTGCACGTTGGCGTACTCGGCTCCGAACAACGCCGTCAGCCGGTCGATGGCCAGTTGCTCGACGACGTCGACGTGCTCGCAGCCGCCGTAGTACCGCCGGCCCGGGTAGCCCTCGGCGTACTTGTTCGTCAGCACCGAGCCCTGGGCCTGCATGACCGCGACGGGGGCGGAGTTCTCGCTGGCGATCATCTCCAGCGTGCTCTGCTGCCGGACCAGCTCGGCGGAGATCGCCTCGAAGACCTCCGGGTCGGCGTCGGCGAGCGACCGGTCGAGCCCGCGGGCGGGCGCGGTCGAGGCCGGCGGAGCCTCGGGGATCTGGACGACCATGCCGACGTCCCTTCTGTCATGGAATGACGCAGAGGACTGGTATATCAATCGTCGAACACACTAGGGTGGCCGCCGGGCAGGGGTCAAGGGGACCGGGCGGTCGATGTCCCGGGGACCCCGCCGCGGCCGGGTCCACCGTCGCGGTGGTCGACCGCTGCTCCTGCGTCCGCATCCCCCGAGAGGAGATCCAGCCATGGCCCACGAGGTGAGGGGCGTCGTCGCCCGCAGCAAGGGTGCCCCGGTGAGCGTCGAGACGATCGTCGTCCCCGATCCCGGGCCCGGGGAGGCGGTGGTCGACGTCCAGGCCTGCGGGGTCTGCGCCACCGACCTGCACTACCGCGACGGCAACATCAACGACGAGTACCCGTTCCTGCTCGGCCACGAGGCCGCCGGCGTCGTCTCCGCCGTCGGCGAGGGCGTCACCAACGTCGCCGTCGGCGACTTCGTGGTCCTGAACTGGCGGGCCGTCTGCGGGCAGTGCCGCGCCTGCCTCAAGGGGCAACTCCAGTACTGCTTCGACACGCACAACGCCGCCCAGCAGATGACGCTGGCCGACGGCACCGCGCTGTCGCCGGCGCTGGGCATCGGCGCGTTCGCGGAGAAGACGCTGGTGTACTCCGGGCAGTGCACGAAGGTCGACCCCGCCACCC
>NZ_JBJGYI010000029.1:0-68863 GCF_054049915.1 Geodermatophilus sp. SYSU D00766
ACCAGCGAGGCCGACCGCCGCGCGGCCTTTCCTGGTTGGCTGCACGCCTACAACCACCACCGGCCCCACACCGGCATCGGCGGCCATCCACCTATCAGCCGCCTGACCAACCTCCCCGGTCAGTACAGCTAGACCTCCGCGCCGACCTCGGCGGGTTCGTCCTCCGGCAGGAAGCTCCACGTCTCCCGCGACGGCGTGGCGGCCCGCCCGGCGGCGCAGCTGGGCCGGAAGTCGCACCAGCCGCACTGCCGGCCGGTCACCGTGGGGAACGCCTCGTCGGGGTGCACGCCGTCCTCGAGCCGCCGGGTGGCGGCGCCGATGTCGGCGGCGACGTCCTCGGCCCGCCGGACGTGGTTGGCCAGCGACCGCTCGGTGTGCTCGAACGCCGCCACCGTGCCCGAGGGCAGGTGGTGGAGTTCGACGCGGCGGCAGGGCCGGCGCAGCGTGCGCTGCACGCCCAGGACGTAGAACGCCAGCGCCGGTGAGCCGCGTGCCTCGTCCTCGGTGCTGGGCACCCGGCCGGTCTTGTAGTCGACGACGACGAGCTCCTCGCCCCGCTGGTCGATCCGGTCGACGCGGCCCGACAGCGCCAGCGCCGAGGTGGTGGCCGCGACCTGCCGCTCCAGGCCCACCGGCTCGTCGTCGGGGTCGACGCCGGCGAGGTAGTCGGTGAGCCAGCCGGCCGCGCGGGCGCGCCACCGCGCGGACTGCTCGGCGTCGCGGAAGCCGGTGTCGGACCAGACGCCGTGGAGGAGCTGGCGCGCGGCGACGGCGGTGCGGCGCCCGCGCGGTGCGTCCCACCACGAGCGCAGCGCCGCGTGCACCGCCGAGCCGACCGTGTTGTGGGCCCACGGCGGGCCCTTGGGTGGCGTCGGGCGGTCGACGTAGGCGTGCCGGTAGCGGCGCGGGCAGTCGGCGAACGTCGCCAGCTTGCTCGGCGTGGCGGAGAACAGCCGCCGCGGCATGCCCGGCATCTCCAGCTGCTCGCCTCCCATGCCGGCCACGCTAGCCGCCGGAGGGCCCGTTCCCGTGCCGATCGGTGAACGGCGCGCTCCCCGTGGCCGCGGCGAGCAGCGCCTCGAACTGTCCGGGGTCGGTGGTACAGGCGCCGATGGGCGTCGTCTTGTTGGTGCCGTGGTAGTCGCTGGACCCGGTGGTGAGCAGGCCGAGCTCACGCGCCAGCCCGCGCAGGTGGGCGCGCTCGGCCGGGCTGTGGTCGGGGTGGTCGACCTCCAGGCCCAGCAGTCCCGCGTCGGCCATCGCGGCGATCGCGGCGTCGTCGACCACCCGGCCCCGGCGGGTGGCCAGCCCGTGGGCGAAGACCGGCACGCCGCCGGCCGCGCGGACCAGCGCGATGCCGTGCCGGACGTCGGTGTCGGCCTTGGGCACGTGGTGCGGGCTGCGGTGGTGCAGCAGGGTCGCGAACGCCTCGTCCACCGACGCGACGACGCCGGCGTCGACCAGCGCCCGCGCCACGTGCGGCCGGCCGACCACCCCGCCGCCGGAGGTCTCGACCACCCGCTCCCACGCGACCGGGTACCCGGCCGCGGCGAGCCCGGTGACGATCCGCTCGCCGCGGCTGAGGCGCTCGGCGCGCAGCCGGGCGAGCTCCTCGGCCAGCGCGGGGTGGGCCGGGTCGAACAGGTAGGCGAGCAGGTGCACGCTGACCGGCGGCCGGTCGGCGGGGAACCAGCGGCAGGACAGCTCCAGGCCGGGGACGACGGTCAGCCCGGGCGGGCGGGCCGCGGCGGCGGCCGCCCACCCGGCGGTGGTGTCGTGGTCGGTGAGCGCCACGACGTCGAGGCCGGCGGCGCGGGCGGTGGCCACCAGCGCGGCCGGGGTGTCGGTGCCGTCGGAGACCGACGAGTGGGTGTGCAGGTCGATCAGCATCGGCGTCCAGCCTCCCCCAGCGGCGGGCCGGCCGCGCGGGGCCTCAGCGGGGCGCGGCGGGAGGGTCCTGCCGCGGAGCGCCGGGGATCGGCTGGGTGTCGCGCTGCGGCCGCTCGTCGGCGGGCGGTTCGGGGTTGCCCTCGTCGTCGCCGCCGCTGCCCCAGTCGCTGCCGAACAGCAGCCCGCTGACCTCCCGGTAGAGCAGGTCGGCGCGCGGCAGGAAGGTGATCTGGGACAGCGCCTGCTGCTGGCCGGCGGACTCGAAGCGGAAGGTGCCGTAGCCGAGCACCTGGCCCAGCACCGTCTCCTTCCAGGTCAGGTCGGTGATCCGGCGCAGCGGCAGCAGGGTGACGGTGCGCGCGATGATCCCCGAGGTCAGCAGCACCCGGCGGCGGGTGACGATGAAGTGGCGCATCCACCACTCGCCGGCGCGCAGCGCGAACGTGCCGAGCGCGCCGAGCACGACGGCGAGCCCGACGGTGGCCGACACCCGGTTGTCCGGGTCGAGGGTGAGCACCCACACGCCGACCACCAGCACCGGCAGCGTCCGGGCGGCCGGCGCCAGCAGCACCGCCCAGTGGCGGCGGGTGGCGACGACGGCCTGCTCGCCGGGGAGCAGGTACTTGGCGGCGTCCTTGGCCCACTGCGGCGGGCGGCCGTCGGCCGGGCCGGTCACGGCCGCCTAGACGAGCGAGGTGACGAAGGCGGCGATGGACGAGGCGGCCTCCCCGAGGGCCTCACCGGCGCTCTTCACCATCTCCGCCGAGGACTCCGGCTGCTGGATGACGTACCAGACGACGAAGGCGATGGCCAACCAGACGAGGACCTTCTTCAGGTTCACCGTCACCTCCGGGGATGCGCTCGGACCGGCGGGCGCGGTGCCCGCACGGATCGGCCCGGAGGCCGGTCCCATGGGTAACACAGGCACCACCGGGCGCCTGCCGGACACGCCGGGTCGGCGCCGGCCGTTCACTCCCCCGGCAGCAGGTGCTCGCTCGGCGGGCCCAGCGGCAGGTCGGGGTAGAGCCGTTCGCGCAGGTCCAGCAGCCGCCGCGGCTCGACGAGCAGCCAGCCGGCCGACATCGGCCAGGTCACCAGCCACAGCCACACGCCGTAGGCCTCGCCGACGAAGGCGGCCCGGTCGTCGGAGGTGGGAACCGCCCACAGCGGGGCGTGCTGCCCGGCGGCCTCGACCGACGCCGACGACGGCCCGGTGATGACGTCGCCGGGGTCGAGACCGGGCAGGCCCGCGTAGCCGCAGCCCACACCCATGCCCGGCTCCTCGGCCACCAGGACCATCTCGGCCGACCCGCCCAGCGGCGCCGGGCCGGCGCAGCCGACCACGATCGCCCGCGCGCCCGGCTCCCCGCCCCAGGCCAGGCCGGTGACCGACCAGCCCGTCGGCATCGGGTCGGGCACCCACGCGGGGACGCGCGCGTCGGCGGTGACCGCGGCGATGGCGTCGTGCGCGATGAGCGTCGTGTGGTGCAGCGGGGTGACCGCGCCGTGCAGGTGGCACCACGCCACGGCCGAGTCCCCGGGGCGCACGACCAGCGGCTCGCCACAGCGAGGGCAGACCGGGGAGGCGCTCATCGCAGAACACCGTCCTGTCACGCGCGGCTCACGTCAAGCGCGGGCCGACCGTGCCGGGCCCGGCCGCCGTACTGTGCTCGGGTGTCCTCCGCGCCTCCTCCCCCGGCTCCGGAGGGTGCCGCGACGGTGGCCTGCGTGGGCGCGGTGGTGCTCGACGACGCCGGCCGGCTGCTGCTGGTCCGCCGGCGCAACGCCCCCGGTCGCGGGCTGTGGTCGGTGCCCGGCGGGCGGGTGGAGCCGGGTGAGTCCCTCGCCGCCGCGGTGACGCGGGAGGTCCGCGAGGAGACCGGGCTGCGGGTCCGCGTCGGCGCGGAGGTCGGGCGGGTGCAGATCCCCGGCGACGGCGTCGTCTACGACGTCGTCGACTTCGGGTGCACGCTCACCGACCCGCGGGCCGAGCCCGTGCCCGGCGACGACGCGGACGCGGTGGTGTTCGCCGGCCCGGCCGACCTCGACCGGCTGGCCTGCACGCCGCGGCTGCTGGAGACGCTGCGCGGCTGGGGCGCGCTGCCGGCCTGACCGGCCGGGCAGCGCGCCGGTCCGGTCAGGAGCGCGGCGCCGGCTCCGGGCGGCCGGGCTGCTCACCCCCGCGGGCCTCGCCGTAGGAGCGCTTGGGCACCATGACCTTGCGGCGGAAGACGCACACGACCGTGCCGTCCTGCTTGTAGCCGATGGTCTCGACGTGCACCACGCCGCGGTCGTCGCGCGAGCGCGACTCGGTCTTGTCCAGCACCGTCGTCTCGCCGTAGATCGTGTCGCCGTGGAAGGTCGGCGCCACGTGGCGCAGCGACTCGACCTCCAGGTTCGCGATCGCCTTGCCCGAGACGTCGGGGACGCTCATGCCCAGCAGCAGCGAGTACACGTAGTTGCCGACGACGACGTTCTCCCCGAACTCCGTGGTCTCGGCCGCGTAGTGGCTGTCCAGGTGCAGCGGGTGGTGGTTCATCGTGATCAGGCAGAACAGGTGGTCGTCGTACTCGGTCACGGTCTTGCCCGGCCAGTGCTTGTAGACCGCGCCGACCTCGAACTCCTCGTAGTACCGGCCGAACTGCACGTGTGCGCTCCCGACGTCGTCGTGCGGTGGCGGGGACGGGCGCACGCGCGACGGGCCTCCCGGGCGCGGTGCGGCCCGCTGCCCACCACGCGGCGTCGGTGACCCATCTGGACGGCCGCCGATCCTACGATGCCCGGGTGGTCCACCCGCTCCGCGCCGGTGACCCCGCGGAGGGCGACGTCGTCGTGCTGTCCCCCGCCGGGCGCCGCACCCGCCTGGCCGCCACGCTCGTGGTCCTGGCCCTGCTGCTGGCCGGGACGCTGTGGGGCACCGACGCCCACTTCCCGTTCGGCCCGTTCAAGATGTACTCGACCCGCGCCGACAACGACGCGCCGGTCGTCTCCACCCGCGTCGTCGGCCTGACCGGCGACGGCCGGGAGGTGCGGCTGTCCGGCGGCGAGGTCGGGCTGCGCCGCGCCGAGTTCGAGGGCCAGCTCCCGCGGCTGGTCGACGACCCCTCGCTGCTGGTGCTGCTGGCCGACACCTACGCCGAGCACCACCCCGGCGGCCCGGAGCTGGTCGGGGTGCAGGTGGTGCAGCGCCGCTTCGAGCTCGTCGACGGCGAGGCGACCGGCGCGTGGACCGACCGGGTCCTCGTCGAGCAGGAGCTGGAGGTCGGCCCGTGAGCGCCACCCTGCCCCCGCCCGCACCGCCGGCCGCGGCGTCCCGTCACGGGGTCCGCGGCGCCCTGCGCAGGGTGGGCGGCGCCGTGCGCGGGTTCTGGACCCGGCCGGTGCCACTGGCGCGCGTCGCGGTGTTCCGCACCATCGCCTACCTGTTCGTGCCGGTCGACGTCTTCCTCACCACCGCCTGGGTGGGCGCGCACGCCGACGTCCCGACCGCCTACTACCAGCCCCTGGTGATCGGGCAGCTGCTGCCGCTGCCCGTCCCGACCTCGACCGTCGTGCACGTCGTCCAGTGGGCGCTGGTGGCCACCGCGCTGGCCGCCGCCACCGGTCGCGCCCCCCGTCTGCTCGGCTCCGCGGTGTTCCTCCTCTACCTCGAGTGGATGGTCATCGCGATGAGCTACGGCAAGGTCGACCACGACCGCATCGCCTACCTCGTCGCGCTCGCCGTGCTGCCCACGGTCGGCGTGGCCCGCTGGCGGGACCGCCGGTCGTCGGAGGCCGCCGGCTGGGCGATGACCGCGGTGTTCGTCACCGTGGTGCTCACCTACTTCCTGGCCGCCTGGGCGAAGGTGCGCTTCGGCGGCTGGGACTGGGCGACCGGCTCGACCATCACCCGCGCCGTCGTCCGCCGCGGCACGGTCCTGTCGGAGTGGACGCTCGACGTGCCCGGCCTGCTCACGGCCGTGCAGTGGTCGATGCTGCTGCTGGAGTTCGCGGCGCCGCTGGTGCTGCTGGTGCGCTCGGACCGGGCGCGGGTGGCGCTGGTGGTCTTCCTGCTCGGGTTCCACCTGATGGTCTTCGGCGGGCTGCGGATCATCTTCCTGCCGCACTGCGTCGCCATCCTGTCGATCCTGCCGTGGGAGCGGTTCCCCGACCTGGTCGCCGAGGTGCGCCGGCGGGCCGGGCGGCGAGGGGCCCGCGGCCTCCCCGCCGCCCCGCCGGGCTGAGCGCGGCTCAGACCAGCGCGCCGATGCGGGCGGCGACGTCGGCCTCGTGCTGCTGGTACGAGGCGGCGACCGCGCCGAGCAGGCTCCCCATCCCGGTGAGGGCGTCGCTGACCGACTGGGCCGAGGCGCGCCACTGCTCGTAGAGCGCGCTGAACTGCACGGCCGCCTGGCTGTCGGTCCAGCCGTCGAGCACCGAGGCGGTGACGCTGCTCGACAGCGTGGCGTGCCGCGCCGTCGTCTCGGCCGCCTCGGCCTGGCACTGCCCGGCCATCGACTGCAGGGTGGCGATGTCGACCTTCACGTGGGTCCTCCCGTCCGTCCCGGGCACCTCCCGGGATCGGCTGCGGACGCTAGGGCCGGTCGCGCACGGCGGCCCCGCTGCCGTCCACAGGCGGGGGTGGTGTCCACATCCGCCGGGACCCGGCGCCGCGACCGGGGTGGGGCCGCGACGGTCGGCGCGTGTCCGCTCCCCCACCTGCCGACGTCGCGCCGCGCTGCTGGACCGTGGTCGGTCCCGAGGGTGCCGTCGACGTCGAGGTCCGCGCCGCCGACGGCGACCGGCTGGCCGCGGTGCTGCCCGCCCTCGCCACCGCCCTCGGCGTCCCACGGGCGTCGCTGTGGTCGGGCAGCACCGCGCTCCCCGCCGACCTGCCGCTCCGCTCGGCCTCCCTCGCGCACGGCGCTGTCCTCGGTCTCGGCCGTCCCGCACCACGTGACGAGCGGCCGGCGCCGAGCCCGCTGGAGCTGCACGTCGTCGGCGGGCCCGCGGCGGGCACGACGGCCGGCCTGGCCAGCGGCCGGCACGTCCTGGGCCGCGGCGCCGACGCCACGCTGCCCCTCCCCGACCCGGGCGTCTCCCGCCGGCACGCCCGGCTCGACGTCGGTGCCGGCGGGACCACGGTCGCCGACCTCGGCTCCACCAACGGCACCCGCCTCGACGACGAGGAGCTGACCGGCGCCCCGGTGTCCTGGCGGCCGGGCGCCGTGCTCCGCCTGGGCGCGACCTCCCTGACCGTCGCTGGTCCCCGGGACGTCCCGGTGGGGCTGCGGCCCGGCTCCGGCGGGCGGTGGCTCGTGCGGCCGGGGGCCGCGCCGGCGGCGCAGCGCCCCGAGGTGGAGGTCGCCGTGCCCGCCGCGCCCGACGAGCCGCCCCACCGCCGCCTGGCCTGGGTCGCGGTGCTCCTGCCCGCGGCCGCCGGGGTGGTGCTCGCCTGGCTGCTGTCCACCCCGACGTTCCTGTTCTTCGCGCTGCTGTCCCCGCTGGTCGCTATCGGCACGTGGGCGGCGGACCGGTGGTCCGGCCGCCGGTCCCGCCGGCGCGCGGCGGCGACCCACACCGCGGAGCTCGCCGCCGCCCGGGCCGGGCTGGCCGAGGCGGTGCGGGCCGACGTCCGGGCGGCCCACCGCGCCTGTCCCGACCTCGCCACCCTGGCCACCGCGGCCCGCCGGCGGACCGCGCCGCTGTGGTCGCGCGCCGGCCGGGACGCCGACGCCCTGGTGGTGCGGCTGGGCACCGGCCCGGGGACGACACGGGTGGTCCGGGTCGAGGAGGGCCGCCGGCAGGCCGAGCCCGCCGACGGCCTGCCCGTCGCGGTCGACCTCCGGGCCGCCGGGACCCTGGGCGTCACCGGCCCGCGGGCACCGGCGCTGGGCGTGGTGGTCGGGGTGCTCGCCCAGGTGGTCACGCTGCTGCCGCCCGGGGACGTCGCCCTCGCGCTCCTCACGACGGCGGAGCGCGCGCCGGACTGGGCGTGGGCGCGGTGGCTGCCGCACGTGGCACCCGGGGCGGTCCACGTCCGCCCGTCGCCGGCCACGGCCCGCCGGGACGAGGACGCGCTGCTCGCCTGGCTCGGCGGGGTGGCGGGGCAGGGAGAGGCGGCCCGCCCGGCGGCGCCGCGGGACGGTCCCGGGCGCCTGCTGCTCGTCGTCGACCGGCCGGTGGGCGCCGCCCTGCGCGACGCCCTGTGCCGCTGCCGCGACGCCGGCGCCGTCCTGCTGTCCCTCGGCCGGCGGGCCGACGAGCTGCCGGTCCCCGGCGGCGCCGTGCTGCAGGTCGGCGGGGAGACCGGCGACACGGGCCTGCTCGACCGGGGCGACGGCACCGCGCGGAGCGAGCTGGTCGTCGACCGGCTGCCGCGGCCGGTCGCGGGGCGGTGGGCCCGCGACCTCGCCGCCCTGAGCCCCGGCCGCGCCACCGCGACCCTGCCCCGGACGGTGCGCCTGCTGGACCTGGCCGCAGGCGCACCGGCCGGGGACGGCGTCCCGGTGACGTGGTCGCGGGGACGGACGTCGCTCACCGTCCCCCTCGGACTGGGCGGCGACGGGGTCGTCGCGGTGGACCTGTGCCGCGACGGGCCGCACGCCCTGGTGGCCGGCACCACCGGCTCGGGGAAGTCCGAGCTGCTGCAGACACTGGTCGCCGGGCTGGCGCTGGCGCACCCGCCGGACCGCTGCGCGTTCCTCCTCGTCGACTACAAGGGCGGTGCCGCCTTCGCCGAGGCCGCGGCGCTGCCGCACACCGTGGGCCTGGTGACCGACCTCGACGCGGCGGCCACCGGGCGGGCGCTGCGCTCGCTGACCGCCGAGCTCACCCGCCGGGAGGCGCTGCTCGCCGCGGCCGGCGTGAGCGACGTCGGCGCGCTGCCCGACGAGGTGGACCTGGCGCGGCTGGTCATCGTCGTCGACGAGTTCGCCGGCCTCGCGGAGGAGCTGCCGGAGTTCGTCACGGGGCTGGTCGGCATCGCCCAGCGCGGCCGCTCGCTCGGCGTGCACCTGGTCCTGGCGACCCAGCGCCCCGGCGGGGTCGTCTCACCGGAGATCCGGGCCAACTGCTCGCTGCGGGTGTGCCTGCGCACCACCGACGAGGCGGACTCCCGCGACGTCCTCGGCAGTCCGGACGCGGCGCGGATCCCGGCCGACCGGCCCGGCGGCGGGCTGCTGCGCGTGGGCTCGGGCCGCCCGGTGCCGTTCCAGACCGCGCGGGTGGCGCTGGGGCCCGCGGCAGCGCCCGGGCCCGCCGTCCGGCGCCGGCCCTGGCCACCGGCCGCCGGCCCGCCCGCCGGTGACGACCCCACGGTGCCCGGCCCCACCGATCTCGCCCGCATCGCCGAGGCGGCCTCCCGCGCCGCCGCCCGGTCGGGCACCCGCCGGCCGCACCGGCCGTGGCACCCCGCGCTGCCCGACTCCCTGACCGTCGCCGACCTGCCCGTGCCCGACGGGGACGGCGCCGGCTGCGGGGCGCGCCTGCCCGTCGGCCTGGTCGACCGGCCCGACCGGCAGACGCGGGAGCCGCTGGTGCTCGACCTCGACCGCGGCGGCGCCTGGCTGGCCGTCGGCGGTCCCGGCAGCGGCCGCACCACCCTGCTGCGGACGGTGCTGGCCGAGGCTGTCCACCGCCTGCCGCCGGACCGGTTGCACGTCCACGTGCTCGACCACGCAGGTGGCTCCCTCGGGGCGGCGGCGGCAGGGCTGCCGCACACCGGGACCGTGGTCGGCGCGGCCGACGCCCTGCGCACCATCCGGCTGGTGGCACGACTGGGCGAGGAGGTCGCCGCCCGCCGTGCCGGAGCCGCGCCGGGCGGCTCGGGCCCGGTCGTGCTGCTGCTGGTCGACGGCGTCGAGTCGCTGCTGGCCCAGCTCGACGAGGCGGTTCCCGGACAGGGCTCGGCGGACCTCCTGCGCCTGGCGCGCGACGGCGCGTCGGTGGGCCTGACCTGCGTCGTGACCGCCGACCGCGCCGTCCCGGGTGGCCGGCTGGCCGCCGCGGCGGGGACCCGCCTGGTGCTCCCGCTACCCGACCGCGCCGACTACGCCGTGGCCGGCGTGCCCGCCCGGGCGGTACCGGGACACCGGCCGCCGGGACGGGCGCTCCTGGGCGAGGACGCCCTCGAGTGCCACATCGCCCTCCCCCGCCCGCTGCGCCCCCGCCCGGCGCAGGCACCCGCGGCGACGACGGCGCTGCGGATCCCCGAGCTGCCGGCCGACCCCGCGCTGCCGGCCGGCGCCCGGGCGGCGCTGACGGCGGTGCCGCTGGGGCCGGGCGGTGACGAGGGGGCGCTGCTGCACGTCGACCTGCGCCGCGGCGGGGGCCTGCTGGTGGTCGGTCCCCCGCGCAGCGGCCGGACGGCCACGCTGCAGGCCCTGGCCACCACGCTGTCCGGCGCCGGGATCCCCGTCGTCGGCCTGGTCCGCAGCCGGCGCGCGGCCGGTCCCGCCCTCCCCGGCACCGCCCCGCTCGCCGCCGACGACGTCGCCGGCTGGCGGTCCTGGCTGGCCGGCCTCGCCGACGGCCCGGGGGTGCTGGTCCTCGACGACGCGGGGGCGCTCCCCGAGGCGCCGGTCCTCGCGGCGGCGGCCGCCGACCTCGCCGAGCACGACGTCGTGGTCCTCGCGGCCGGGACCGCCGGTGAGCTCTCCAGTGCCTTCCGGGGGCCGGTCGCCGACCTGCGCCGCAGCCGCAGCGGGCTGCTGCTCTGCCCGGGCCCCGGGGACGCCGACCTGCTGGGCATCCGGCTGCCCCGGGCGCCGGTCCCGGCCCGGCCCGGCTCCGGCTGGCTGGTCACCGCGGGCACGGCCCGGCGGGTGCAGGTCGCCCGCCACCGGGACGGGTCGTGAGCTCAGAGGAGCTCCAGCGCGGGGCCGATCTCCTGGGTCGCGTACCAGGCCAGCTCGTGCCCCTCGGCCTGGTCGACGACGAACTGGGCCTCGTCGCTGCCGAGGTCGGCCTCCAGCACCACCGCGACCGCCGCCCGCACGTCGTCCTCGGCCTCGGCACCGTCGACGTGCGCGCTGGCGACGTCGGCGAGGGTGACGTCGGCGGACACCCGGACCGCACCGGGGTCGGTGTCGGCGTCGTCGACCGGGGTGACCGAGGTGTCGGGCACGTCGGCGGCCAGCACCACGCGGCGGCGGGCGGCCGTGGGGTCCACGTCGAGCAGGCGGAGGCTGGCGCGGGCGGCGGCCAGCAGCGCCGCGTACTCGAGCTCCTCGACGTCGGACGCGGCGTCGCTGAGGGAGTAGGAGTCCCGCAGTCCCGGGGTCACGGCGAAGGCCGTGTGCGGTCCGCCGATCCGGCCCTCGTCGACCAGTCGCCGCAGGACGCTGGTCGTCGCCGGCAGGTAGATCCGCACGCGGCCGCTCCTCTCTGGTGGGGGGAGGCGACGGTATCCCGCGCCGCCGGGCCGGAGGCGGCGCGCGGGTCAGCGCACGGACTCGGCGAGCGCCGCGACCTCCTGCTCGAGCAGGTCGGCCAGCACCTCGACGTCGCCGACACCGTCGAGGTCGGCGTTGAGCCCGACGTGGACCCGCCCGTCGTAGCTGGTCATCCCGACCGACAGCGCCTGACCGCCCAGCAGCGGCACCACCGGGAAGACCTCCAGCATCCGGCTGCCCGCGGCGTACAGCGGCACCTGCGGTCCGGGGACGTTGGTCACCACCAGCGTGAACAGCCGGCGCGACAGACCGCGGGCCGCACGGGCGCCGAGCGCGTGCAGCGTCGGCGGGGCGAACCCGGTGAGCGCGACGAGGCTGCTGGCCCGCACCGACCGCCCGGAGTCGGTCACGCTGCGCATGGCGTAGCCCAGCCGCGCCAGGCGCACCCACGGGTTGGGCTCCCCGACCGGCAGGTCGACGAGGTGGGCCGACACCCCACCGCCCGCGGCACCCGGCTCCTCCTGCAGCGAGACGGGCACGAGCGCGCGCACGACGGTCGAGGCGAGCACCGGCTCCCCGCGCGAGAGCAACCAGTCGCGCAGCGCGCCGGTCAGGACGGTGAGCAGGACGTCGTTGACCGTGCCGCCGTGCGCCTTGCGGATCGCCTTCAGGTCGTCGAGGTCAGCGCGGGCGACCGCGACCCGCCGCTGGCTGCCGACCGTCCGGCTCAGCGGCCCGTGCGGTGGCGGGGCGACGGCCGACCCGGCGGCGCGGACGAACCCCCTGGCCGCACTGCGCACCCGGGCCACCGTCGAGCGCAGGTCACCGGCCGCCGACCAGGCGTTCTCCAGCACCGCGGTGGGCCGCTGGACGTACTCGGTGAGAGCGTCCCGGACCAGCTCGACGGGCCCGGGCACGCGGCCGGGGACCCAGTCGTCGACGGCGGGCAGCGGCGCGTCCGCAGTCGTGTCCAGCAGCACCTGGGCGATGTCGACCGCGCCCAGCCCGTCGACGAGCGCGGGGTGGGTCTTGGTCACCACGGCGACCCGGCCCTCGGCCAGCCCCTCGACGAGGTAGACCTCCCACAGCGGCCGCGCGCGGTCCAGCGGCCGCGACGTCACCCGGGAGACCAGGTCGAGAAGCTGCGCCTGCGTGCCGGGCCGCGGCACCGCCGAGCGCCGCACGTGGTAGGCGACGTCGAAGTCCGGGTCGTCGGCCCACACCGGGTTGGCCAGGTGGCCGGGCACCGGCACGACCCGCTGCCGGTAGCGCGGCACCAGCGGCAGCCGCGCCTCGACGAGCTCGGCGAGGGCGTCGAGTCCGCCCTCGACCGGTTCGAGCACGAGCACGCCCGCGACGTGCAGCGGGGCGCCCGCGTCCTCGAGGTACACGTACGACGCGTCCAGGGTGCTCAGCCGCTCGGCCATCGTCCTCCTCCGGCTCGGGGGTCCACGCTACGGCGGCGTCGGCGCCCTCCCCAGCCGGGCGGGGCAGGACGGTCCGCCCGGGCGGAGGGTCAGCCGGCGCGGCGGCGCAGGAGCCGCCGTCCCGGTGCGGGGTCGGGCACCCGGGCGAGCCCGGCGGCCATCGTGCGCAGCCCGGTTCTCAGAGGCGAGCCGGGGGCGACCTCGGCCAGGGTCCGCCCGGAGGCCAGCGCCGCGTCGGTGGCGCCGCGGTCGGCGGGCAGGAAGCCGTGCACGCCGCGGCCGGCGAACCGCTCGAGGGCGTCGCCGATCTCCTGGCGGGGGTCGCCGGGCACGGGCCCGCGGCGGACCTGGTTGACCACCACGGCCGGCTCGACGTCCGGCATCAGGTCGCGCAGCTGGCCCAGCGCCCGGATCGTGCGCTGCAGCGCGACCGGGTCGGCACCGCTGACGCACAGCACGTCGTCGGCCGCCTCCAGCACCGTGACGGTGGCCCCGTTGCGCCGGGGGGCCGCGGTGTCGAAGGACAGCTCCTCGTCCTCCTCGAGGTTGAACGCGCAGTCCACGACGACCAGGTCGGCCACCCGCCGCGCCTCGTCGAGCACCGCCGCGACCGCGCGGGGGCGCAGTTCGGGCCACCGGTCGGCGCGCGCCAACCCGGTCAGCACCGACAGGTTGGGCCGGACCGACCAGGCCAGCCGCTGCAGCGCCGCCTCGTCCAGCGTGCCGGCGGCCGCCTGCCGCGCGGCGCCGGCCAGTCCCGGCGACTCGTCGAGCAGGCCGAGGACCTGCGCCACGACCCCGCCGTACACGTCGGCGTCGACCAGCAGGGTCGCCACACCCAGGCGGGCGGCCTCGTCGGCGAGGCCGACGGCGACCGTGGTCCGGCCCGGCGCGCCGGTGGGGCCCCACACCGCCACGACCCGGCCCCGGGACGGACGCCGGACCGCGGGCCCGGACCCGCCGCGGCGGGGTGTGGGCAGGGCCGCCCGGGGGTCGGCGACGCCGTGCCCGGCGGCGGGTCCGGTCACGGCCTCGCGCAGCGCCCGGACCACCTCCTCCGGCTCCGCGTCGGCGGGCAGCACGGTGGCCACCCCGAGCGCGCGCAACCGCTCGGCGGCCCGCTCGTCGGCCGGGTCGGCCAGCCCGACGACGGCGACCCCGGCCGCGCCGAGCCGGGCGACGGCGTCGACGTCGAGCCGGTGCAGGTCCGCCGACAGCAGCGCCGCCTGGGCGGTGCCGGTGGCCGCCGCGGCCAGCAGGTCGGAGGCGTCGACGCACCGACGGACCACCGTCACCCCGTGGTCGGCCCGGTCGAGGGCCCCGACCAGCGCGGCCTCCCAGGCGGCGCCGGTGACCGCGGTGACGACCTGGAGCGCCATCAGGGCGTCGGCCCGGCGGGCGCACCGGCGGCGGGGGCGGCAGCGGGATCGGCGGGCGGGACGGGCGGTGCGGCCGGCACGGGAGCGGCGGGCACGGAGGCGGTCGGCGCCGTGGTCGGCACGGTCGGCGCAGTGGTCGGCACGGTCGGCGCGGTGGTCGGTGTGGTGGGCCGCGGGGTGGTCGGGGTGGTGGGCCGCGGGGTGGTCGGCGACGCGCCGCCGTCCACGGCGTCGTCCACGGCGTCGTCCACGGCGCCGTCCACGGCGCCATCCACGGAGCCGTGCACCACCACGACCAGCGGGCGGCCGCCGATCGAGCCCAGCACGTCTGCGGCCTGGGCGGCCGGCACCCCGATGACCACCTGCACGGTCGTGGTCGCCGTGGACAGCACGCCCTCGGCGCGGCCGCTGACGGCCTGCACCGGCGCGGCGGCGACGACGAGTGCCACGCCCTCGCCGGTCGCCGTGCCGGCGGGGTCGGTCACGCCGTAGACGTCGACGACCTGACCGCGGGCGAGTCCGGGCGGCGCGTAGCCGGCCTGCACCGGCAGCGCCACCTGCACCAGGTCGGCCGGCTCCTCCAGGGCGCTGCGGGGCAGGAGCTCCCCCGCCCGCACCGCGCGGGCGAGCGTGCGCCCGGCGGGATCGGTGCCGGTGGACAGGTAGGCGCCGGCCGAGTCGCCCAGCCACACGTCGACCGCCACCAGGTCGGCGGCCTCGAGGCTGGTCCCCGCGGCCAGGTCCCCGGCCACCGACCAGACGGGCACCGTGGCGTCGGCGGCGCTGACCACCCGCGCGCCGAGCAGCACCGACCCGAGGACGAGCAGCACCCCGAGCACCAGCCGAAGGTCCAGCCACCGCGGCGGGCGCACGCGCCGTGGCACCGGCCCGGTCGCCGTCTCCCCCGCCACCGGCGCCGTGCGCGTGGCAGCGCTCACCGGGCACTCCTCCTCGTGGTCGTCCGGGACGGCCCGGGCGGCCCGCCCACCGGCGGACACGGACGCGACCGGCGGTCAGCGCGCGGTCGGACGCCGATGATGCGGTACGGACGCGGTTGCGTGCACCGGCTGTCCACACCTTCGGGTGTGGACGAGATGCGCACGGGTGAGTGCGTTGCTGCCAGACTGGTGCGCGACCGGACGGAGAGCCATGCCCACACCGCGCTTCCTGACCCTCGACGACGTCGCCGAGATCCTCAACGTCTCGTGGGCGCAGGTCTACGCGCTCGTACGGCGCCGCGAGCTGATCGCCATCCAGATCGGCGGCCGCGGCCAGTGGCGGGTGGAGACCGACGAGCTCGAGCGGTTCATCCAGCAGAAGTACGCCGAGGCGCGCGCCGGTGCGGTGCCTCCCCCCGAAGGGTCCGCCGCGGCCGGCCCCGACGCACCGGCCGACGCGCCGGCCGGACCCGCGCCCGCCCGCGGCCGCCGCTCCCGCAGCTGACCTCAGGCGGCGCCGGGGCTCAGCGTCCGGACCACCGCCACCGCCGCGAGCACCACCGCCCGCACCGACCGCACTGCACCGGGCCGCCGGAACTCGTCGGGCGCGTGCTCGGCCAGCTCCACGAAGTCGGCGCCGACCCGGTCGACGGTCCCGGTCAGCACCCCGCCGTCGTCGCACAGCACCGCCACCGCGCTGCGGTCGCGCGCCAGCCCGCGCAGCGCCCGCCGCAGGTCCAGCGCCGCCCGCACCGGTGACGCCGGCTCGGCTGCCGCCGTGGACCGCAGCAGCCCGGACACCGCCACGACGGCCGGGAGCGCCACCAGCACCTCGCGCCCCGCGTCGTCGGTGAGCAGCGCCCAGTCCGGGCCCACCTCCTCGAGCCGGCCGGCCACCTCGCCGGCGCCCCGGCAGCGCAGCGACACCCGCTCGCCGAGCGCCCCGCCGAGCCGCTCCGTCAGCCGGACCGCCCCCGTCTCCGCCCGCGACCGGGACGGCAGCTGAGCGCGTTCCTCGGCCGCCGTGACCTCGTCGAACTCCGCCTGCAGGTCGGCGAACAGCTGCTGCCAGCGCATGACCGGGAGCGTAGATGTTTCTCATATCTTGTGTTTGCTCGCGTTTGTCTGCTTTGGTGCATCGACGGATGGAGAGGGGCTCACGTGTCGGGTGGTCGACTCGTCGTCACGACGGCGGTGATGGCCGCGGTCGCGGCCGGGCTGCGGGCGCTCACGCCCGACCTGCCGGCCCTCCCCGCCTCCGGACTCGACCTGCAGCACGTCGTCGACACCTCCGGCCCGGAGACCCTGCTGCTCACCGGGGTCGCTGCGCTCGCCTGGCTGGTGTGGGCCTGGGGCGCCCTCGGGTTGGCCCTCACCGCCCTGTCGGCACTGCCCGGTCTGGCCGGTGCGGCCGCCCGGGTGCTGCTGCGCGGGCTGCTGCCCGCCTCGGGACGGCGCGCCGCCGCCCTGGCCCTGGGCATCGGCCTGGTCGCGGCGCCGGCGCTGACCGCCTGCACGACGACGGCGGGCGCCCCGGTGGTCGTCCCGGCGACCGACACCCGGGCGCCGGCCGTACCCGACTGGCCGCTCCGGGCCCCGCCCCTCGCGGTCCCCGACTGGCCGGCCCCGCCCGGACCCGCGGCCGTCCCAGACCGACCCGGACCCGCAGCGGCCGAGCACGTCGTGCTGCGCGGCGAGTGCCTGTGGTCCATCGCCGAGGCCGACCTGCGGGCGCGCACCGGCCGGCACCCGACCGGTGCGGAGACCCTCGCCGCCGTCGACCGCTGGCACACCGCCAACGCCGCCGTCATCGGCGACGACCCCGACCTCCTACTGCCCGGGCAGGTCCTGCGCCCCCCGGCCTGACCCGACACCCACGGCCGCTCCCCCGGCCCGCGCCGACCGCCACCGACCCGACCCCCGGGAGCCCCCGTGACCGCCTCTCCGCGCTCCGCCACGCCCACCGCCGACCGCGCGCCGCGGCTGACCATCGTCCCCGCGCTGCACCCACCGCTGCGCGGCCCGGTCGTGGCGCTCGTCGACCCGACCACCCCGCCGCCGCGGCCGCCGCACCGCCCCGGACCCCGGCCGGCCGCCGACGGCGGCCGGCGGACCGACCTGCTGGGCCCGGCGTGGTCGACGCGCGCCGGGCTGCCCGACCCGCGCGCTGCCGGTCGGTTGCTGTTCACCACCGTGCTCGAGGCACTGGCCGGGCGGCGGCCGCTGTCCCAGGTCCAGCGGCTGACCGCGCCCGGCGTCCACGGCGCCCTGCTGGCGGGACGGCGCCCGGCGTGGTGCACCGGGGGGACGACGCCGGTTCTGCTCGGGCCGGTGCACGCCTGCGAGCCGGTCGACGGCGTGGCCGAGGTCAGCGCGGTGGCGCGCCGGGCGGGTCGGGCGCACGCGGTCGCGGCGCGGCTGGAGGGCGTCGGTGGGCACTGGCGCTGCACCGCCCTGTCCATCGGGTAGCCGAGCCAGCCAATCAATACGGGCTTGCACAGAAGTGATACGAAGTCGTAGGGTATGCGCCATGTCGGAACAGGGGTCCGCGGGTGCACCACAGATGTCGGTGCTCTTCGACCTCTGGCTGGTCAACCACCTGGTCTCCGGAGCGCTGGACGAGGTCCTCACCGAGGAGGGCGGGCTGTCCGGCGAGGAGTTCGGCTTCTACTCCCTGCTCCGCCGCTTCGGCCCGACCACGGCGACGCAGGTGGCCCGCTGGACGGCGATGCGGCCGACGACCATCTCCACCCAGGTCCGCCGGCTGCAGCAGCGCGGGCACGTGGAGCAGCGGCCCAACCCCGCCGACGGCCGGTCCCGGCTGCTCGCGCTGACCGCGGCCGGCGAGCAGGCCCACGCGCGGGCTGCGGAGACCTTCGTCGCCGCCACCCGGGCACTGGCCGCCGCGCTCGGCCCGGACGAGCCGCGCCAGCGGGCCGCCCTGCAGCGGATGGACGCCGCCCTGCGCGAGGTCGGCGGCCTGGACCCGCGGCCCTACACCGTGGCGACCGCGGAACCGGAGACCACCGCCCGCCTGGCCTACGCGGGCCCGCCGCTGACAGCCGCCGAGGAGGCGCACGTCCGCGCCTACGTCGACTTCGTCCGATCACGACGGCAGGAAGGAACCCGAGATGTCCCCGACCTCCTCCACCCGCCCCGCTGAGCCCACCGTGCTCGACGACGTCCGGGGCACCGTCACCGAGCTGATGACCCGCCACCGCGTGCCGGGTCTCACCGTCGCCGTCACCGGTCCCGACCGGCTGCTGGCCGCCCGGGGCTTCGGGTACGCCGACCTGGCCGCCCGGCGACCGGCCACCGCCGACACCGGCTACCCGTGGTTCTCGATGTCGAAGATCGCCACCGCGACCGTGGCGGTGCGGCTGGCCGACGAGGGCCGGCTGGACCTCGACGCCCCGGTGTGCGAGCTGGTGCCCCGGTTCACCGCCCGCTCGGGACAGCAGCCGCGGGTGCGCCACCTGCTCGACCACACGGCCGGGGCGGGCAACCCCCTGCCGGTGCGCTGGGTGCTGCCGGCCGACGCCCCCGAGGCCGAGGTCGACGCCGCCGTCCGGCGGGTGACGGCGCGGCACGGCCGCCCCACGCGGCCGGCCGGCGCGCCGGCGCGCTACTCCAACCTCGGCTACCTCGTCCTCGCCGAGGTCGTCGCCGCCGTCACCGGGGAGCCCTTCCCCGACCACGTGCGCCGGGCGCTGCTGCAGCCGGCCGGCATGACCGCCACCGGCTACGCGCACCGGCCCGACGGGGAGTACGCGACCGGTTACGTGCGGCTGCCCCGACCGCTGACCCCGGTCCTCCGGGCGGCGCTGCCGGGCGGCATCGTCGGCGACCGGCACGGCGGGCAGGTGGCGCTGCGCCCGTTCCGGGTGGCCGGCGCCGGCTACGGCGGTCTCGTCGGCCCCGCCACCGACGCCGCCCGGCTGCTGCGGCTGCACCTGGCCGAGGGCACCGTCGACGACACCCGGGTCCTGACACCGGCGTCGGCACGCGCGATGCGCACGATCGCCACGCCGGGGCGGCCGTTCGACCTGGGCCTGGGCTGGTTCCGCCGCCCCGCCGACCGCGGCGCCGTCCCGGGCTTCGTCGAGCACTGGGGCACCGGGGGTGGCTTCTGGAACGCGATGCGGCTGTACCCGGACCTCGGCCTGGGGGTCGTCGTCATGGCCAACACCACCCGCGCGTACGACCACCACGCGCTGATGACGGCGGTCGTGGACGCGGTCACCCGGTGAGCCCCGGCCGGTGGCCGGGTGGCAGGACGTGCGCCGGCGCAGGCCCGGAGTAGCGGCACGCGGGGACACCCGGAACGGGACGGGATCGTCCACCGCGACGCGCGGGCCGGGGGTCTCCGCGCGCGGGACGGTACGGGCGCCCGGGCCCCGCGCCGACCACCGTCCGAGGAGGACCCCATGGGCACGACCGACGTGACGCCACGGCCGGACTCCGGGAGCGGCCGGCTCCGGTCCTCCGGATGGGCGGCCGCTCTGGCGGCGGTCCTCCTCACCGCCGGCTGTGCCGTCGCCGGTGCCGGCGGCGTCGCCACCCCACCGGCGGGTCCGACCGGTGCTCCGGCCCCGGCCGCCGACCAGTTCACCCCGGTGGTGGCGTCCACCCTCGACGCGGGATCGGCACCGGTCCTCGGCACCGACGGCCGGCTGCACGTCGTCTACGAGATCCAGCTGACCAACGCCAGGCCCGAGCCGGCGACGCTGCAGGAGATCCGCGTGCTCGACGGCGAGGACCCGGACAGGGAGGTCGCCGTCGTCGGTGGCACCGACCTCGCCGACGTCCTGCGCGACCTCACCGGCAAGACACCGGCCGGTTCCCTGGAGATCGAGCCCTTCGTGTCCCGGCTCGCCCTCCTCCACGTGTCCTTCGGCTCACCGGCCGAGGTCCCCGCGTCCCTCGTCCACCGCTTCGTGCTCACCACCGTGCCGCTGGGCGGGGACGGACCCGAGACGCTGGACTACACCGCCGCGCCCTACGAACTGTCCGGCACGCCGCCCGTCCTCGGACCGCCCCTCGCCGGCGACCGCTGGGTGGCCATCAACGGCTGCTGCGGGGCCGACGGGATCCACCGCGACACCGTCCTCCCGGTGAACGGTCACCTCGCCGACACCCAGCGGTTCGCCATCGACTACATGCGGCTCGACGACGAGGGCCGGCTCGTCACCGGGGACCCGGCGGCCGTGGAGTCCTACCACGCGTACGGTGCCGAGGTCCTCGCGGTGGCCGACGCCACCGTGGTGGCCACCCTCGACGACCTCCCCGACCAGGTGCCGGGTCAACTGCCGGACCCGTCGACCATCACGCTGGCGAACGTCGACGGCAACCACGTGGTCCTGGACCTGGGGGACGGCCACCACGCCTTCTACGCGCACCTGCAGGCGGGGTCGGTCACCGTGGAGCCGGGTGACCGGGTCCGCCGGGGCGAGGTCCTGGGACTGCTGGGCAACAGCGGGAACACCTCCGCCCCGCACCTGCACTTCCACCTCATGGACGGGACCTCGGTCCTCGGCTCCAGCGGCCTGCCCTACACCTACGACGCCTTCGACCTCGTCGGCGCCCTCGACGCCGACCAGTTCGCCGCCGCCACCTCGCTCGAGGGGGTCTGGGACGTGCACCTCCGGCCGGCGCCGGAACCGCGCACGGAGCAGTTCCCGCTCGACCTCGACGTCCTGGACTTCCCGGAGTCCTGACCGGGCAGCGGACGCCGGGCACCACCGCGACGACGACGGCGCCCCGCCGACCTCGACGGGTCGGCGGGGCGCCGGAGGGTGTCGCCGGTGCCGGTGTCAGCGGCCGGCGGCTCCGTGGCAGGCCTTGTACTTCTTGCCCGACCCGCAGGGGCACGGCGCGTTGCGGGCCGGCTCCTTGGTGCCGGTGACGGTGGCGGTCTTGGCCGCCTTCGCCCGGCCGCTCTCCTTCGCCGACGGGTCCAGCGACGGCGCCGAGTAGCTCAGGTTCTCCTGCCGGCGCGGCTCGTCGAGGCCCTTGACCGCCAGCTGCGGGCCGGTGCCCGACGGCGAGGAGGCCGCCGGGGACGGCGCGTCGTCCGCCGGAGCCGCGTGCCGGCCACCGCTGCGCACGCCCGGCCGGCCCGCCGGGGCGCCCGTCGAGCGCCGGGCGGCGGGCTTGGCCGCCGGCTTGGCCACCGACACCGGGGCGGCGGCGGGAGCCGGCACGGCGCCGTCCCCCTCGACCGGGGCTCCGTCCGCCGGAGCGGGGGCCGGGGCGGCAGCGGTCGCGGCGGCCTCCCGGGCGGCGGCCTCCTGGGCGGCGCGCTGGCGGGCGAGCACGCGGGCGGTGCCCTCCTGCGCGGCGGCCAGCGCCTTCGCCTCGGCCTCGGCCTGCTGGGCGCGGGCCTCGGCCTCCTGCTGCTCCTTGGTCTTGACCTCGAGGTTGAACAGGAAGCCGACCGACTCCTCCTTGATGCCGTCGAGCATCGCGGAGAACATGTCGAAGCCCTCGCGCTGGTACTCCACGACCGGGTCGCGGTTGGCCATCGCGCGCAGGTGGATGCCGGCCCGCAGGTAGTCCATCTCGTAGAGGTGCTCGCGCCACTTGCGGTCGAGCACGCTGAGCAGCACCCGCCGCTCGAGCTCGCGCATGACCTCCGCGCCCAGCGCCGCCTCGCGCTCGTCGTAGGCGCGGTGGACGTCGTCGAGCAGCTCCCGCTTGAGCACGTCGGCGGTCAGCGCGGCCTGCTCGCCGTCGGCCACGCGGTCGAGCAGCTCCGCCTGGTCCAGGCCCACCGGGTACAGCGACTTCAACCCCGTCCACAGCTTCTCGAGGTCCCAGTCCTCGGCGTAGCCGGTCTCGGTCGCGCCGTCGACGTAGGCGCCGACGACGTCGTCGAGCATGTGCTGCACCTGCTCGTGCAGGTCCTCGCCGTCGAGGACCTTGCGGCGCTCGTCGTAGATGACCGTGCGCTGCCGGTTGAGGACCTCGTCGTACTTGAGGACGTCCTTGCGGACCTCGAAGTTCTGCTGCTCGACCTGCGTCTGCGCCGAGCGGATGGCCCGGGTGACCATCTTCGACTCGATCGGCTGGTCGTCGGGGACGCGCAGCGTGGTCATCATCGACTCGAGCATCGGGCCGTTGAACCGGCGCATCAGGTCGTCGCCGAGGGAGAGGTAGAACCGCGACTCCCCCGGGTCGCCCTGCCGGCCCGACCGGCCGCGCAGCTGGTTGTCGATGCGGCGGCTCTCGTGCCGCTCGGTGCCCAGCACGTACAGGCCGCCGGCCTCGGCGACCTCCTCGTGCTCGGCCTTGACCTGGTCCTTGGCCGCCTGCAGCGCCTCGTCCCAGGCGGCCTCGTACTCGTCGGGGGTCTCCGACGGCGACAGGCCGCGGGCCCGCAGCACCTCGTCGGCGATGAACTCGGGGTTGCCGCCGAGCTGGATGTCGGTGCCGCGGCCGGCCATGTTGGTGGCCACGGTGACCGCGCCGAGCCGGCCGGCCTGGGCGACGATCGCCGCCTCCCGCGCGTGGTTCTTCGCGTTGAGCACCTCGTGCGGGATGCCCCGGCGCAGCAGCAGCTTGTCGAGGATCTCGGACTTCTCGACGCTGGCGGTGCCGACGAGGACCGGCTGGCCGGCCTCGTGCCGCTCGGCGATGTCGTCGATGACGGCGTCGAACTTCGCCTTCTCCGTCTTGTAGATGACGTCGGAGCGGTCCTCGCGGACCATCGGCCGGTTCGTCGGGATCGGGACGACGCCCAGCTTGTAGGTCTGGGAGAGCTCGGCCGCCTCCGTCTGGGCGGTGCCGGTCATCCCGGAGAGCTTCTCGTAGAGCCGGAAGTAGTTCTGCAGGGTGATCGTGGCGAGCGTCTGGTTCTCGTCCTTGATCTGCACCTTCTCCTTGGCCTCGATGGCCTGGTGCATGCCCTCGTTGTAGCGCCGGCCGGCCAGCACGCGGCCGGTGAACTCGTCGACGATGAGCACCTCGCCGTTGCTGACGATGTACTGCTGGTCGCGGTGGAAGAGCTCCTTGGCCTTCAGCGCGTTGTTCAGGTAGCCGATCAGCGGGGTGTTGACCGCCTCGTAGAGGTTGTCGATGCCGAGCTGGTCCTCGACGAACTCCACGCCCTCCTCGGTGACGGCGACCGTGCGCTTGGCCTCCTCCACCTCGTAGTGCTGGTCGCGCTTCATCAGCGGCACGATCCGGGCGAACTCGACGTACCACTTGCCGGCCGACTCGGCCGGGCCGCTGATGATCAGCGGGGTGCGGGCCTCGTCGATGAGGATGGAGTCGACCTCGTCGACGATCGCGTAGTGGTGGCCGCGCTGCACGAGGTCGGCCTTGGACCAGGCCATGTTGTCGCGCAGGTAGTCGAAGCCGAACTCGTTGTTCGTGCCGTAGGTGATGTCGCAGGCGTACTGCTCGCGGCGGTGGGCCGGCTTCTCCCCGGACAGGATGGTGCCGACGCTGAGGCCGAGGAAGCGGTGCACCCGGCCCATCCACTCGGCGTCGCGCTTGGCCAGGTAGTCGTTGACCGTGACCACGTGCACGCCCTCGCCGGTGAGCGCGTTGAGGTAGGCCGGCAGCACGCCGGTCAGGGTCTTGCCCTCACCGGTGCGCATCTCGGCGATGTTGCCCAGGTGCAGCGCGGCACCGCCCATGAGCTGCACCCGGAAGTGCCGCTGGCCCAGCGTCCGGGTGGCGGCCTCCCGCACGACGGCGAAGGCCTCCGGCAGCAGCTGGTCGAGGGTCTCGCCGTCGTCCAGACGCTGCTTGAACTCGTCGGTCTTGGCGCGCAGCTCGGCGTCGGTCAGGTCGGCGACGTCGTCGGAGAGCAGGTCGATCGCGTCGGCGATCCGCTCCAGTCGACGGACGAGCTTGCCCTCTCCGGCACGGAGGATCCTCGAGAACACCACGGGTCCAGCGTAGGCGGCCCGCCGGGCATGCCGGGGAGGCCGCACGCGGCCCGCGGCGGTTCAGCGCCGGACCAGGCGCCTCTCCCGCGGGTCGAGGACGACCTCCCGGGCCCCCTCGCGCAGGCCGTCGAGCACCGCGCCGACCACCTCGCCGCGGTCGTGCCCGGCGGGCAGCCGGGGCGGGGTGCCGGCGAGCGCCCGGTCGACCAGGCCGGTGTCGACGTGCGGCGGCCGCACGTCGAGGACCGCGATCGACCGGCCGCGCAGCTCCCGCCGCAGCACCGCGGCCCACGCCGACAGCGCCGCCTTGCTCGCCGAGTACTCGGCCATGCCCAGCGTGGGCGCGTCGGCCACGATCGCCGACAGCAGGACGACGGCGCCCCCGTCGGCCAGGTGCGGCAGCGCGGCGCGCACCAGGCTCATCGGCGCCAGCGTGTTGACGGCGAACAGCTCCTCGGTGACCGCGTCGTCGGCCTCGGCGGCCGGCCCGAAGGCGACCACGCCCCACGCGACGACGACGGCGTCGAGGCCCCCGAGGGCCGCCGCGGCGTGCTGCACCGCGGCCCGGACCGCCTCGACGTCGACGGCGTCCGCGGCCCGCGCGGGGGCGCCGCCGAGCTCGGCGGCCAGCGCCTGCAGCCGGCCGTCGTCGCGCCCGGTCAGCGCCACCCGCGCGCCGGCCCCGGCCAGCGCCCGCGCCAGGTCCCCGCCCAGCTCCCCCGTCGCACCGGCCACCAGCACCCGCGCCCCCGCCAGCTCCACGCGCGGCCGGTGCCCGCCGTCCCGGCCACCTAACCTCTCCGCGTGGCCCACGACCCGCACGATCTCGCGCCGGAACTGCTCGTCTTCCTCACCGAGCGGCACCTGGCCACGCTCACCACGCTGCGCGCCGACGGCAGCCCGCACGTCGTCCCCGTCGGCGTCACCTTCGACCCCGCCACCGCCACCGCCCGGGTGATCACCTCGCGCGGGTCGGCCAAGGCGCGGCACGTGCGCGACGGGCAGGCGCGGGTCGCCGTCTGCCAGGTCGAGGGCCGGCGGTGGCTGACCCTGGAGGGGACGGCCGTGGTCCGCGACGACGCCGCCTCGGTGGCCGACGCCGAGGCGCGCTACGCGCAGCGCTACCGCGCCCCCCGGGAGAACCCGCAGCGGGTGGTCCTGGAGATCTCGGTCGACCGGGTGCTGGGCAACGCGTGACCATCAGGGCATGACCGCTCCTCGGCCCCGTCCGGAGGCTCGTCGCGAGCGCGCGAGCGATGAGAGGGACGGGGTCCTTTCGCTGACCGGCGTCGACCTCACCACCGAGGTGGTGAGCACCGCCCGCCTGCTGCTGCGCCCGATGCGCGAGGACGACGTCGACCCCGTCTTCCGGGCCTGCCAGGACCCGACGACCCGGCGCTGGCTGACCGCGCTGCCCTCCCCCTACACCCGGGACTCCGCCGCCGACTTCGTGCTGCGGGTCGCCCCGGGCGGCCGCGCCGCCGGCACCGACCTCGGCTGCGCGATCGAGGCCGACGGCGCGTTCGTCGGCGCCTGCGGCCTGCACCACCTGACCGGCGGCCGGCTGGGGCCGGAGATCGGCTACTGGATCGCCCCGTGGGCCCGCCGGCGCGGCTACGCGGCGGAGGCCGCCGCGGGGCTGGCGGTCTGGGCGCTCACCCGCGGGGCGCCGCGGGTGCACCTGTTCACCGACGTGGCGAACAGCCCGTCGCAGGCGGTGGCGCGCCGCGCGGGCTTCACCGAGGAGGGCGTGGTGCGCCGGTGCCTGGAGTACCCGGACGGCACGCGCGGCGACGCGGTGCTCTTCGGCCGGGTGGCCGGCGACTGAGCGCGGGGACCCGGCGAGGCGGCCGGGTCCCCGCGAGGGGTCAGCGCGGGACGACCGTGGGCTCGGTCGGGGCGGGTCGGGCGGAGGCCGACCCGGCGGTGGTGGACGCGGCGGTGCTGGATGCGGCGGTGCCGGCCTCGCCGATCGGCGGGTCGACGAGCCGGATGAGGCCGTAGTCGAAGGCGTGCCGCCGGTAGACGACCGTCGGGCGGCCGGTGTCGGCGCAGTGGAAGAGGTAGAAGTCGTGCCCCACGAGCTCCATCTCGAGCAGGGCCTGGTCGACGGTCATCGGGGTGGCGGGGTGGTGCTTCTCCCGCACGACCCGCCCCGGCAGGTGCTCGTCGGGGTCGGTGGCCAGCGGTTCGCCGTCGACCTGCAGGCCGGGCTGCTGCCCGAGCTGCTCGTCGAGGTCGGGGACGCCCACCGCCGGGGTCTGCAGCGGGGCGGCGTCGGCGGCGGACACGCGGACGCTGGGCGGCGTGCGCCGGCCGTGGTGCACGCGCCGACGGTCGTTGGCGCGGCGCAGGCGGTTGTCGAGCTTGGCGCAGCTCAGGTCGAGGGCGGCGTAGAAGTCCGGCGCGCTGGCCTCGGCGCGGACCACGGGGCCCTTGCCGCGCAGGGTGATCTCCACGCGCTGGCAGTTGGCGGATTGTCGGGGGTTCTTCTCGTGGAACAACTCGACGTCGATGCGGGACAGCTTGCCGTCGAACCGCTCGAGCTGGCCGACCTTGTCCTCCACGTGCTGCCGGTAGTGCTCCGGCACCTCGACGTTGCGGCCACGGACCACGATCTCCATAGGACCTCCCGGTCGTCGGGTGTGACCGATGCCACGCTAGTCGCTGTCCAGGGGGCCGGACAGTCGATCGAGACGGTCTCGCTATGACTCCCCGGCGGCCATCCGGGATCGGTCTGACGACCCCCCTGGCGGCCGCGCGGGAAGGGCGCGGGCGGCCGGTCGCGGGGTGGCGGCGACCACGGCGGCCAACAGCGGGACGTCGCCGTCGCGGCGGATCGCGGTCAGCCCGGCGGCCGCCTGGGTGAGCGTCGCGCCGCTGGTGACGACGTCGTCGACGACCACGAGCACCGCTCCGGACGGCACCGCGGCCCGCCGTGCGCTGAAGGTCCCGGCGAGGTTGGCCCGCCGCTCGGCGGCGCCCAGCCCGGCCGAGTCGCGCACCCGGCCGGTGCGGGCGAGCAGGCGGGCCTGCCGGGCGTCGACGCCGGCCGCCCTCAGCTCGGCCACGGCGGCGACGGCGAGCTCGCGCACGTGGTCGCGCCCGCGCGCCCGCAGCGCGGCCCGGCTCGGCGGCACCGGGACCAGCAGCAGCGGCCGGCCGGGCAGCAGCGCGGCGTGCACGCCGGCGGCGAGGGCCAGCGCGGCGCCCAGCGGCCCGGCCAGCTCCGCCCGGCCGCGCTCCTTGAAGGCGACCACCGCCGGGCGCACCGGCCCGGCGTAGGCGCCGGCGGCCACGGTCGGCGGCATCCCCCACGGCACCCGCCGCGGTGCGGCCTCCCGCGGCCGGGTCAGCAGTGCGCCGCAGCGCCGGCACAGCACCGGCCCGGGGACACCGCAGCCGGCGCAGGTGCGCGGCAGGACGAGGTCGGCGAGGGCCGCCGCGAGCGCGCGCACCGCTCCACCCTGCGGCGGGCGGCGGCCGCCCGGGCGGCCGTCGAGGCATCTGTGGACGGGCCGGCCGCCGACCTCACACGGGGTAGAACGGCTCGGTGCCGGGCACCGGCTGCTGGCCGCGGATGAGGGTCACCCAGGTGCCGCCCGACAGCTCCCACACCGAGCCGCCGGCGCTCACCAGCGGGTCCTGCCCCGGTGCGGCGGCCAGGGCCGTGGGCGGGCTGGGCAGACCGGCGGTGGGCACCTCCTCCAGCCCCCAGCCGTCGACGCCCACGAGGAAGGGCCGGACCCCCTCCTCCCCACCGTCGGCCGCGAGCACCATGAGCCGGCCGGCCGTCCGCCAGGCGACGTCGGAGACCGCGCCCAGCGACGGCACGACCTCGCGCAGGTCGCGCAGGACGACCGACCCGTCGTCGGAGCGCACCACGATGCCCACGTACAGGTCGGAGGTGTCGCCGTTGCGGACGACGACGGCGGCGCGGACCCCGTCGGGCGAGAGCTGCAGCGCCGTCGCCCGGCCGCGCTCGGCCAGGGTGGGGGCGTTGACCGGCTGCGGCGACCCGCCGGCGGGCACCCGCACGACGGTCGTCTCGTCGCGGACCACCCAGAACTCCGACCGGGTCGCGGCGACGGTGGGCACCGACAGCCGGCCCGCGGGGGGCATCACCGGGGCGAGGTCCTGGCCGTAGCGGCCGGCCAGCAGGGACGCCGTCCCGCCGCTGACCGAGACGCCCACCATCTCGGTCAGCGCGCTGGTGCGCGGGTCGGCCGACACCGCGGCGGCGGTGAGGGCGTAGGCGCCGGTGCCGGCCGGTCCGGGCGCGGGCTGGGCGTCGACGGTCATCAGCCGCCCGGCGTCGAGGTAGTGCCCGCCGGCGTCGGCGGGCACCGACTCGGGGCTGAAGGCGGCCCAGTCGTCGGAGCGCTGCACGGCCGGCGGGCCCTCCAGCGGCAGCGGGTCGCCGTTGGTGGTGATCTCCACGGAGCTGACGCCGTCGAGCTGGTCGAGGGTCCAGACCAGCTGGGCGCACAGCTGCGACAGCTGGGCCGGCGGGGTGTCGCCGAGGCCGGCGAGGTCGACGGTGACGGTGGACCCCGAGACGGTCACCGCCCGGGTCAGCGTGACCCCGGCGAGGGCGTTGTCGACGCCGGCGGCGAGCGCCGGGGACGGGCCGTCGATCAGCCGCTGCACGAGCGTCGTCGGCTGGGCCTCCCCGCCGAGCAGGTAGCGCGGGTCGGGCACCACCCGCTGCCCGGTCGGGTCGACGAAGTAGGCGGCGAGGTCGTCGTAGAGCCGCTCGAAGTCGGGCACGAGCATGACCAGGCCCTCGGGCGGGTTGGCGATCCGCCACTGCCCGCCGACCTCGGCGAGGGCGAACTCGTGGGTGAACACCCCGGTGCCGGAGGCCGCGGTGAACACCCCGCGGGGGTCGATGGTGCCCACCAGCTCACCGGTCATGGCGACGGTGCCCGCGTCGGTGGTGACCGTGGCGTAGTCGGCGCCGACCAGGGTGATGCCGGTCTCGTCGGACCAGGTGGCCGCGGCGTCGGGGGTCAGGTGGTCGCGGGCGACCGGGTGCCGCTGCACGGTGCTGGCCGCGGCGTCGACGAAGCCCCGCACGATCTCCTCCGGCGGGGCGTCGGGGGCCGGGCCGATCGGCTCGATGCCCACCTCGCCGGCCGGGCGGGCCGGCGCCTCGGTGATCGCCACCGGCGAGGACGAGGAGGGCACGGTGGAGCAGGCCGGGAGCAGCCCCAGCACGAGCGCCGCGACGACGGCCGGGCCGCGTCTCACCGCCGCACCGCCGGCCGCCGCACGATCGTCGGGCGCAGGGGCAGCGGGGAGCTGGTCAGGTCGGCACCGGCGCTGAGCGGGACGGTGAGCCGGAACTGCGCGCCGAGCCCCGGCTGGCCCCAGACCTGCAGCCAGCCGCCGTGCAGCCGGGCGTCCTCGAGGCTGATCGACAGGCCCAGGCCGCTGCCGCCGACGGTGCGCACCCGGGAGGGGTCGGCCCGCCAGAACCGGTCGAAGACGTGCTGCGCGTCGGCCGAGGACAGCCCGACGCCGTGGTCGCGGACGGTCACCGCGGCCGCCGTCCGGTTGGCCGCCAGCGTCACCTCGACCGGCTTGCCGCTGCCGTGCTCGATGGCGTTGCCCACCAGGTTGCGCAGGATGCGCTCCACCCGGCGGGCGTCGACCTCGGCGATCACCGGGTCGGGCGGGCAGGTCACCTGCAGCTCGCAGCCGTGCCGCTCGGCCAGCGCCGACATCCCGTCGGTCACCCGCCCGACGAGGACGCCGAGGTCGGTGGGCGCCCAGTCGAGGACGGCGGCCCCGGCGTCGTAGCGGCTGATCTCGAGCAGGTCCGACAGCAGCCGCTCGAAGCGGTCGAGCTCCTCGTGCAGCAGCTCGGCCGAGCGGGCCACGTGCGCCGGGAAGTCCCCGCGCGACTCGTGGAGCACCTCGGCGGCCATCTGCACGGTGGTCAGCGGGGTGCGCAGCTCGTGGCTGACGTCGCTGGTGAAGCGCTGCTGCAACTGCGACAGGCCCTCCAGCTGGGTGATCTGCCGCTGCAGGCTGTCGGCCATGGCGTTGAAGCTGGTGGCCAGCCGGGCCAGGTCGTCCTCGCCGCGGACGGCCATCCGTTCCTCGAGCTGCCCCTCGGCCAGCCGCTGCGCGGTGCCGGCCGCGCGGCGCACGGGGTCGACCACCAGCCGGGTGACCAGCACCCCGATGCCCGCGACGAAGAGGGTCAGCGCGATGCCGCTGATCGCCACCGTGCTGCGGATCAGCGAGAGCGTCTCCTCCTCCTGGTCGAGGGGGAAGGCGTAGTACAGCTCGATCTGGCCCGCCGACGACGCCCCGCCGGGGACCTGGGACCCGACCAGCAGCGTCGGCCGGGGCTGGCCGGACCGGTTGGGGACCATCGCGTACTGGTAGGACTGCCCGCCGCCCCGGACGTCGGCGCGCAGCCCGTCGGGCAGCGCCGAGTAGATCCCGGGCCGGCTGGACGCCGGCGGCCGCTCGGTGTCGCCGGTCCGGTAGACCATGACGACGTCGAAGCTGCCGGCCGACCCGCCCCGGGTGAGCAGCTGCTTGACGGTGCGGTCCAGCGTCGTCCGCACGCTGGCCGCGTCCCCGGCGGCGATGCCGACCACCTCGGTCTGGGCGTAGAAGACGCCCGACTGCACCTGGTCGATGGCCGCCTGCTCCTTGACGGTGAGCAGCTGGGTGCGGATCTGGCTGAACAGCACCAGGCTGACGATGACGACGACCGTGCCGGCCACCACCATCGTGATCGCGCCGATGCGCACGTGCAGCGAGGACCGCCAGGCCGAGACCGCGGCGGCCAGCAGCGCGCGGCCGGCCCGCCGGGCCCGGCCGGCCCGCCGGCGCACGCCGCGGCGCAGCGTGGGCAGGTCGCGCGGCAGCCGCCGGGCGGTGCGCGGTGCGGCCGGTGCGGGGACCCCGGTGTCCCCGGTGTCGTCGGTGTCCTCGGCGGCGGGGGCGGCCCGCTCGGTGGTGCTCACCGGCGCACCCGCGGGGCGCAGGTCACGGCGGGCCGGCCTTGTAGCCCACGCCGCGGACGGTCAGCACGATCTCGGGCTTCTCGGGGTCGCGCTCGATCTTGGCGCGCAGCCGCTGCACGTGGACGTTGACCAGCCGGGTGTCGGCGGCGTGGCGATAGCCCCACACCTGCTCGAGCAGCAGCTCGCGGGTGAACACCTGGCGGGGCTTGCGGGCCAGCGCCACCAGCAGGTCGAACTCCAGCGGGGTGAGGGCGATCGCCTGGCCGTCGCGGGTCACCTGGTGGGCCGGGACGTCGATCTGCACGTCGCCGATGGCCAGCGTCTCGGCCTGCCCGGTCTCGCCGCGGCGCAGCTGCGCGCGCACCCGGGCCACCAGCTCCACCGGCTTGAACGGCTTGGTCACGTAGTCGTCGGCACCGGCCTCGAGACCCTGGACGACGTCGATGGTGTCGCCCTTGGCGGTGAGCATGACGATCGGGACGGTGGACTGGGCCCGGATGTCCTGGGCGATCTGCAGCCCGTTGCGGCCGGGCAGCATGAGGTCGAGCAGGACGATGTCGGGCCGCGTCTGCTGGAACACCGACAGCGCCCGGTTGCCGTCGGAGACGAAGGCGGGGTCGTAGCCCTCCCGCCGCAGCACGATGCCGAGCATCTCGGCGAGGGCGGCGTCGTCGTCGACGACCAGGACGCGGCCGCGACTGGGCCCGTTGTTCGCTGCGGTCGGAGGCACGAGACCATTCTGCGACGTCACGGGCCGATCACGGCGGCGCCAGACCGGCGTGCCGGTCCGGCGCCGCCCGTGGTGCCCGGATCGGGCCGGGTGGGGCCGGGATCAGGTGACCTGATCCCCGGGCGTCCTCCCCCACGTCCCACCGTGAGGGAGGACGCCGCACGGTGAGGGAGGACCCGCCACGATCAGGTCACCTGATCGTGGCGCGCGGGGCCCTCCGTCAGTAGCGGTAGTGATCGCTCTTGTAGGGACCCTCGACCGGCACGCCGATGTAGTCGGCCTGCACCTTGGTCAGCTCGGTGAGCCGCACGCCGAGCGCGGCGAGGTGCAGCCGGGCCACGTGCTCGTCGAGCTTCTTCGGCAGCACCGTGACCGACGGCTCCCGACCCTCGTACGCGGCCCGGTTGCCCCACAGCTCGATCTGGGCGAGGACCTGGTTGGAGAACGAGGCGCTCATGACGAAGCTGGGGTGCCCGGTGGCGTTGCCCAGGTTCAGCAGCCGGCCCTCGGAGAGCACGATGATCGTGTGGCCGTCGGCGAACCGCCACTCGTCGACCTGCGGCTTGATGGTGGTCCGCTCGATCCCGGGGGTACGGGCCAGCCCGGCGATGTCGATCTCGTTGTCGAAGTGGCCGATGTTGCCCACGATCGCCTGGTGCTTGGTCCGGGCGAGCTGCTCGGCGGTGATGACGTCGCGGTTGCCGGTGGCGGTGATGATGAAGTCCGCCTTGCCGATGACCTCGTCGAGCGTGGCCACCTCGTAGCCGTGCATCGCCGCCTGCAGCGCGTTGATCGGGTCGATCTCGGTGACGATCACCCGGGCGCCCTGGCCGCGCAGCGACTCCGCGCAGCCCTTGCCGACGTCGCCGTAGCCGCACACCACGGCCACCTTGCCGCCGATCATGACGTCGGTGGCGCGGTTGATGCCGTCGATGAGCGAGTGGCGGCAGCCGTAGAGGTTGTCGAACTTGCTCTTGGTGACCGAGTCGTTGACGTTGATCGCCGGGAACAGCAGCCGGCCGTCGCGGGCCAGCTCGTACAGGCGCATGACGCCGGTGGTCGTCTCCTCGGTGACACCGCGGATGCCCTGGCCGATGCGGGTCCAGTAGCCGGCGTCGCCGGCCAGGCTCTCGCGCAGCGCGGCGAGGATGACGCCGTACTCCTCCGAGTCGGACCCGGTGGTCTCCGGGACGGCGCCCTCGGCCTCGAAGCGGGTGCCCAGGTGCACCAGCAGCGTGGCGTCACCGCCGTCGTCGAGGAGCATGTTCGGGCCGACGACGGCGCCGTCCTCGTCGCGGAACTCGAACAGCCGCTGGGTGCACCACCAGTACTCCTCCAGCGTCTCGCCCTTCCAGGCGAACACCGGCACGCCGGCGGGCTGCTCGGGGGTGCCGTCGCCGACGACGACCGCGGCGGCAGCGTGGTCCTGGGTGGAGAAGATGTTGCAGGAGACCCAGCGGACGTCGGCGCCGAGCGCGACGAGGGTCTCGATGAGGACGGCGGTCTGCACGGTCATGTGCAGGGAGCCGGCGATCCGGGCGCCGGCGAGCGGCTGCGCGTCGCCGTACTCGGCGCGCAGCGCCATCAGGCCGGGCATCTCGTGCTCGGCGAGGGAGATCTCCTTGCGGCCGAAGCCGGCCAGGGAGAGGTCGGCGACCTTGAAGTCGCCACCGGTCAGGGTGCTGGTCATGTCGCTCCAGGGATCGGCCCGGTCGCGAGGCCGGGCGAGTCGGATGCGTGTTCGCTGCGATCCCCGCGCACGGCGGGGAGAGCGAGCATGCCGAGGCTTCGGCGGGGCTCGTGCCGTCGTCGAGCATACCGCCGGCCCGCCGCAGCCTCAGGACTCGCAGCCGACCCCGTCCCCGTCGCCGTCGAGGGCCGGGTTCCACCCGGGCTCGCCCTCGCGGATCGGCGCGGCGCCCGCGGCCCGGACCGCGGCGCAGTCGGCGTACGGCTGCCGGTCCGGCGGCGGCGTCTGCTGGGCCGGCAGCGGGGTGCCGCCGGGCAGCGGCTCGTCCGGGCAGGTGCCGAGCACCGTGGCGGCCGCGTCGCGCTCCGCGGCGGTCATCCACAGCCCGTACTCGAGCTTGACCGCGACCTGGCGGGCCACGTAGGCGCAGCGGGAGGAGCGGTCCGGCGGCAGCCAGGTGGCGGCGTCGGAGTCGCCCTTGGCCTGGTTGAGCGGCCCGTCGACGGCGAGCAGGTTCAGCGGGTCGTTGGCGAACTCGGTCCGGCGGGCGTCGTCCCACTCCCGGGCGCCCTTCTGCCAGGCGTCCGACAGCGCGACGACGTGGTCGATCTGCACCGCCTCGCTGGTGCCCTCGCCGCGGCGGAACTCGATGGTGCGGCCGGAGTAGGGGTCGGCCAGGGTGCCCGCGACGACGACGCAGTCACTGCCCGGCCGGAACTGCACCGCGGTGAGGTCGCGGGCGAGGACGTCGTTGCGGGTGTCGCAGCCGTTGCGGTCGGTGTCGGCCCAGGCCTCGCCGAACTCGTCGCGGTCGTAGCCGGTGCGCGGCGCCCGGCCGCGCACCGGCACGGAGTCCAGCGCCTCCAGGGCGCTGGTCCCGGCACCGGGCGGGGCGGCCGCCGGCTCGTCGACGACGTCGCAGCCGGCGAGCCCGCTGCCGACGACCACGGCGACGGCCGTGACCAGGAGGCGGCGCGGGACGGGACGGGGACGCGGGTGCACGGGACTCCCGGGATGCGGGGAGTCCCGACGCTAGGCCGGATCCGGTCGCCGACGTGGGTGCCACGCCCGGGACGGGCCGTCAGCGACGCCGGCGGCGGCGGCGCCCGGTCGCCCACCAGACGACGGCCTGCACCACCGCGACGACGCCCGCGGCGAGGGCTGCCAGGGCGCCGGTCCGCAGCCCCGGGGCCTCGTACCGGAGGACGAGCTCGTGCTCCCCGGCCGGGACCTCGACGCTGACCAGGCCGGCCGGCCCGTCGGTCACCTCGACGGGCCGGCCGTCGACGGTCGCGGTGTACCCCGGCCAGGCCAGCCGGGCGAACAGGACCTCCCCGGCCGCATCGGCCCGGTAGCCGACGACCTCGCGGTCGGACCGGTAGCCGACGAGCTCGCGGTCGAGCCGGGCGGTGTCCTCGACGACGTCGACGCCCGGTGCTGACCACGACACCCGCCCCTCGCCGGTCAGCGGCTGCTCGCGCACCCAGACCACGCGCGCGTCGCTGACCTCGGCGACGGCCCACCCGGGCGGCGGCGGGGTGTCGGCGACGTCGGGCACCAGGACGCGCTGCACGACGAGGGTGGACACCCGCAGCGCGTCGACCAGCGGCACCGGGACGCCCTCCCCGGTGGGCTGCCACAGCCGGTCCCACGCGTCGGCACAGGGCTCGCCGCGGTAACCCATGCACAGCTCGTCGCCGAACTCGTCGAACCCGATGCCGGTGTAGCTGCCGACCGTCTCGTGCCCGACCAGCTGCTGCATGTTGCCGAACAGGAGCTCGCCGCGGCGCATCTGCTCGGTCGTGACGCCGTTCATCGTGGCCACCTGCAGGACCGTCCCCCGGTAGGGAGCGGCGCCCTCCTGCATCGCCGCCACGTCGGACGGCGCCCGCCACAGCACGCCGTCCGGCCGGTAGGGGAACGTGCCGCCCTGCAGGGCGACGACGGCCGCGGTCCCGGCGACCAGGACGGCCCCCAGCGCGGGCAGGCCGCGCCGGTGGTGGGCGAGGACGGCGAGGGCGGTGCCGGCGGCGACGAGCGCCAGGGCGGTGAGGTGGGTCCCGCCCAGCCCCGACGGCTGCACCGCCCACGCCAGGTAGGTCCCGCCGCCGACGATCGCGGCGCTGGCAACGGCCCGGCGGCGCCAGGCAGCCGTGGTCAGCCCCGCCGAGAGCGCGACGGCGAACAGGACCGCCACCGACAGGTAGAGGTAGTCGACGAACCGGATCGGCCAGCGGAACAGCCACAGGTTGGACGGGCCGAGCGTGAGCACCAGGAAGACGCTCCCCGTCACCACGGTGCCCAGCAGGAGACGCAGGCGACGGCGCAGCCGGTCCCACCGCAGCCACGGCAGCAGCGGCAGGACGAACCAGGCGAGGTAGACCGACGGCCGGGTCTCGAGGACGCCCTCCCAGTACGTCATCGAGGGCAGGTAGCTCGGGGAGCTGCCGGCGGCGAGGTCGCCGAGGTCGGGGACGAGGAAGGTGTCGTTGGCCAGGCCCGCCAGGTCCGAGCGCCAGGAGACCTCGTTGGTGGCCAGCAGCGGCAGGTACACCGGCAGCGCCACCGCGCCGACGCACAGGCCCACCACGGCCAGGTGCACCAGCCGGCCGGTCCGGCGCCGGACCAGCAGCTCCACGGCCAGGCCGAGGAGCACGACGACGACGCCGCAGGCGCCGTAGGGGCTGCCCGTCGTCATGGCGAGGGCGCCGAACACGACCGGCACGAGCGGGTTGAGCCGGCCCCGGGTGTGTCGGTGCGCCGCCCACCAGAACCAGGTGACCCAGGTGAAGGCCATCAGGTGGTACGGCCAGCCCCCGGCCTCGTAGAAGAGCGCGAAGCCGGAGAACGGGACGGCGACGCCCACCGCCGCGGCCGGCCAGCGGTGGGCGCCGTGGCTGCGGGCCAGCAGGAAGGTGCCCATGGCGAGCAGGCCGAGGAACTGCACCGAGACGACGGCGGCGGCGAGCGCGAGGTCGTCGAAGCGCGAGACGAGGACGAACTCGGCCAGGTTGACCGGGTTCCAGATGCCGGTCAGCGCCTCGCCGGCGTTGTTGCCGCCCATCCACGCCGCCGGGTCCATGGGCACCGGCCACCGCCCGGCCAGCAGGTCCTCGCCGAAGCGGTGCCACATCGGCATGTTCTGGTCGTACTGGTCCCCGGCGTAGTAGACGAACTCGCCGAGCAGGTACGGGAGCCACCCGACCAGCCACGTCACGACGCCCACGGCCAGGGCGACCAGCCACTCCGGCACCCGGCGGCGCCGGGCGGGCCGCACCCGCGAGGGGCCCGACGGCGCCGTGCGGTCCTCCGGGTCGACGACCGTCGCGCGGACCTCGTCGTCGTACGTCGAGGCGGTCACCGGCTCCCCCGGTGCGCGGCAGGCGTGCGGCCGGCGCGCTCGCGGTCGACGGGCGCGGGGCCGCTGGGCCGGCGGGACGGGGGTCGGCAGACGGTCACGTCCCGAGATCCTGTCCTGTGCCGTTCCTCCCGTACACCGGTGTGACCACGGCCACCGTGCACCGGCACGGCCGGACGGGGTCCCGGGTGGGTCCGGGACGCCGCGTCACCGCAGGTTGGTGGTGGCCCGGTAGAGGACCGCCGGGCCGTGGGCGGTGACCGGGACGCCGGCCGGCACGAACGCCGACTGCCCGCGCTCGACCACCACCTCGCCGTCGGGTCCGCCGAGCACCGCGCGGCCCTCCGTGCACAGCACCACCTGCGGGCCGCGGGTGCCCAGCGGGCCGGCCTGCTCGTCGAGCTGGACGCGGGTGAGGTCGAAGTCGTCGACCGGCACGGGGTAGCGCAGGCCGCCGGGACCCAGCACCGGGTGCAGGACCGGGATCTTGCCGTCGGAGAAGTCCAGGACCTCGATGAGCGCGGCGAGGTCGACGTGCTTGCTGGTCAGCCCGCCGCGCAGCACGTTGTCGGAGCTGGCCATGACCTCGACGCCGGCGCCGGAGAGGTAGGCGTGCAGGTTGCCCGCCGGCAGGAACACCGCCTCACCGGGGGCCAGCTTGAGGTGGTTGCACATCAGGGAGATGACCACGCCCGGGTCGCCCGGGTAGGCCTCGGCCAGCGTCGTCGCCCAGCGGTAGGTGTTGATGAACTCCGGGTCGTGGGCGGCGACGAAGCCGGCCGCCCGGTGGGCGACGACCTCGACCAGGTGCGTGCGCCGCTTGCCCGACAGCGCCAGCAGCTGCGGGATGGCCGCCTGCAGGCCGCCGCGCGCCAGCGCCGCGATGGTCGGCTTGAGCTCGGGCAGCTGCAGCTTGGCCAGGCAGTGCAGCGACTCCTCGACCGGCCGGAAGCCGCAGAGGGCCTCGAAGGTGGTCAGCGCGAGCAGCAGCTCCGGCTTGTGCCACGGGTCCTTGAAGGTGCGCGCCGGGTCGTCCTTGGGGACGCCGGCCGCCTCCTCGGCGGCGTAGCCCGCCCGCGCCTGGGCCATGGTGGGGTGGGCCTGCAGCGACAGCGGCCGGTCGGCGGCGAGCACCTTCATGAGGAACGGCAGCCGCGGACCGAAGCGCTCGACGACCGCCGGCCCGAGCAGCCGGTCGGGGTCGGCGGTGATGGCCGCGTCGAGGGGACGGCCGTCGGCCAGCACGCTCGGCTGGTCGGGGTGCGCGCCCATCCACAGCTCGGCGTAGGGCTCCTCGGCCGGGCTGGGCCGGCCGAGCAGTTCGGGGATGACGGTGCGGCTACCCCAGGGGTAGTGCCGGACCGCGCTGCTGAGCTGCCACATCGGCGTGGAGGCTACTGGCGCGCGCAGCGGGCGCGGACGGTCCGCTCCCGCCTCCCCCTCGAAGGGGGCGGACCTGCGGTCAGTGCGTCGTCGTCCCGGGGGCGGCGGGGTCCTTGCGCCGGTGCAGCGTCAGGCTCAGGACCAGCACGACCAGCCCGCCGACGACGAGCCCCACGACGGCGCTGGCCGCGGTGTTGACCAGCCAGCCCACGACCCCGCCGAGAGCACCGGTGGCCTCGTGCGCCAGTTCCTCGAGGTGGTGCACGAGGCCGTACACGGCGTGCAGGCCGAGCTCGTCGCTGCCGACGAGCAGGATGTGGCCGCCGACCCACAGCATCGCGACGGTGCCGACCACCGTGAGGGCGGTGAGCAGCCTGGGCATGGCCTTGACCAGCCCGCGGCCCAGCCCGGCCACGCCCTTGCGCTGCGACCGCGACAGGCGCAGCCCCGCGTCGTCCATCTTCACGATGAGCGCGACGACGCCGTAGACGAGGACGGTGATGAGCACGCCGACCACCGCGAGGATGGCCGCGCGGGACCAGAACCCCTCGCTGGCCACCTCGTTGAGCGAGATCACCATGATCTCCGCCGACAGGATGAGGTCGGTCCGCACCGCCCCGCGGACGAGGCTCTCCTCGTCGGGCGCCGCCTCCTCGGCGGTGGCGTGGTCGTCGTGGCCGCCCCGGAGCCGGTGCCAGATCTTCTCGGCGCCCTCGTAGCAGAGGTAGGCCCCACCGACCATGAGGATCGGGGTGAGCAGCCACGGCAGGAACTCGCTGAGCAGCAGGATCGCCGGGAGGATGATCAGCAGCTTGTTGCGCAGCGACCCGACGGCGATGCGCCGGATGATCGGGATCTCGCGCTCGGCGGACAGCCCGCGCACGTACTGCGGGGTGACCGCGGTGTCGTCGACGACGACACCGGCGGCCTTCACGCCGGCCCGCCCGGCGGCGGCGCCGACGTCGTCGATGGAGGCAGCGGCGGCGCGGGCGATGAGCGCCACGTCGTCGAACAGGGCCACGAGTCCACCGGCCACGGGAGGTCCTTCCAGTCGGTGAGCGGTCCGGGTGCCAGTACCCGGAGGCGGCGGGTCGGAACGCGCACGTCCGGTGGACCTCCGGTGACGGGGGTCGCCGGTGCGCTCAGCGGCGCAGTGCCCGCTCCTGGTCGAGGGCGAGGGCCAGGTAGACGGCGCTGAAGTCGGCGACCGCCAGCTGCCGCGCCAGGCGGGGCAGCCGGCCGTGGCGGTCCGGGTCGCCGTGCTCGGCCAGGCCGCTGACCGGGACGTTGCCGCTGGCCGCGGTGCGCAGCACCTCCGCCATCGCCTCCTGCGCCGAGCGCGGCTCGCGCTCCCCCGCGCCGTCGTGCTGGGCGGCGTCGGTGTCGCGGACGGTGAGCAGCCGCAGCCGCCGGCCGGTGTCCTCGGCGCGGTCGCGGAAGAAGTCGTCGGGGTCGCCGGCGGCCAGCGGCCCGGACAGGACGGCGCAGGCGGCCACCCGCTGGTCGGGCAGCCGGAACCCGCTGCTGGGCAGGCCGGCGAGGGTGGCGAGCTGGTCGGCGAAGCGGTCGGCGACGGTGTCGGCCAGCGGCCCCTCGGCGGCGATCACCGGGAACGCGTCGAGCAGCTCGAGGGCGAGGGTCTTGGCCGGGTTGACGAAGGACTCCTGCGCCGGCCCGCACTCGACGGCGATCTCGTCGAGGGCCTCGGCGATCGCCGCCGGGTCGGCCACCTCCGGCCGCAGCAGCCCGAGGTCGGTGGCCAGCCGCAGCAGCGGCGTCAGCAGCGACCACAGCGTGGTGTGCCGGACCCGCGAGCGCGGCAGCGGCACGTAGGGCATCCGCGCCGTCGAGCAGGCCGCCCGCAGCGGGGCGTCCTCGGCGCCGATGCCGAGCAGGGTCACGCCGCGGCGGGCGGCCTCGTAGGCGGGGGTGACCGCGTACCGGCCGGCGCCGGTGCGGGTGGCGACGACGGCGACGTCGGTCGGGCCGGTCCACACCGGCAGGTCCGGGCCGGGCACGACGTCGACGGTGACCGGGCTCGACGGGCCCAGCAGCGCGCGCAGCACCGACGCGGCCACGGCCCCCTCCCGGCGGGCGACGATCACCAGCCCGCGCGGGCGTCCTCCCCCGGTGACCGTCTCCAGGCCCGCCTCGTCGACCAGCCGCGAGGTCTCGCGGACCTGCGCGCCGGCACCGGCGACGGCGGGCAGCAGGCCGCGCGGGTCGCGGGCGCGCAGCACCTCGGGGTCGTCGAGGACCTCCTCGGCCAGCTCCGGCGAGGTCACGGCGTCGCCGGCCCGCCGCCGGGGCGCCGGTCCCCGCCCGCCCGCCGGTCCCGCGCCTCGTCGAGCAGCAGCACCGGGATGCCGTCGCGCACCGGGTAGGCGCGGCCGCACGTGTCGCACACCAGCTCGCCGGCCGCCTCGTCGACGGTGAGCGGGCTGTGGTGGGTGTCGGGGCAGGCGAGGATCCCCAGCAGCACCGGGTCCAGCCCGAGCGGGCCTGCAGCGGTCATGCGCGCACCATCTCCAGCACTCGGTCCCTGAGCCGTTCCATCCGCGCCCGGTCGGGCGCCTCGACGTTGAGCCGCAGCAGCGGCTCGGTGTTGCTCGCCCGCAGGTTGAACCAGGAGCCGTCGGGGAGGTCGACGGTCAGCCCGTCGAGCTCGTCGAACGTCGCGCCGTCGGCCTCGAACGCCTCGCGGACGGCGGCGGTGCGCCCCGCGGCGTCGTCGACGGTGGAGTTGATCTCCCCCGAGGCGGCGTAGCGGCTGTAGGCGGCGGTCAGCTCCGACAGCGGCCGGCTCTGCTCCCCGAGCGCGGCGAGCACGTGCATGGCGGCGAGCATCCCGGTGTCGGCGCGCCAGAAGTCGCGGAAGTAGTAGTGCGCGGAGTGCTCGCCGCCGAACACGGCGTCGGTGCGGGCCATCTCGGCCTTGATGAACGAGTGCCCCACGCGGGTGCGTACCGGCTGCCCGCCGTGCTCGCGGACGATCTCGGGCACCGCGCGGGAGGTGATCAGGTTGTGGATGACCGTCGTCCCGCGGCCCTTGGCCAGCTCGCGGACGGCGACCAGCGCGGTGACCGCCGAGGGGCTGACCGGCTCGCCGCGCTCGTCGACGACGAACACGCGGTCGGCGTCGCCGTCGAAGGCCAGGCCGATGTCGGCGCCCTCGCGGCGGACGGCCTCCTGCAGGTCGACGAGGTTGGCCGGGTCCAGGGGGTTGGCCTCGTGGTTGGGGAAGGTGCCGTCGAGCTCGAAGTACAGCGGGACGACGTCGAGGGGCAGCCCGTCGAGCACGACCGGCACGGTGTGCCCGCCCATGCCGTTGCCGGCGTCGACGACGACCCGCAGCGGCCGGATCGTCGAGAGGTCGACCAGCGAGTGCAGGTGCGCGGCGTACTCGTGCAGCACGTCGCGGGAGGCGGTCTCGCCGGCCCGGTCGACGGTGCGCTCGTAGCCGTCGCGCTCGGCCCACTCGCGGATGGTGGCCAGCCCCGAGTCCTGCCCGATCGGGGCGGCGCCGGCGCGGCAGAGCTTGATGCCGTTGTACTGCGCCGGGTTGTGGCTGGCGGTGAACATCGCGCCCGGCACGTCGAGCGACCCGGCGGCGAAGTACAGCAGGTCGGTGGAGCCCAGCCCCGCCTCGACGACGTCGACGCCGCGGGAGCGGACGCCCTCGGCGAACGCCCGCGACAGCGGGACCGAGGAGGGGCGCATGTCGTGCGCGGTGACGACGGTGGTCGCGCCGCTCTCGGTCGCCACGAACTCGGCGAACGCGGCGCCGATGCGCCGTGCGACGTCCTCGTCCCACTCGTCGGGGACCACGCCCCGGACGTCGTAGGCCTTGATGATCGACGACAGACCTGCCACTGCCCACCCTCGCCTGGAGCCGTGCCCGGGCCGTCCCCGGTGCCGGTCGACCCTATAAGGACCCTCGCGAGGACCCCATCCCTCACCGCTCGCAAGCTCGCGGCGAGCCTCCGGACAGGGCCTCCAGCGCCTCGCACGCTCGGCGCGAGCCTCTGGACGGGGCCGACGGGGACGGCGGGGTCCTCCGTCTAGTCCAGGTCGGGCAGCACCCGCAGGTGGCCGCGGCGGGTGCCGCGGCCGTCGTCGGCCGGGGCGCGCGGGGGCTCGGGGCGGGCCGCCTCCCGGACGGCGTCGGCCAGCGCGAGCAGGTCGTCCCCGGTCGGGCCGGAGTCCTCGACGTCGATCTCGTGCCGGACGACCTCCCAGCCCCGCGGCACGGTGAGCCGCTCGGCGTGGAACTCGCAGAGGTCGTAGCTGTGCGGTTCGGAGAACGTGGCCAACGGGCCGACGACGGCGGTCGACTCGGCGTAGACGTAGGTCAGGGTCGCCGCCGCCGGTTGCGCGCAGCCGCTGCGCGAGCAGCGACGTGACTGCCTCACCACCGGTTCCTCACGCGAGGCACAGTAGCCGCGTGCGGGGTCTCCGGCGAGCAGGCGCACCGCTCGCCGGCCCCTCCTCTCCCATCCAACCCGACGTCCCCGCGCGCCCCGCCACCGGGTCGCCGCCGGCACGACCAGGGGCGCCGCGGACCGCCCGCGGCGCACGCTGCCCGACCGCTGCGGCGCGCCGTACGCTCGCCCCGCCATGAGCCGACCCGCCCCGCGCCCCTCCGCCGGCCCGCCCCGCTCCCGCCGCGACCGGCACGGCCGGGGGCTGCGCGGCCGCCTGGTCCCCGACGAGGTGCCGCTGTCGCGCAGCCGCGCCGAGCAGTTCGACGACCTCGTCCTGGACGCGGTCGAGGACATCGAGCGGCGCTGGGAGCGCGAGCTGGCCGGGGTGGAGTTCGCCGTCGAGGACGTGCCCTGGGTCGACCACACCAGCCCCGACGAGGTCGTCCTCGACCCCGACGTCCTCGACGACGCCACGGTGCCGCTGGCGCGGGTCCTGCCCGCCCACCGCGAGGACGGCCGGGACGTGCCCGCGCGGATCGTCGTCTACCGGCGGCCGTTGGAGATCCGGGCGCACGACCGCGACGACCTCGCCGACCTCGTGCGCGACGTCGTCGTCGACCAGGTGGCCGTGCTGCTGGGCCGCGACCCCGAGGAGATCGACCCCACCGCCTGAAGCGGCTACCGGCCGCCCGGGGCGACGGGGCTGCCGAGCTCCTCGGCCATCCGGCGCGCCTCGTCGAGGCGGGCGCGGGCGAAGGCGACGTCGAGCCCGTCGCCGCGGTCGGCGCGGGTCAGCCGGGCCACCAGCTGCTCGAGGGCCACCGCGTGCCACAGCAGGCCCACGTCGGGTTCCTCCCAGCCTGCGGTGCGGGAGAGCACGACCTCGCCGACCTGCGCCCGGTCCTGCGCGCCGGGGGTGGTGGCCCACAGCGTCAGCAGGTCGCGGTGGCGGGGCGCGGCGCGCACGCCGGACCACTCGAGCACGACCAGCCGCTGCTCGCCCTCGGGCGCGTCGCCGTCGAGGACGAGGTTGGCCGCGCGGTAGTCGCCGTGCCCGACCTCCGACAGCGGCAGCTGGGCCGCGGCGGCGCGGACGGCGCGCAGCTCGCCCAGCCGCAGGCCGCCGCGCAGCAGCCGGCCGGTGTCGCCGACCGTCGACCGCGCCCGGCGCAGCGCGGGACCCGCGGGTGGCGACCAGGGCTGCCCGGGCGGGACCGGCAGCGGCGCGATGCGCACCGCCGTCTCCACCGCCGCCGCCGTCCACCGCTGGCCGCCGGAGGGCCCGGGGTGGACCCGGCGCGACAGCAGCCAGCGGCCGTCGTCGGCGGCGGCGAGCACCTCCGGGACGCCGACCTTGCGCTCCTCGGCCCAGCGCCGGCCGCGCAGCTCCGCGCGCAGCCGGCGGCGGCCGCTCTCGGTGACGGCGAGGTCGAGGACCCGGTCGGCCAGCACGCCCTGCACCACGCCGAGGCGCGCGGTGAGGTCGGCGACCGACAGCACCGGCTGGGCGACGCCGAGCTCGGTGAGCAGCGAGGTCACGCGGTCGCGGATCCCGGACGACGTCGTCTCGCTCTCGGCCACCCGGGGATCGTGTCAGGGCGCCGCCCCTGCCGCACGCAGGCGCCCTGCGATGCTCTGGGGGATGGACCCCGCCGCGCCGATCGCCGCCTGGGGAGTGCTCGCCGCGGCGCTGCCGGCGCTGGTCGCGGTGGCGGTGCTGCTGGCCCGCACCCCGCCGCCCACCCGCACGGCGCCCGACTCACCCCGAGACGCCCCACCCCCTGACGCGGCGCGGCACTGGGCGCACGACGACCTCCCCGGGTTCCTCGAGGCGCCGCCGGGCACGCCCGCCCGCCCGGTCCCGGCACGGGCGGAGCCGCTCGCCGAGACCGAGGAGGAGCCGGTCACCCGCGCGGTGGCGGGGCTCGCCGCGGCGGCGCTGGCGCTGGTCGCCGTCCTCGCCGGCGTCGCGCTGGTCACCGGCCGCGCGGGCGAGTCCCCGGCGGCGGCCCCCCCGACCACCGCCGCCCCGTCCCCCTCGGCCCCCGCGCCGGCGCCCCGCACGCCGGACCTGCCCCCGGTGCCGGCCGACCCGCTGTCCGGTGAGCGCGGCGCCGGGCTGCTCGCGGTGCGCTCCGTCCCGCTCGGCGACGACGGCACGAGTGCCCGGGCGGCCTTCGGCGGGCTGGTGCTGGAGCACCGCGCGGTCGGGGTGACCGTCGCCTACCCGGCGGTGAGCGTCACCGTCGGCGAGGACGGCACGGCCCTGGCGCACGTGCGGCTGCCCACCTGGAACTGCCTGGGCACCACCGCCCCCGACGACCCGGCCGACGCCGGCTGCACGCCCACCGGCACCGAGTACGCCGACCTGCCGACCCCGGCGCTGGGCGTGACCCGGGACGGCGACGCGCTGCGGGTGGCCGGGCGCTTCCCCACCTACACGCGACCGGCCGGCACGCCGCCGGCCTACACCGGCCGGGTCTACGACCTCAGCGTCACCGTGGCCCCGGCCGCGCCGCTGGAGGACGGCGAGGCGCCCGCGGAGGGGACGGTGTTCCTCGGCACCGAGCGGGCGGAGTCGCTCGCCGACCCGCTGCTCAGCCGCGTGCACGTCGCGGGCTGACCGGCAGCAGCGGCACGACGCGGTCGGCCACCGCGCGCACCACCCGGCCGCGGCCGACCACCGAGACGCCGACCAGTGGCGCGCCGGCCTCCTCACGCAGCCCCTCCGAGGCAGCCCGACCCCACCAGGGCAGCCGGTCCCCGCCGGCCGGGTCGCCGTCGAGGAGGGTGAGCAGGGCGGCGCGCGGCCGGCCCCCGTCGGTGACCGTGGCCACCTCGAGCCGGCCGAGGGCGGCGTGCAGCCGGGCGGCGGCGCGCACCAGGTCGCGGGCGCGGGGGTCGCGCTCGCCAGCCAGCAGGGCCGGCAGCGCGGCGTCGACCGCCCGGGCGTCCCGGCTGCGGACCAGCCGGCCGGGGACGGTGGCGAGGTCGTCGACCAGGCGCCGGCTGCGGGCGGTGGCCACGACCGCGTCGGGTCGCAGCCGGCCCAGCGCGCGCACCGTCGGGTCGCCCAGCGGCAGCCCGGCCAGCCGCATCCGCCAGGGCCGGCGCAGCGAGGTGAGCAGGCCGAGCAGCCCGGCGGCCAGCCGCGCGGCGGCGTCCTCGTCGCGGGCGGGCAGCCGGGCGGCGGGCCGGCCACCGGGGACGGGCAGGCCGTCACCGAGCAGCGTGGCGGTGACCACGGGACCGGAGGTGGCCAGGGCGAGCAGCGCGAGGGCGTCGGGCGGGCCCGGCCGGTGCGGCTCGACCACCACCGCGGCGGGCACCAGCCGTGGCCGGCGAGCGGCCTGCACCGACAGCACGGTGGTCAGCCAGGGTGCCGACGCGGTCAGCGGGGCCCGGACGGCGCGGGCCAGCGGCACCGCGGCGCGGACCTCGCGCGCGACCTGCGCCCGCCCCAGGACGACGCGGGTGCCCCGCCCCGCCGTCTCACCGCTGCCGGGGCCCACCCCTCCATCCGACCACTCCACCCGGCCCCGCGCCGTCCGGATACCCGGCCCGGGGACGCCGCAGCCCCCGACGGCGGTGCCGTCGGGGGCTGCGGTGGTGGACGGGGGGTGTCGCACGGCGGTGTGTCGGACGGTCCCGTCGGGCCGCTGTGGGCGGCCCGGTGGTTCAGATGGCGCGGCGGCGCAGCCGGCGGCGCTCCCGCTCGGAGAGCCCGCCCCAGATGCCGAACCGCTCGTCGTTGGCGAGCGCGTACTCGAGGCACTCGGCCTTGACCTCGCAGCCGGTGCAGATCTTCTTCGCCTCGCGGGTCGAGCCGCCCTTCTCCGGGAAGAACGCCTCGGGGTCGGTCTCGGCGCACAGCGCGCGCTCCTGCCAGGAGGCGACGTCGTCGGTCAGGCCCATGCCGAGCATGCCCATCAGCCCCTCGTCGGCCGGGCCGGCGCTGCGGCCGGCCCGCTCCGATGCGCCGATGTAGTCACTCAGCCACGAGACCTCTGCCATGACGATGCGTCCCCTCTCGCTGTCGTCCGGGCGCCGGGCGCCGGGACCGTCCCGGCGCTCCCCGCGCCTCACACCGCCGGAATTACACGCGTGTCGTTGCCCGAGCGTCAACTGCGCCCGGTGTAAGCGCTTGACCACAGGAGCCACACCCGTCACGGGTCGTTCGTCAGTTCTCGTGCACGTACCCGACACGCCCGTCGAACAGTGGACAACTGCCCATGGGGCACGATGACTTTCGTGGAGATCGTCGTGCTCGCCGGGGGGGTCGGCGGGGCCCGTTTCCTCACCGGTCTCCGGGAGGTCGCACCGCCGTCGTCGGTCACCGCGGTGGTCAACACCGGCGACGACGTCACGATGCACGGCCTGCGGATCTGCCCGGACCTCGACACCGTCGTCTACACCCTCGGCGGGGGCATCGACCCCGAGCGCGGCTGGGGCCGGGCCGGGGAGTCCTGGACGGTCAAGGAGGAGCTGGCCGCCTACGGCGCCGAGCCGACGTGGTTCGGGCTGGGCGACCGCGACCTGGCCACCCACCTGGTCCGCACGCGCATGCTCGACGCCGGCTACCCGCTCTCCGACGTCACCGCCGCGCTGGCCGCCCGCTGGCAGCCGGGGGTCACCGTGCTGCCGATGAGCGACCAGCGGGTGGAGACCCACGTCGTCGTCGACGACCCCGGCACCGGGCGGCGCAGCGCGATCCACTTCCAGGAGTGGTGGGTGCGCCACCGCGCCGAGCCGCAGCCGCACGCCTTCGTGCAGGTCGGCGCCGAGCAGGCCCGCCCGGCGCCCGGGGTGGTCGAGGCCCTGGCCCGCGCCGACGCCGTCGTCCTGGCGCCGTCGAACCCGGTGGTGTCGATCGGCACGATCCTCGGCGTGCCCGGCCTGCGCGACGCGCTGCGCGCCACCCCCGGCCGCGTCGTCGGGGTCTCCCCCGTCGTCGACGGCGGCGTGGTGCGCGGGATGGCCGACCGCTGCCTGCCGGTGCTCGGCGTGGAGGTCAGCGCCGAGGGCGTGGGCCGCCACTACGGCGCCCGGTCCGACGGCGGGCTGCTCGACGCCTGGCTGGTGCACACCGGCGACGCCGCGCAGGTGCCCGGCGTCGACGTCCGGGCGGTGCCGCTGCTCATGAGCTCGCCGGAGGCCACCGCGGCGATGGCCCGCGCCGCGCTGGACGCCGCGGGTGTCTAGCCCGGTCGACGGACTGCGGGTGCTGCCCGTGCGCGGGCTGCCGGAGTTCACCACCGGCGACGACCTGGCCGGGGCGGTGGCCGGGGCGGCGCCGTGGCTGGCCGACGGCGACGTCGTGGTCGTCACCTCCAAGGTCGTGTCCAAGGTGGAGGGCCGGGTGGTCGCCGTGCCACCGGGCGCCGACCGCGAGGCCGTCCGCCAGCGGGCCATCGACGCCGAGTCGGTGCGCGTGGTCGCCCGCCGCGGGCCGCTGCGCATCGTGGAGACCCGGCACGGCTGGGTGGTGGCCGCGGCCGGCATCGACGCCTCCAACGTGCCCGGCGACGCCCTGGTGCTGCTGCCCGAGGACGCCGACGCCTCGGCCCGCCGGCTGCGCGGCCGGTTGCGGGAGCTGCTCGGCGTCGAGGTGGCGGTGGTCGTCAGTGACACCTTCGGCCGCACCTGGCGGGAGGGGCTGACCGACGTCGCGGTCGGGTCGGCCGGCATCCCCCCGCTGACCGACCACCGCGGCGCCGTCGACGCGCACGGCAACCGGCTGGAGACCACGCAGGTCGCCGTCGTCGACGAGCTGGCCTCGGCCGCCGACCTGGTCAAGGGCAAGCTCGACGGCGTCCCGGTCGCCGTCGTCCGCGGGCTGGCCTTCGAGCCGCCCGGCGACGACCCCGGAGCCGACCCCGGCGCGCGGGCGCTGGTGCGGCTGGGGCCCGGCGACCTGTTCCCCTACGGCAGCCGCGACCTGGTCGGCAGCCGCCGGCCGGCGGCGGACCTGGTGCCCCGCGACGGCGACCGCGAGGCGGTGGCCGCGGCGTTCCGCGTGGCCAGCGCGGCGCTGCCGGAGTTCCCCGTGGTGCTGCGGCACGGCGGGGAGGGCGACGGCGTCGTCGACGTGCACCTGCCCGAGCGGGCCACCACCACCGCCGCGCTCAACCTCGGGGCGCTGCTCGGCGCGGTCGTCGTCCAGCTGCACGCCGAGGGCTGGACGACCCGCTGGGAGCCGGTGGGCACGCCCGGGGGCTCCTCCCTCGTCGGGAGGTTGTGGCTCGGTTCCCCCCGGGTCTGAGCGCCCCGCCGTCGGTAGGTTCGGCGGCCATGCGGGGGATCATCCTGGCCGGGGGCACCGGCAGCCGCCTCTTCCCGATCACGCAGGCGGTCAGCAAGCAGCTCATGCCGGTCTACGACAAGCCGATGGTCTACTACCCGCTGTCCACGCTGATGATGGCCGGGGTCCGCGAGGTGCTGGTCATCACCACCCCGGGCGACCAGGCAGCCTTCCGCGCGCTGCTGGGTGACGGCACCCGGCTGGGCATGCGCCTGGAGTACGCCGTGCAGGAGCGGCCGGAGGGGCTGGCGCAGGCGTTCCTCATCGGCGCGGACTTCCTCGGCGACCAGTCGGTGGCCCTGGTGCTGGGCGACAACATCTTCTACGGCGCGGGCCTCGGCACGGCGCTGGGCCGGCTGCCCGACCCCGACGGCGGGCACGTCTTCGCCTACCACGTGGCCAACCCGGCCGACTACGGCGTCGTCGAGTTCGACCGCGCGGGCCGGGTGCTGTCCATCGAGGAGAAGCCGGCCCGGCCGAAGAGCTCCTACGCCGTGCCGGGGCTGTACTTCTACGAGGCCGGCGTGGTCGACGTGGCCCGGTCGATCCGGCCCAGCGCCCGCGGCGAGCTGGAGATCACCGCCGTGAACGAGCACTACCTGCGCGAGGGCCGGCTCACCGTCACCGTCCTCGACCGGGGCACCGCCTGGCTCGACACCGGGACCTTCGCCTCGTTGCGTCAGGCGACGGAGTTCGTGTCGGTGGTCGAGGAGCGGCAGGGCCTCAAGGTCGGCTGCATCGAGGAGGTCGCCTGGCGGCAGGGCTGGCTCGACGACGACGGCCTGCGCCGCGCCGCGGAGCCGCTGGGCAAGAGCGGCTACGGCGACTACCTGCTCGCCCTGCTGGAGGACGGCCGCTGAGCCGGGTCCGCCCCGCCGGGATCAGGTGACCTGATCGTCGGGCGTCCTCCCGCACGGTGCACCGCGAGGGAGGATGCGCTGCGGCGAGGGAGGACGTGCTGCGGTGCGGGAGGACGGCGCCCGCTTGTCAGATGGCGCGCCGGGTCGTCGGGTGCGGCGCCGGGTCGTCGGGTGCGACGCCGGGTCGTCGGGTGCGACGCCGGGTCGTCAGATGCGGCGGTAGTTCGTCGGCGCCGTCCGCGGGCCGCGCCGGGGCGGCATGCTCCCGCCGACCCGCAGCAGCCGGACCACCCGCTGCCGGTGCCCGCGCCAGGGCTCCAGCAGCACCATCATCCCGTCGTCGTCGGTCTTGCGGCGGGCCAGCGACCAGCCCACCAGGTTCTTGAGGTGGTAGTCGCCGTAGCTCACGGTGTCGGGGCAGCCGTGGGTGCGCTGCACGACCTCCGCCGCTGTCCACACCCCGATCCCGGGGACGGTGCGCAGCCTCCGCTGCAGCGTCGGGGAGTCGCAGTCCGCGTCGGGCTCGAGGGCGTGGGCGACCGACGCCACGTGCAGCAGCGCCCGCCGGCGAGCGCCGTCGAGGCCGCAGCGGTGCCACTCCCAGTCGGTGACCTCGCGCAGCCGCCGCGGTGAGGGCAGCACCCGCATGCCCGCGGGGGTGGGCCCGGGCGCGGGGTCGCCGGCCAGCCGCAGCAGCGCCCGCCAGACGCGGTGCGCCTCGACCACGGTGACCTTCTGCTCGAGGACGGCGGGGACCAGCGCGTCCCAGGTCCGGCCGGTGCGGCTCAGCCGCAGGTCGGGCGTGCGGCGGGCGATCTCGCGCAGCAGCGGGTGGCCGCCGGGGTCGAAGCCCGCCGGGTCGTCGTCGGCACCGAGCCAGCCGGGCACGGCCGTGCCGGCCCACTCCGCTCCTGGCCCCCACGCCAGCACCTGCACCTCGCCGGCCCGGTGGGTGATCCGCACCGTGGCCGGCCCGCACGGGGTGGTCGTCGTCCGCCAGACGGCGTCGCCGTCCCACTGCATCGCCGGGTCACCGGCGCTGCGCTGGTGGGGGTACAGCACCGCCCGCAGGTCGAGCGGCCAGTCCGGCCGCCAGCGGTCGGCGAAGTCGGCGCCCTCGGTGCCGACGGTGTCGACGCCGTCGGGCGCGGGGCGCGGTGCCGGCGGGGTCGGGGCCGGCAGGGCTGTGGTCACGCGGGTCTCCGGGGAAGAGGGAGCCGTCCGGGTCGGGTCGGCGGGCGCCGGGGGTCAGCGCGGGGCCATGCGCAGCGCGCCGTCCATCCGGATGACCTCGCCGTTGAGGTAGCCGTGCTCGACGATGTCGAGCGCCAGCTGCGCGAAGTCCTCCGGGCGGCCCAGCCGCTTGGGGAAGGGGATGCCGTTGGCCAGCGCGGTGCGCGCCTCCTCGGGCAGGCCGCCGAGCAGCGGGGTGTCGACCAGCCCGGGCGCGATGGTGCACACCCGCACGCCGACGCTGGACAGGTCGCGGGCGGCGGGCAGGGTCATGCCGACGATGCCGCCCTTGGAGGCGCTGTAGGCGACCTGGCCGATCTGCCCGTCGAAGGCCGCGATCGAGGCGGTGTTGACGACGACGCCGCGCTCGCCGTCCTCCTCCGGCTCGGTGGCGGCCATCGCCGCGGCGGACAGGCGCAGCACGTTGAAGGTGCCCACCAGGTTGACCATGACGGTGCGGACGAACGGGTCGAGGTCGTGGGCGACGTTGCCCTTGCCGACGGTGCGCTGGGCCCAGCCGATGCCGGCGCAGTTGATCGCGATCCGCAGCGGCCGGTCCTTGCCGGTGGCGTCCTCGACCGCGGCGGCCACCTGCGACTCGTCGGTGACGTCGGTGCGGACGAACGTCGTGTGCCCGCCCAGCTCGCCGGCCAGCGCCTTCCCGCGCTCCTCGTTGAGGTCGAGGACGGTCACCGCGGCGCCGCGCGCGACCAGCGCACGGGTGGTGGCCTCCCCGAGGCCGGAGGCCCCGCCGGACACGACAGCTGCGACGTCGAAGCTCTGCATGCCCCGCATCCCACCACGCCCGGCGACGATCACCGCGCCGGGTGCCCGTGCCGACCTCGGGCGTGTGCGCCGGTGCCGCGTCCCCGGCCAGTTCCTGCGGCGCGGGCGCACACGCTCCGCGCCGGCGTCAGCTGAAGCGCCGGCCGAAGCGCTCCTCGACGGCGGCGAGCAGCTGCTTGACCCGCTCGGCGTCGGAGACCGGGCAGACCATCGTGACGTCGGCGGTGGCGACGACGACGCTGTCGCGGACCCCGACCAGCGCGACCAGGTGGTCGGGGTCGTCGCTGAAGACGATGTTGCCCGCGCTGTCGAAGGTCACCGCCAGGCCGCCGACGGCGTTGCCCTCGACCGTGGCCAGCGTCTGGGCCAGCGCCGGCCAGGAGCCGACGTCGAGCCACTCGGCGTCGAGGTCGGCGACCAGCACCCGCCCGGGCTCGGTGGCCGCGGGCTCGAGGACGGCGTAGTCGACGCTGGTCTTCGGCAGGGTCGGGAACACCTCGGCGAGGACGGCGTCGCGCTCCGGCCCGGCGGGCGCGGCCACCACCCGCGCCAGCCCCTCGGCCGAGGCCGGCAGGTGCTCCGCGAGCGCGTCGAGCACCGTGCGCGCCCGCCACACGAACATGCCGGAGTTCCACAGGTACTCCCCCGACGCGAGGTAGCCCTCGGCGGTCGCCCGGTCGGGCTTCTCCTTGAACGCGGCGGCCTCCGCGACGCCGGGCACCTCGGTGGCGGCGCCGCGGCGCACGTAGCCGAAGCCGGTGGCCGGCGCGGTGGGCCGGATGCCGAGGGTGACCAGTGCCCGCGGCCGCACGGCGAGGGCGTCGTAGGCGGTGCCCAGCGCGGCGGCGAACCGCTCGACGGGCCGGATCACGTGGTCGGCGCTGACGACGGCGAGCTCGGCGTCCGGGTCGGCCTCGGCCACCAGCGCGGCGGCCAGCCCGACGGCGTTGGCGGTGTCGCGGGCGACCGGCTCGAGCACCAGCCGGTCGGGGCGCAGCCGCGGCAGCGCGGCGCGCACCTGCGCGCCGTAGCGGGCCGCGGTGCACACCCAGATCCGCTCGGCCGGCAGCAGCGTCTCCAGCCGCGCGAAGGCCTCGGCGAGCAGGCTGTGCGCCCCGCCGTCGCCGTCCTGGATGACGTCGAGCAGCTGCTTGGGCCGGGCGGCCCGCGACAGCGGCCACAGCCGCGTGCCCGACCCGCCGGCCATGACGACGGCGTGCCTCACGCGTCCACCCCCCGTCGTGCGCGGGCGCGGGCGGCGCGGCCGACGTCGTCGGCCCGGCGCTGGAACCGCGCCCCGGCCGCCACCCGGCCGCTCACGTAGGACACCAGCATCCGGCCGCCCAGCCCGGCGCGCAGCGCCGCCCGCAGCGGGGCGTAGCGGCGGCCCGGGTACTGCCCGGAGAGGTAGCGCAGCGCGCTGGTGTGGTGCACCCGCTGCATGCGGTGCGGCTCGCGTCGGGTGGCGTGCCCGCCCTCGTGCACGACGACGGCGGTGGGCGCGTAGACGTGCAGCCAGCCCGCGCGGCCGAGACGCTCGGCGAGGTCGACGTCCTCGAAGTACATGAAGTAGCCCGGGTCGAAGCCGCCGACGGCCCGGAACGCCTCGAGGTCGACGAGGAAGCACGAGCCCGACAGCCACCCGGCGGTGCGCTCGCGCGGGGCCTCCCGCTCGCGGCGGTAGCGCGCCGTCCAGGGGTTGGCCGGCCACGCCCAGCCCAGCAGCGCGTGCCCCGCGCCGGTGGACAGCCGGGGCAGGTCGCGGGCCGAGGGGTAGAGCTCGCCCTCCGGCGTGCGGATCGCCGGGCCCACGGTGGCCGCACGCGGCCAGCGGGCGGCCACGGCCAGCAGCTCGTCGACCGAGCCGGGCTCGAAGCGGACGTCGGGGTTGGCCACCAGCGCGTGCCGGCCGGGCGCCCCGGCCAGGCCCGCGTTCACCGCCGCGCCGTAGCCGACGTTGCCCCCGGTCCGCAGCAGCCGGACGTGCGGGTGCTCCGCGGCGACCCGCTCGGGGACGCCGTCGGTGGAGCCGTTGTCGGCCAGCACGACCTCGACCGGGCGCGTGGTGGCCTTCGCCAGCGAGGTGACGAACCCCTCCAGCGCCTCGCCGGGTGAGTACGTCACCGCCACCACGCGCAGGGTCTCGGGTGAGCTGTTCCCGGGCACCCGGGAACTGTAGAGGCGCGCGCCGGGGCTCCCCGCACCCCGGCCGGGCCCGGGTGAGGCAGGGGCCCGGTGTGACCGGTGGGACGAGGGGGACGGTCCCGTCACGAAGTTCCCGGACACTCCTGCGAGCGCCCGGGGGGCACCGGTCGCGCCGGTACAGTCGCCAGGCGTGACCTCAGCGAGACCTGACCTCGTCGTCGTCGGCTCCGGCTTCTTCGGACTGACCGTCGCGGAACGGGTGGCCAGCCAGCTGGACAAGCGCGTGCTCGTCCTCGACCGACGCGACCACATCGGTGGGAACGCGTACTCCGCACCCGAGCCCGAGACGGGCATCGAGGTGCACGTCTACGGCGCCCACCTGTTCCACACGTCCAACGAGCGGGTCTGGCAGTACGTCAACCAGTTCACCGACTTCACGAAGTACCAGCACAAGGTCTACTCGATCTACCAGGGCAAGACCTACTCGCTGCCGATCAACCTGGCCACGATCTGCCAGTACTTCGAGCGCAGCTTCTCCCCCTCCGAGGCCCGGGAGCTCGTCGCCGAGCAGGCCGGTGAGATCGACACCGCCGAGGCGCAGAACCTCGAGGAGAAGGCGATCTCCCTGATCGGCCGCCCCCTCTACGAGGCGTTCATCCGCGGCTACACGAAGAAGCAGTGGCAGACCGACCCCACCGAGCTGCCCGCCGCGGTCATCGCCCGCCTGCCGGTGCGCTACACGTTCGACAACCGGTACTTCAACGACACCTACGAGGGCCTGCCGGTCGGTGGCTACACCGCGTGGCTGGAGAAGATGGCCGACCACCCGAACATCGAGGTGCGGCTGTCCACGGACTGGTTCGACGTCCGCGACGAGCTGCCCGCCGACGTGCCGACGGTGTTCACCGGGCCGATCGACAAGTACTTCGACTACGAGGCCGGCGAGCTCGGCTGGCGCACGCTGGACTTCGAGACCGAGGTCCTGCCGATCGGTGACTTCCAGGGCACCTCGGTCATGAACTACGCCGACGAGGACGTGCCCTTCACCCGGATCCACGAGTTCCGGCACTTCCACCCCGAGCGGGACTACCCGGCGGACAAGACCGTCGTCGTCCGCGAGTACTCGCGCTTCGCCCAGACCGGCGACGAGCCGTACTACCCGATCAACACCCCCGAGGACCGCGCCAAGCTCGAGCGCTACCGGGAGCTGGCCAAGAAGGAGGCCGCGGAGAAGCGCGTGCTCTTCGGCGGCCGGCTGGGCACCTACAAGTACCTGGACATGCACATGGCGATCGGGTCGGCGCTGAGCATGTTCGACAACCGCATCCGCCCCTTCTTCGACGAGGGCGGCTCGCTCGACGGCCGCCTCGAGGACTGACAGCGAGGACTGACTCCCCATGACGACGACCACGCCGCAGGTCGCCGACGCACCGGTCAAGCCGGACGCCGTCAGCGAGCCGGCCGAGAGCGACCTCACCCCGGACAAGGCCGTCACCCTCGTCCAGCGGGTCCTCATGCCGCGGCCGGCCGACCAGCTCAAGGTCCGCAGCCTCTACCTCGACGAGGAGAACGCGGGCACCCGCGTGGTCCAGGAGGGCCGGCACTCCGGCCTGATCGCGGCCGGCTCCGAGGTCTCCTTCGCCACGTACTTCAACGCCTTCCCGGCCAGCTACTGGCGCCGGTGGAGCGTGCTCGGCTCGGTGGTCCTGCGGGTCACCGTGTCCGGCACCTGCCGCATCGACGTCCACCGCTCCAAGGCCGACGGCGAGTCGATGCACGTCACCGGCGTCTCCCACGTGGGCGACGACGAGCGGACCGTCGAGTTCGAGCTGGACCTGGCGCCGTTCATCGACGGCGGCTGGTACTGGTTCGACGTCACCGCCGAGAGCGAGACCCAGATCCGCGAGGCCGGCTGGTACGCCCCGCAGGCGCCGGCCGAGGAGCCGCGGCTGGCCGTCGGCATCTGCACCTACAACCGTCCCGTCGACGCGCTGGCCGCCGCCCGGGCGCTGGTCGATGACCCCGCGGTGCTCGAGCGGCTGTCCCTGGTCACCATCGCCGACCAGGGCAACAACCACGTCAAGGACGCCGCGGGCTACGAGGAGGTCAAGGCCGCCCTGGGCGACCGGCTGCACGTGGTCGAGCAGCCCAACCTCGGCGGCAGCGGCGGCTTCGCGCGCACCATGCACGAGGCGTTCACCCGCAGCGACGCCACGCACGTCGTGCTGCTCGACGACGACATCATGATCGAGCCCGACAGCCTGCTGCGGGCGCGCGCCTTCGCCGCCTACGCCAAGAGCCCGATGCTCGTCGGCGGGCAGATGCTGGCCCTGCAGAACCGCTCGGTGCTGCACAGCATGGGCGAGATCGTCGACCGCGAGACGTTCTTCTGGACCAACGCCCCGCACACCTACTACCACCACGACTTCGGCAAGCGGACGCTGCGCGAGTCGGCGGACCTGCACCGCCGCATCGACGTCGACTACAACGGCTGGTGGATGTGCCTGATCCCCCGCACCGTCGTCGACGAGATCGGCATGCCGCTGCCGGTGTTCATCAAGTGGGACGACGCCGAGTACGGCCTGCGCGCCTTCGCCGCCGGCTTCCCGACCGCGTCGCTGCCGGGCACCGCCATCTGGCACCTGTCCTGGGGCGACAAGGACGACGCCAGCGACTGGCAGGCCTACTTCCACATCCGCAACCGGCTGATCGCCGCGGCGCTGCACTCGCCGCACCGCCACGGCGGCAAGCTGTTCCGCGAGATGCTCAAGGCCGACCTGCGGTTCCTCATCAACCTGCAGTACTCGACCGTCGAGCTGCACCACCTCGCCTACCGCGACTTCCTGGCCGGCCCGGAGGCGCTCTTCCGCGGCATGCCGGAGTCGGTGGTGCAGGCCCGCCGGGTGCGCGCCACGCACGCCGACGGCCAGGTGCTGACCTCCTCGGCCGACCTGCCGCTGCCCTCGATGCCCACGGCCAAGGCCATGCGCTTCCGCCGCATCCCGGTCAAGCCGCTGCAGATCGGCAGGACGCTGGTCAGCGCGCTGGTGCACAACGCCCGCCCGGTCGACCCGGAGAACCTGCAGACGCCCCAGCTGAACCTGGCCTTCCAGGACGCGCGGTGGTTCCTGCTGTCCCGGCTCGACAGCGCCACCGTCGGGACCGCCGACGGGCGCGGGGTCACCTTCCGGCGCCGCGACCCGGCGACCTTCCGCCGGCTGGCGGCGACGTCGGCGCAGCTGCTGCGCCGGATGGCGGCGGAGTTCCCCGACCTGCAGCGCCGCTACCAGGCCGCGGCCGGTGAGCTGACGTCGATGGAGAGCTGGTCGCAGGCCTTCGAGGAGTGGGGCTACCAGCGCGTCTGAGCGCACGACGAGAGGGCCCCGACCGGAGATCCGGTCGGGGCCCTCTGTCGTCGGGGGCCGGCGGCCTCAGCGGCGGGTGAGCCGCTCCTGCCGCCCGGCGCGGGTCAGCCGCCGCCACTCCCGCCAGCCGACGGGGTCGCGGCGGGACACGAGGAAGAACCAGCCGAAGCGGACCGTCTCCAGCGGGCGCAGCCAGCGCATGCCGGGCTGGGACATCAGGTAGCCGCGGTTGCGGTAGGTGTAGTAGCGCTTGGCCTCGTCGGCCGGGTACTGGGCCGACAGCCGCCCGCCGAGGATCGGCGCGAACTCCGTCGTCCCCTCCGGGTGCAGGTAGGCCGCCCCGGTGCAGGTGCCGAAGGCGAGCCCGGCGCGCAGCATCCGCCGGTGGATCTCGGTCTCGTCGCCACGGAAGAACAGCCGGTAGTCCGGGACGCCGACGACGTCGAGGGTGTCGGCGCGGAACAGCGCGCCGTTGAACAGCGACGCGTACCGCGGCAGCAGGTCCACGCCGGCGAAGTCGCTGCGGCGGCGCCGCCAGCGCAGCCCGCGGCGCAGGGGGAACGCCAGCCGGTCGGGGTCGGCCATGTCGGTGACCAGCGGGCTGACCTCGGCCAGCCCGTGCCGCCGGGCGGCGTCGAGGAGGGTGGCCAGCACGCCGGCGTCGGCCGGGCGGCCGTCGTCGTCGGCGCACCACACCCAGTCCGCGCCGAGGGCGAGGGCGTGCAGCATGCCGTAGGCGAAGCCGCCGGCGCCGCCGAGGTTGCGCGCGCTGGGCAGGTGGGTGGCCGGCAGCCCGCTGGCCGCGACGACGTCGGCGGCGGACTGGTCGGGGCCGTTGTCGACGACGACGACGTGGTCGAGCGGCCGCGTCTGTGCCGCGAGCGCGGCCAGGCTCTGCGCCAGCAGCTCGCGCCGGTGCCGGGTGACCACGACGGCCACGACCCGCTCCCCCGCCGCGGGCACGGCCGTCCCGACGGGCGCCGGAGCCGCCGCCGTCACGCCGCCAGGCCCTTGTAGGCCCGCAGCACCTCGTCGAGCTCGCCCTGCTGCCGGATCTGGCCGTGCTCCATCCAGATCGCCGTGTCGCACAGCTCGCGGAGGAACTCGTCGGAGTGCGAGGCGAACACGAGCAGCCCCGAGCGCTCCACGAGCTGCACCAGCCGCTGCTTGGACTTCTCGAGGAAGGCGGCGTCGACCGCGCCGATCCCCTCGTCGAGCAGCAGGATCTCCGGGTCGATGCTGGTGACCACGCCGAGGGCCAGCCGCACCCGCATGCCCGTGGAGTAGGTGCGCAGCGGCATGTGGAGGAAGTCGCCGAGCTCGGTGAAGTCGGCGATGTCCTCGACCCGCTCCTGCATCTGCTTGCGGGTCATGCCGAGGAACAGGCCCCGGATCATGATGTTCTCGAGGCCGGAGATCTCCGGGTCCATGCCGACGCCGAGGTCGAACACCGGCGCCACCCGGCCGCGGATCTCCGCGATGCCTCGGGTGGGCTCGTAGATGCCCGACAGCAGCCGCAGCAGCGTGGACTTGCCGGCGCCGTTGTGGCCGACCAGGCCCACCCGCGCACCGTGCTCGAGGTTGACGGTGACGTCGCGCAGCGCCTCGATCACCGGCACCTTGCTGCCGCTGTCGATGTTGCCGCCGACCAGCCCCATGACGGTCTTCTTCAGCGAGCGGCTCTTGGCGTCGAAGATGGGGAAGTCGACGCAGGCGTCCTTGGTCGCGATGCTGACCGGACCGCTGGTGCTCGCCGGGTTGTCGTTGCTCACGTTCACACCCAGTAGGAGACGCGGGACCGGTAGCGGCGCAGGACGACCATCGTCAGCGCCCAGCCGACCACCGTGATGACGAGGACGACCGCCCAGTGCCGCCACAGCTGGTCCTGGCCCAGCAGCGGACGGCGGACGATCTCGACGAAGTGCAGGAAGGGGTTGAACTCCGCCAGCCGGGCCCGCGCGGCGACGTCGGGGTTCGGGCTGTTCACCAGCTCGTCGTAGACCCACACGATCGGCGTCAGGAAGAACATCAGCTGCACGACGCTCTGGGTGATCGGCAGGAGGTCGCGGAACCGCGTGGTGACGACGCCGACGGTCAGCGCCACCCAGGCGCCGTTGAGCGCCAGCAGGGCGAAGGCCGGGACCACCGCGATGGCCGTCCACTTCAGGTCCTGCGGGTACACGAACAGCATGACCACGTAGACGATCATGTTGTGCACGAAGAACAGCGTCTGCCGCCACACCAGCCGGTACACGTGCACCGACAGCGGTGAGGGCAGGTGCTTGATCAGGCCCTCGTTGGCGATGAACACCTCCGAGCCCTCGGCGATGCAGCCGCTGATGAAGGCCCAGACGATGAAGCCGACGAGCACGTGCGGCAGGAACAGCGCCAGGTCGATGTCGAACAGGCCCGAGTAGAGGACACCCAGGGCGACGGCGGTGACCGCCATGCTGATGGTGATCCAGACCGGCCCGAGGACCGAGCGCCGGTAGCGCTGCCGGATGTCCTGCCAGCCCAGGTGTCCCCACAGGGACCGCTGCTCCCAGCCGCGCCGCAGGTCGGCGACGGCGGCGGCGAGCGTGCGTCCGGCCGGTTGTGCGAGTGCCACGAGGATCCACGCTACCTGCGCCGCAGCGGGGCCACCGGCGGGCGCGCGAGGCGGCCGGGACCCGTTCGTCACACGGCTCCCGCCCGCCCCGCGGCCCTCACCTCGTCAGCGTCCCGTACTGGAAGACGACCTGCTGCTGCCCGGTGGCCAGCGTCGTGGTGTCGGTCTTCGGGTAGCCCAGCTCGCCGGCCGGGCCGCCGCGGGCCGCGTAGTCCTCGTTGATCGCCGAGACGACCCACCGCGCACCGGTCGACGCCGACCAGTAGACCGAGCCGCGCTGAAAGTCGACCACGAACCCCTGCCCCCCGGGCGCGAGGGCCTCGCTGGTGACCGGCAGCCCGAGCCGCCCCGAGGAGGCGCCGAGCTCCAGCCACTTCCGCAGGATGTCCCCGCGCACGACCTGCGCCCCGGTGGCCTGCGACCACACGATGTCGCCGCCCTGGAAGTTGCCGTAGTAGACCGGCGTGGTGGTCACCCGGGGGTCCCGGCTGTCGTCGCCCGTCGGGTAGCCCAGGTAGGGCGGGCCGCCGGCCGTGCGGTAGGCCGCGAGGATGGCGCCCCGGACGTCGTGGGCGCCGGTCGCGGGCGACCAGTAGATCGAGCCCCGCTGGAAGTCGACGAGGTAGCCGCCGTTGCCGGGGGCCAGCGCGTCGGTGGTGACCGGCAGGCCGAGGGGCCCGGCCGACGCCCCCAGCGACAGCCAGTGCGCGAGGATCGCGCCGCGCACGACCTGGGCGCCGGTGGCCTGGGAGTGGACGATGTCGCCGCCCTGGAAGTTGGAGTAGGTCACCCCGGGCGCGGCGCGGTCGGTGCCCTGCTCGCCGACCGGGTAGCCGACGAAGAGGGGGCCGCCCACCTCCGCGTACTTCACCGCGATCGGCCCCTGGACGGCGTGCGCCCCCGTCGCCGGCGACCAGTAGACCGCCCCGCGCTGGAAGTGCACGACGTACCCGCCGTTGCCGGGGGCGACCGCGTCGCTGGTGACGGGCAGGCCGAGCGTGCCGGCGGAGGCCCCGAGCCGGAGCCAGTGCTCGCGGATCGCCCCGCGCACGACCTGCGCGCCGGTGGCCTGCGACCACACGACGTCGCCGCCCTGGAAGTTCGTGAACCAGACGCCGGGGGCGTTGCGGTCGGGGCTGTCGTCCCCGGTCGGGTAGCCCAGGACGGGCGGCCCGCCGGAGGAGCGGTACCTCGCCAGGATCGCGCCGCGCACGTCGTGCGCCCCGGTGGCCGGCGACCAGTAGACCGAGCCGCCCTGGAAGTCGACCACGTAGCCCTTGCCGCCGGGTGCGACGGCGTCGCTGGTGACGGGCAGGCCGAGCGGTCCGGCGGAGGCGCCGAGGGCGATCCAGCGCTGCAGGATCGGCCCGCGCACCACCTGGGCCCCGGTGGCGGCCGACCAGACGACGTCGCCGCCCTGGAAGTTGACGTAGTAGACCGGCGTGGACGTGACGGCCCGGTCCCGGCTGTCGTTGCTCGTGGGGTAGCCCAGGGCGGCCGGGCCGCCGGAGGACCGGTACCTCGCCAGGATCGCGCCGCGCACGTCGTGCGCCCCGGTGGCCTGCGACCAGTAGACCGAGCCGCCCTGGAAGTCGACGACGAAGCCGCCGCCGCCGGCGGGTGCGTCGCTGCTGGTGGGCAGGCCCAGGACGCCGGCGGACGCGCCGAGCGCGAGCCAGTGGTCGCGGATCGGCCCGCGGACCACCTGGGCCTTCGTCGCCTGCGACCACACGATGTCGCCGTACTGGAAGTTGGAGTACCAGACCGGGGTCGACACGACCCTGGTGTCGCGCTGGTCGTCGCCGACGGGGTAGCCCATGTAGGAGGGGCCGCCGGTGGCGAGGTACTTCGCCAGGATCTCGCCGCGGACGTCGTGGGCGCCGGTCATCGCCGACCAGAAGATGTCCCCGTACGTGTAGCGCTGCCGGCAGCCGCCGCCGGGCTGGTCGCAGGTCACGTCGCCGAGGGCGTCGCCGAGGCCGCGCCCGGTCGCCGTCAGCGCGCGGGCCTTGTCGGTGACCGCCGCCGCGCCGGAGGTCTGCGTCGACCCGAACCAGTCGGTGAAGTAGTTGTAGAAGTTCCGGTTGCCGTAGGAGGCGCAGCGGTCGGGCGAGGCCTTGTACCCCGCGGCCAGCGAGGCCGCGTTCGGGACGTAGGGCGTGTAGTTGTACAGGCCCGCGGTCGCCTGGTTCTCGATGTAGACCTGCGCGGAGCCGCAGGTCGGGTCGTTCGGGTAGTACGGGATGGTGTTGACCCGGCCGGCCACGTACCCGTACCGGTTGGGGAGCGCCTGGTAGCGCTTGAACTGCCGCGAGGCCATGTAGACCTGGTTGTAGAAGCCGTTGTAGGTGGCGTCGCAGCCGGCCGGGGTGTCCGGGCAGGCGTAGCCCATGGCCTTGCGCAGCTGGTCGGCGGAGATGCTGGCGTCCTTGACCAGCCCCTGCTCCTTCTGCAGCGTGACCAGGAGGACCTGCGGGTTGATGCCGCAGGCGCGGGCGACCTTCGCGATGACCGCCGCCGCGGTCTCCTGGGCCGCACCGGCGTAGGCACCGCAGTAGTCGTCGCCGGTGCGGGTCCACGTGTCGAACCGCAGGCCGGCCAGCCCGGAGCCGTTCGCGGCCAGGAACGCCTGCACCTGGTCGGCGTTCATCGTCGACGCGTTGTAGAAGATGCTGTCGTCGATGATGTTGCCCGGGTCGAACCGCCCGAGGTCGGCCGACGGCCGCAGCTGCGGCGGGGCGGAGGAGCCCACGAGCGACAGGGCGGCGGCCAGCCCGAGGACGAGCAGCGCGACGACGGTCAGCCGGGGGCGCAGCAGCCGGGTCACGGGACCACCACCGTGAACGGCGCCGACTCCCCGGCCGAGCGGTCGGAGGCGTAGCTCAGCACGGCGTCCCAGGCGCCCGCGGTCAGCCCCGCGCCGGACACCGCCACCTGGCCGCAGCTGGTCGTGGCGGCGTCGGGCTCGGCCTCCGACTCACCGGTCAGGACGACGCCGCCGCGGCTCAGAGTGAGCGTGCAGCGCCCACCGGCCTCGACGACGTCACCGACGATGCCGCCGGCGAGCACCGACCCGCTCGCGTCGTCCCACTGGGACCAGGTGACGGCGACGGCGACGGCGGCCGGTCCGCCCTGGCCGGGCGTGGGCGCGGTCGTGGTCCCGGTCGCGGGCGCCGTGCCGTCCGCGGGGGTGCCGGACCCGCCGGCCGACGACGGGGCCGACGGCGGGGCCGGGGACGAGGGGGACGGCGGCGTCGACGACGGGGCGGTGGACGCGGTCGACGACGGGGCCGGGGTGTCGTCCGCGGCGACCGCGCCGCCTCCGGCCCGCCACCACAGCACGGCGAGCGCGGCGGCGGCGACCACCAGCAGTGCGAGGGCGACCCGGAGCGGTCGGCGGGATCGGGTACGGGACACGGTGGGTCTCCCTGCTGGACCGAGCGGAGAGCCGGTCGTCGGCGTCAGGACGGCCGCCCGGCGCCCATCGGGCGGCGCGTCCACGGCCTTCGTGATCGGGAGGCTACGGCCTGTCACGGTCCGATCGTGGGAACGACGCGGGTCACCGCGGGCCGACGGTCACCGCCCCCGTGGCGGAGGTCAGCGTCAGCACGCCGCCCTGGAAGTCGTTGCGCAGACCGCCGGCGACCGCGTAGGTGGAGCTGGTCGGGAAGCCGAGGCCGCTCGTGCTACCACCGCGGGCGGCGTACTCGGTGGCGAGCGCCCCGGTGACCGCGCGGGCGTCGGTGGCCGGCGACCAGTAGACGTCCCCGCCCTGGAAGCGCACGACGTAGCCGCGGCCGTCCGGGGTGCGCGCGTCGCTGGTGGTCGGGAAGCCGAGCGTCCCCGACGGGCCGCCGGTCGCCAGCCAGGTCGTCAGGATGCGGCCGGCGACGACCTGTGCGCCGGTCGTGGGCGACCACCACACGTCCCCGCCCTGGAAGTGCACGACGTAGCCGCGGCCCTCGGGGGAGCGGGCGTCGCTGGTGGTCGGGAAGCCGAGCGGGCCCGAGGACCCCCCGGCGGCCCGGTAGGTGGCGAGGATGGCGCCGCGCACGACCTGCGCGCCCGTGGCCGGCGACCACCACACGTCCCCGCCCTGGAACCGGACGACGTAGCCGCGCCCGTCGGGCGTGCGCGCGTCACCGGTGGTCGGGAAGCCCAGCGGCCCGGAGGTGCCGCCGGTCGCCTGCCAGGTCCGCAGGATGTCCCCGGCGACCGCCTGCGCACCCGTGGCCGGCGACCACCAGACGCCCCCGCCCTGGAAGAGGACGACGTAGCCGCGCCCGTCGGTGGTCCGCGCGTCGCTGGTCGTGGGGAAGCCCAGCGGCCCCGACGTGGCGCCGGTGCCGAGCCAGCGGGTCAGGATCTCGCCGGCCACCGTGTGCGCCCCGGTGGCCGGGGACCACCAGACGTCGCCGCCCTGGAAGTGCACGACGTAGCCGCGCCCGTCGGGCGTGCGCGCGTCGCTGGTCGTGGGGAAGCCCAGCGGTCCGCCGCTGCCGCCGGTGCGCCGGTACTCGGCGAGGATGTCGCCGGCCACCACGTGCGCGCCGGTCGCACCCGACCACCACACCGCCCCGCCCTGGAAGGACACCGTGAAGCCGCGGCCGTCCGTCGTGCGCGCGTCGCTGCTGGTCGGGAAGCCGAGCGGCCCGGAGGTGCCCCCGGCGGCCAGCCAGGTCTCGAGGATCTGTCCCGCCACGGTGCGCGCGCCGGTGGCCGGGGACCACCACACGTCCCCGCCCTGGAAGTGCACGACGTAACCGCGGCCGTCCGGGGTCCGCGCGTCGCTGGTCGTGGGGAAGCCCAGCGGCCCTGCGCTGCCGCCGGTGCGGCGGTACTCGGCGAGGATGTCGCCGGCCACGACCTGCGGCCCCGTGGCGCCCGACCACCAGACGTCGCCGCCCTGGAACCGGACGACGTACCCGCGCCCGTCCGGCGTCGGGGCGTCGCTGGTCGTCGGGAAGCCCAGCGGCCCGGAGGTGCCCCCGGTGGCCAGCCAGGTCTCGAGGATCTGCCCGGCCACGGTGCGCGCGCCGGTGGCCGGCGACCAGTGGACGTCCCCGCCCTGGAAGTGCACGACGTAGCCGCGCCCGTCCGGGGTGCGCGCGTCGCTGGTCGTCGGGAAGCCCAGGAGCCCGGCGCTGCCGCCCACCCGCTGGTACTCGCGGAGGATGTCGCCCCGCACCACCTGCGCGCCCGTCCCGGCGGACCAGACGATCGAGCCGCCCTGGACGTCGACGTACCAGCCGCGGCCCTCGGCGGTCGGCGTGTCGTCGGTCAGCGGGGCGCCGAGTGCCGCCGGGCCGCCCCAGGCCAGGTAGGTGTCGAGGATGGCCCCGCGGACGACGCGCACCCCGCCCGCGGCGGAGTCGTAGACCCGGCCGCGCTCGTAGACCTGCCAGGAGACCCCGCCCGCCGACTGCTCCGCGCCGACCGGGTCGCCCAGGGAGGCCCGCAGTCCGGCGTCGGCCGCGTAGCGGGTGGCGATCGGCGACAGGGAGGTGGTGAGCCGGGCCGCGACGAGGTCGCGGAGCGTGCCGAGGCGGGCGTAGCCGGCGTCGCCGGGGCAGGTGGTGTTGCCGACGTCGCGGTGCCCGAAGACCGTCGGCAGCGTGACCTTCACGCCGGCCGCGTACTTCGCGGTCCCGCCGCCGCCGGAGGTCAGCACCGTCGTCCCCCGCGGGTCGACCCCGTGCAGCGAGAACTTCCAGGCGATCATCGCGGCCAGGGACTCCAGCTCGGCCTGGGTCGGCGCCGTCGTGGCGTGGTTGCCGATCATCGAGACGCCGAGGGTGCCGCTGTTGAAGCCGCCGGCGTGCGCCGCGACCACCGGCCGGGACAGGCCGCCGGCGCGGCCCTCCCAGAGCCGCCCGAACCGGTCGACCAGCACGTTGTAGCCGATGTCGCCCCAGCCGCGGCTCTGCGCGTGGTAGGCGTAGATCGACCGGATGATCCCCGGGACGTCGTCGGCGGCGTAGCCGTTGCTGGTGTCGGTGTGGTGCAGGGTCGCGGCCTTGACGGCGGGGGCGTACTGCGGCGTCCAGCCCATGATCGACTCGTCGGCGCCCCACTGGGCGCGGGAGAACACCGGCGGCATCGCGGTGGCGGCGTGCGCGGTGTCGCCGAGGTCGGCGCCCTGCAGGGCGCCGTCGGCCGGGCTCGTGCCCGGGTCGACCAGCTCGAGGCGGACGTCGGTGGGCTGCGCGCCCGACCGCGTCACCAGCTCGGCCTCGACGGCGGCGCTCGGCCCGGTCCACAGCGGCGCGGTCCCGCCGCGGACCTCGTCCCCGGTGGCCGTCCCCCGGTTCTGCTCGGCGTCCTCCACCGTGACCTCGGTCCACGCGCCCCACGCGCCCTCGGCGTCCTGGACGCGGACCTGCACGACGGTGTCGGTGACCGCGGGGTCCAGTCGCCAGGTGACGCCCACCAGCGAGAACGGCTCGGTGCCGACCCGGCTGACGGTCAGCGCGGGCGCCGTCGCCGGCACGCCCGTGACGGGGTCGCTGGTGCCGGCCTGCACCTCGGCCTGGGGTGCCGGCTCGGCCACCGAGCCCATCGGCACCTCGGCGGTGGACGTGGCCACCGGCTCGGCCTCCGGGCCGGGCGCGGCGGAGACGGGGAGCACGAGGACGAGGGCGGTGAGGCCCAGGAAGGCGAGGAGCCCGACGACGAGACGGCGCACGGGTGCGGAACCTCCGGGTGGCGGACGGCGACGGGGCTGCCCACGGCGGGTCCCCCCGCCTGCCCCATCGTCACGACCGGCGTCCGGCTTGAGCCCGGCCCGTCCCGGCCCCTCCGCCGTCCCGTGTGACGCCTGTGACGGGGAGGGGCGGGCGGGACCAGGCGGGCACCCGGGACCAGACGGGCGGGACGGGGTGGGACGGAGCGTTCCGCCGTGTCGCGGGCCCGGGAGGCGCCCGCGGCGCACCTAACCTCGTCGCGTGAGCCGAGACCGCACCGAGCACGGCGGCCCGGGAGGCCGGCAGCTCCCGGCCCGACTGGACCCGCGCGCCGGCCGTCCGTCGCGCCCCCGGGCCCCCGAGGGTCCGGCCGACGCCGGGCAGCGCGCTCCGCGGGACCCGGCCCCGGCCCGCGGCGAGGGGCGGCGCGGGGGTCGCGCCGCCGTCGTCGGCCGTGCGGTGGTCGCCGTGCTGTCGGTGCTGCTGCTGGCCGGCAGCGGCTGGGGCTGGTACCTCGGCCGGGTCGCCGAGGCCACCGTCAACCGGACCAACGCGATCCCCAGTGCCGGCAACTCCGACGCCGGGGACGCCCCCGAGGCGATGAACCTGCTGCTGGTCGGCAACGACAGCCGCGCCGCGCTGACCCCCGAGCAGCTGGCGGAGCTGACCGCCGGCGCGGACTCCGGGATCAACACCGACACGATGATCCTGGTGCACGTGCCGGCCGACGGGTCGCGCGCGTCGTTCGTGTCGTTCCCGCGCGACTCCTACGTGGAGATCCCGGGCTACGGGATGGACAAGCTCAACGCCGCCTACGCCTACGGCTACTCCGACGCCGACGACTCCGCCGCCGAGGCCGACAAGCAGGCCGCCGGCGCGCAGCTGCTCGTGCAGACGATCAGCCAGCTCACCGGGCTGCAGATCGACCACTACGCCGAGGTCGACCTGCTCGGCTTCTTCGACCTGACCAGCGTCGTCGGCGGCGTCACGGTGAACCTGTGCGAGGCCGTCGACGACTCCGACTTCTCCGGCGCGGTGTTCCCCGCCGGGGAGCAGACGATCTCCGGCGCCGAGGCGCTGGCCTTCGTCCGGCAGCGGCACGGTCTGCCCCGCGGCGACCTCGACCGCATCGTGCGCCAGCAGGTCTTCATCGGCGGCGTGCTGCGCAAGATGCTGTCGGAGGACGTGCTGCTCGACCTCGGCAAGCAGCGGGAGCTGGTGCAGGCGGCGTCGGAGTCGCTCACCATCGACCGCGACCTGGTGCTGCTCGACCTGGCCCAGCAGATGCAGTCGGTGACCCCGGGCGACATCGACTTCCAGACCGTGCCGATCGTCGGCGACGACCGCGACGAGCAGGACCGCGCGATCCTGCGGCTGGCCGACGAGGACACCCTGCACGAGTTCTTCGCCGAGCTCTCGGCCGAGCCGGACGCCGCCGCGGCCCCCGCTCCCCAGACGCCCGCGACCGCGGCGCCGTCGGAGGTCTCGGTGGAGGTCTACAACGGCTCGGGCACCCCCGGCCTGGCCGCCGACGCCAGCACCGAGCTCGAGGCCGCCGGCTTCGTCGTCACCAGCACCGGCAACGCCGACAGCAGCGACTACGAGCAGACCGTCATCCGGCACGCCGCCGGGGACGAGGCGCTGGCCGCGGCCCTCGCCGCGCAGGTCCCCGGGGCCGACGTCGAGGTCAGCGACGACGCCGACAGCGGCACCGTGCAGCTGGTCCTCGGCAGCGACTTCAACGGCGTCGGGCAGCCCACCACTCCCCCGGCGCCGGCCGGCCAGACCACCGCCGAGGCGCCCCGGACGGCGGCGGACACCAGCTGCATCAACTGATCCCCCGGTGCACCGACGGGCCCCTCTCCGCTGCTGCGGGGAGGGGCCCGTCGCCGTTCCGGGGCGCACGCGCGGCCGGCTGCGGCGCCGGGGACGGACGGCGTGCGGAGACGTGCACGTCCCGGCCCCGTAACTGCGCCTCAGCGCACACCGTCGACCACGTGGGCACGTCTTCGGGGGACGTCAGCCCGTCGGCCTGCGTCGGCTGCGGGGAGCCTGCAGCTGCGGCTACCTGGCGAAGCCGGTGGAGGGGGCCGATGTCCGACGAGGACGCCGTCGAGGAGGCGCGCCGGGTCTTCCTCGCGGAGCACGCGGCTCGTGACCTTCGGCCCGGTGGACCCGTGGGCCGTCTGCTGAGCGGTGGGGCCGGTCCTGTCCGGCCCGAGACGGGCCGTCCGTGGCGGGAGCCGAGGACGGAGGAGCGGCCTCCTGGGCCGCGCCGCCTGCCCTAGCGGGACGCCGCCCCGGGCAGCCGACCGTGCGCCCGGCCCCTCAGTGGGCCTCGCGTTCCCGCGGGAACGCCGTCGAGGGCACGGCCACGGGTTCGCGCCGGGACGCCTGCCCCCC
>NZ_JBJGYI010000030.1:0-65963 GCF_054049915.1 Geodermatophilus sp. SYSU D00766
GAGTGGAGATGAGTAGCGAGAATCCCCGCGCCGCGGGCGGCGGCGCCGGGGCCGGCGGGGCCCGCCCGCGCCGGGCCGCGGGCCGCGCGGGGGGCCCCCGGCCGGACCCCCGGTGGGACCGGCCGCCCCCGTCGCGACAGGGGCCGCAAGCGCCTGGAGATCCTCTTCTTCGTGGCGCCGGCCCTGGCACTGATGGCCGTCTTCGTCGTCTACCCGGTCTTCTCCGCGGCCCGGATGTCGTTCTACCGCTGGAAGGGCTTCGGCCCGATGGTGGACTTCGTCGGCCTGCAGAACTACGCCCGGGTGCTCGCCGACGACGTCTTCACCGACGCGGTGGTGCACAACTTCGTCATCGTCTTCGCGTCGATCCTCGTGCAGCTGCCGCTGGGGCTGGCCCTGGCGCTGCTGCTCAACCGCCGCATCCGCGGGCGGGGGCTGCTGCGGACGATCATCTTCGTCCCCTACGTCCTCGCCGAGGTCATCGCCGGCGTCGTGTGGTTCCAACTGCTGCAGCCGCGGTCGGGACTGCTCGAGTCGATGCTGTCGTCGGTCGGGATCCCGGTCCCCGAGCAGGGCTTCCTCGGCACCCCCGACCTGGCGCTGGCCACCGTGTTCGTCGTCCTCACGTGGAAGTACCTGGGCCTGGCCGTGCTGCTCTTCCTGGCCGGGCTCCAGGGGGTCCCCGACGAGCTCTCCGAGGCCGCCCAGCTCGACGGCGCCTCGTGGTGGCAGACCCAGCGCCGCATCGCGATCCCGCTGCTCGCCCCGACCATCCGGACCTGGGTCTTCCTGTCCATGATCGGCTCGCTGCAGCTGTTCGACATGGTCTGGATCCTGACCGGCGGCGGGCCGGCGAACGCGACGACCACCATGGCGACCTACCTCGTCAGCCAGGGCACGCAGCGCAGCAACTTCGGCATCGCCGGAGCCGCCTCGGTCGTGCTGTTCCTCATCGGGTTCGCGCTGGCCGTCGCCTACCAGTTCCTGGTGCTGCGCCGCGACACCAAGGCGGACGCGTGAACCTGCCCGAGACACACGAGAGGAGGGCCCGGTGATGGCACGACGGGCGACGACGTACGGGCGGGGTGGCCCGCTGGTCTACCTGGTGGCGGCCGGCGTCGTGGCGGTCACGCTCGGGCCGGTGCTCTACGGCGCGCTCGGCGGCTTCCGCAGCAACGAGCAGCTGGCGCGCGACCCGGCTGGGCTCCCCGACCCGTGGGTGCTGGACAACTACCGGGGCGTCGTCACCAACCCCGACTTCTGGCGCTACGCGCTGAACTCGACGGCGGTCGCCCTCATCACCACGGTGGTGGCGGTGCTCGCGGGCGTGATGGCCGCCTACCCGCTGGCGCGCTACCAGTTCCGGTTCCGCGAGCCGCTGTTCCTGGTGTTCGTCCTGGGGCTGCTCTTCCCCGCGGCCGTGGCGATCGTCCCGCTGTTCATCCTCGTGACCCGCGACCTGCAGCTGGGCAACACCTGGTGGGGCATCGCCCTGCCGCAGGCGGCGTTCGCGCTGCCGACGACGGTGGTGATCCTGCGGCCCTTCCTGATGGCGCTGCCGAAGGAGGTCGAGGAGGCGGCCATGCTCGACGGCGCCTCCCGGGTCGGCATCTTCTGGCGGATCGCGCTGCCGCTGTCGATGCCCGGCCTGGTCACGGTCGGCGTCCTGGCCTTCGTCGCCTCCTGGAACGCCTACCTGCTCCCGCTGCTGCTCCTCCAGGGGGACATGCGCACCCTCCCGCTGGGCGTGGCCGACTACTCGACCGAGCACTCGGCCGACACCGCGGGGGTGCTGGCGTTCACGACCATCGCGATGATCCCCGCGCTGATGCTGTTCCTCGCCATGCAGCGGCGCATCGTCAGCGGGCTCCAGGGCGCGGTGAAGGGCTGAGCCGGGCACGCCCACCCGGAGCCGCCGCAGGGACCGGCTCCGGGTGGGCGAGGCCTCCCGCGCCGGTGTCCTGGACAGCGCAGCCCCCTCCTCTGGCAGTGTGACCAGCGGACCGAGAAGAGGACCCATGGATCTCGACGCACCGACCGACGACCGCACCGGCCCGGGCCTCGGAGTGGGGTCGGCCGACGGCACCCCGACCGGGCAGGTCCCCCTGCCGGCCCTCCGCGGCCGGGTGACGATGCAGCAGGTGGCCGCGGAGGCCGGCGTCTCGATCTCCACCGTCTCGAAGGTCATCAACGGCCGGTACGGCATCTCGGCCGACACCGTCGACCACGTGACCCGGGTCATCGACCGGCTCGGCTACGAGGCGAGCCTCGTCGCGCGCAGCCTGCGCAACCGCCGCACCAACGTCGTCGGCGTGCTGGTCATGGACTTCGAGCCGTTCAGCACCGAGGTGCTCAAGGGAGTCGCCGACGCCATCCACGGCTCCGGCTACGAGCTGATCGCCTACTCCGCCGGCGGGCACGTCGAGGCCCCGGTGGGGTGGGAGCGCCGGTCGCTGAGCCGGCTGATGGGGAGCCTCGTCGACGGCGCCGTCCTCGTCACGCCGACCGTGACCGAGGTGCAGGCCGACGGGCCGGTGGTGGCGGTGGACCCGCACACCGGTCCGTCGGGACTGCCCTCGGTCACCGCCGACAACCTGCAGGGCGCGCGGCTCGGCGTGGAGCACCTGACCGGGCTCGGCCACACCCGCATCGGCATGATCACCGGCCGCGCGGACCTGCTGTCCGCCCAGCAGCGGGAGCAGGGCTACCGCGAGGCGCTCGTCGCCGCGGGGCTGCCGGTGGACGAGGCGATGGTGCGGTCCGGCGGCTTCGAGCCGGAGATCGCGCGCGAGGCGGCCCGCGAGCTGCTCTCCCTCCCGTCGCCGCCGACCGCGGTCTTCGCGGCGAACGACCTCTCGGCGCTGGTGACGCTGGAGGTGGCGGCGGAGCTCGGGCTCGAGGTGCCGGGCCGGCTCTCGGTGGTCGGCTTCGACGACATCCCCGAGTCCGCCCTCGCCGCACCCCCGCTGACCACGGTGCAGCAGCCGATCCGGCGGATGGGCGAGGAGGCCGCCGCCATGCTCCTGGCCCTCATCTCCGGCGAGGAGGTGGCCGACCGGCACCGCACCCAGGCCACCTCGCTCGTGGTCCGGTCCTCCACCGCCCCTCCCGGACAGCTCTCCTGACGGGGCACGCACCCGGCCGCACGGTCGTCAGGAGTCGAGGGCCCCGGTCTGCGACAACTGCTCGGCGACCTCGGTGAGCTTCCGGTTGGTGTCCTGGCTGGTCTTCGCCAGCAGCGCGAACGCCACGTCCGCAGTGATCTTGTACCGCTCCATCAGGATGCCCTTGGCCTGACCGATGACGTCGCGGCTGGCCAGGGCGACGGTGATGTTGGTGAGGTCCTGCGCATCGGCCACCGCGATCGCCGCGTGGCTGGCGAACAGCAGCCCCACGCGCTCGGACTCGTCGGTGAACGCCCCGGGGCGGCTCGACAGCAGGTTCAGCGCCCCGAGGTCGCTCTCGTGCACGAACAGCTGGAAGCACAGGATGCTGGCCACGCCCAGCTCCGACGGGGCCCGGCGGCCCAGCTCCGGCCAGCGCGGGTCGGTGGCCAGGTCGTCGACGCGGACGGTGACCTGCTCGTACATGGAGTCCAGGCACGGGCCCTGCCCGACCTGCTGCTGCAGGTCGTCGAAGCGCCGCGCCCGCTCGCCGGTGGCCGCGGCCGACACCACCCGGCGGCGGCCCTGCACCAGGCTGATCGTGGCCTCGTCGGCGCCGGGGATCGTCCCCCTGACCGCGGAGACGATGGTCTCCATGACCGCCGTGGGGTCGGTCTGGTGCTGCATGTCCCGCGCCAGGTCGGCGAGCCGCTGGGACAGGTCCTGGCGGAGCGCCTCGCCGGTCGCGTGCGCCGACGGCCGTCCCCGGCGCTCGGCCGGCGCGACGGGACCCTCGGTCGGCGAGCGCTCGCCGGCCGGTCCAGAACTCCTGCGGTCCATGGCGGAACTCTGTCACGGTGCGCGGTCGAGTGGAACGACCGTCGAGTGGCATGACCGTCGCCCGTTCCCCGGGTCAGGGGCGCGACAACGGGGGGGGGTGGCACGGGAGGATGGAGCGGAGGGCCCGACCGCAGGGAGGGAGCCCGGGATGGAGTCCGAGGACGCCGGATCGCGGGCGGCGGAGCGCGCGGAGGCGGCCGGCCGCCGCACGCAGGAGCTGTCCGACCGGCTCGCCCGGCTGGCGGCGGGGCAGGCAGCCGATGACGAGACCGTCCGCGAGGCCCGGGCGCGGGCGGAGACGGCAGCCGAGCGGGCGCGCGAGTCGCTGGAGCGGGCCCGCGACGGGCACCGGCGGGCGGCCCGGGCGCACGAGCGCAGCGCCGAGCTCCACGAGGCCGTGGCCCGCGCGGGCGTCGGCGACGTCGAGGCGCACCGCGCCCGCGCCGCCGAGCACCGCGTCGCGGCTGCCGAGGACGACCGGGGAGCCGCCGCCGACGACCGCACCGCCGCGGCGGTTCGGCGGGAGGAGCACCCCGATGACGATCGGTGAGAGCAGCTCCCCCGGCCGGCCGCCGTCGGTGGACGAGGTGATGGCCCAGCTGGCGTCCCTCGACGTCCGCTCCGAGGAGCTGGAGGTGGTCTCCGAGGAGCTGCGCGTGCAGCAGGAGCAGGTGACCGCCCTGCTCGGCCGGCACGAGGCCGAGGTCCGCTGGCGCAGCCAGCTCGCCGCCGTGGTCCCCCTCGGCCTGGCGCTCACCGACGGCAACGGCAAACTGCTGGAGGCCAACCCGGCGCTCGTCGGCGCGGTCGGGGTCGGCCCCGGTCGGCTGCTGGGCAAGCCGCTGTCGGTCTTCCTCTCCCCGGAGGACGTCCTGGCGTTCCGCAACGCCCTGCGCGCGCTGTCGCGCCCTGCCGGGGCCGAGCAGCGCCTGGACGTGACCCTCCGGCCGCGGAGCGGACCGCAGCGCCGGTCGGAGCTGTTCGGCTTCACCGAGACCCCGGGTCCGCCGGCGTCCGCCCGGGTGCAGTGGGTGCTGGCTCCCCGGGACGGCGGAGTGCAGGAGCAGCGGACGGCCGCGGTGCCCGACGACCTCCCACCGGACGCCGGCGCGGGCGAGGTCACCGACGTCCTGGGGCTGGCGGCGGCGTTCGCCCAGCTGTCGGCCCTGCCGGTCGACGAGCCCGACCGGCAGCGGATGCTCGGCCGGATGGCCACCCTCGTCCGGAGCGCCGTGGCCGGCGCCGACTGGGTGAGCATCACACTCGGCTCCCCGCTCGCGCCCCAGCGGCTGGGCAGCGACTCCCCCGAGGCCCAGGACCTCGACGGCCGGCAGCTGCGCGTCCAGGAGGGGCCGTGCTGGGACGCCTACCGCACCGGCCGGGCGGTCAGCTCCCCCGACGTGCGCGCCGACGACCGCTGGTCCCGGCTGCGTGCGCTCGCGGCGGACGCGGCGGTGCGCGCCGTGCTGGCCGTCCCGGTGCGCGAGGACGGCGAGACCACCGGCGTCATCAACCTCTATTCCGCCCGGCCGGAGACGTTCGGCACGGCGAACCGCCGGATCGGCGAGCTCGCCGCGGCCGCGGTCGCGGGCGTGCTGCAGAACGTGGCCGAGCGCGAGGCACTCACCTCGCTGGCGGGCAACCTGGAGCGGGCGCTGACCTCCCGGGCCGTCATCGACCAGGCCAAGGGCGTGCTCGTGGCCCGGCTCGGGGTGGGCCCCGACGAGGCGTTCGCCCGGCTGGTGGCGCTCAGCAACCGCCTCAACGTCAAGGTGCGCGACCTCGCCCGGCTGGTCGTCGAGGGCGACACCGACCTGGTGATCGCCGCCGGCGACTGACCGCCCGGCTCAGAGCTCGCTGGGGTCCATCAGGATGACCGCGCCGCCACGCTGCTCGGGGCCGTGGGCGAAGGAGCTGACGGTCACCCGCACCTGCACCGGCCGGCCGCGCCGGTTGACCGCGGCGAGGTCGACGGTCTCGTGCGGCGGGCCGTCGCCGGCGACCTGCCGGCGCAGCAGCGGGTGCAGGTCCGACAGCGGCAGCCCGACGTCGAGGTTGAGCAGGTGCTGGCCGGAGACCTCGTCCTGCCGGAGGCCCCACAGGTCCTCGGCGGCGGCGTTCCACACGAGCACCCGCAGGTCGGGGTCGACCACGGCCACCCCGGCCTTGAAGCTGCCGAGCACGCCGGTCATGAACCGGTTGAGGGCACCGACCTCGTCGGTGCTGCGGCGCAGCTCCTCGTTGGTGGAGTGCAGCTCGTCGTTCATCGACTGCAGCTCCTCGTTCATGGTCTCGAGCTCCTCGTTGGTCGACTGGAGCTCCTCGTTGGTGGTCTCCAGCTCCTCGACCGTGCTCTGCAGCTCCTCGTTGGTGGTCTCGAGCTCCTCGTTGGTCGACTGCAGCTCCTCGTAGGCGGTCTCCAGCTGCCGGTTGGCGTACTCGAGCTCGGTCTGCAGCCGCCGGTACTGCGTCACGTCGTCGAAGACGATGGTGGTGCCGAGCAGGGTGCTGTCCTCGCGGTAGAGCGGCCGCACCTGCACGTCGAACACGGTCGGCTCCTGGCCCGGCCGGCGGCGCTCGACGCCGCGCAGCCAGATCGGCCGGCGCTCGGCCGCGGCCTCGGCGATGGCCCCTCGCAGCTCGACCGGGCGGTAGGAGATCTCCAGGTCGTGGAACGGCCGGCCGACGTCCCGGTCGTCGACACCGAGCAGCTGCTCGGCCTGCCGGTTGACCATCGCCACCCGGCCGTCGGCGTCGACGGCGAGCTGGGCGGCCGGCGCGGACAGCATCGCCTCGCGCCGCAGCCGGGAGAGCTCCAGTTCGCTGACCGGCGGCGAGACGGGGAGCGGCGCGGCCAGGAGCGGGCGCTCGACCACCGGGCGCCCGCCGCGCTTGCGGAAGAAGCGGCGGGTCAGGTCGACCGGGGTGAACAGCTGGCTGTGGGACAGCAGCATCTCGGCCTTGCCGAGGAACAGCACACCCGAGGGGTTGAGCGCGAAGTGCAGGCGGCCGAGGATGCGGCTCTGGGTCTCGGCGGTGAAGTACATGAGGGTGTTGCGGCACAGCAGCAGGTCGACGTGCGAGATCGGCGCGTCCTGCACCAGGTCGTTGCGGCCGAAGATCACCGACCGGCGCAGGTCCTTGCGGAAGACGTACCGGGCGCCCTCGGGCGAGAAGTACTCCTCGACCTGGTCCGGGGTGAGGCCGGCCAGCTCCCGCTCGGTGTAGGAGGCCTGCCGCGCCTGGGCGAGCGCCTCCTCGTCGACGTCGGTGGCGTAGATCTTCACCCGCTGCCGGAACTGCTCGGCGCCCAGCGCGTCGGCCAGCAGGATCGCCAGGCTGTAGGCCTCCTGGCCGGACGCGCACCCGGCGCTCCACACCCGGATCGTCGGGCCGGCCCCGGCCAGCATGTCGGGCAGCAGCTCGTCGCGGAGGTGGTCCCACGCCTTCCGGTCGCGGAAGAAGCTGGTGACGTTGATGAGCACCGTGTTGAACAGCGGCGTGAACTCGTCGGGGTGCACCTCCAGGTGGTCCTGGTACTCCGCCACCGAGTCGATGCCGACCTCGGCCATCCGCCGGCGGACGCGGCGGGCCAGGCTGGGGCGCTTGTACCCGGTGAAGTCGAAGCCGCGCTGCTCGCGCAGGTAGACCAGCAGCGCCTCGAGGTCGGGGTCGGGCTCGAGGGCACCGCCGACCGCGCCGTCGTCCTGCGCGTCGGTCTCGTCGGCGGGCAGGTCGTCCTCGTCCCCGCCCGGCTCCGGTCGTCGCTCGGTCACCGGCTCACGGCCCCCCCACCTCGTCGGGCAGCGCCCCGCCGTCGAGCTGCTCGCGCTGCAGCAGCCGCCGGATCAGCAGCGCCGCCGCCTGCGCCTCGTCGTGGCGGGTGCGGAAGGTCCGGGCGGTGTGCGTGTGGCCCCGCTGCTGGGCCCTCTCCCCCATCCGCAGGCTGAGCGCCGCCCGCTCCTCCAGGCCGCGCAGCGCCATCCACAACGCGCCCTCCAGCGCCTCGGACTGCTCGGCGGCCAGCGCCTCCGGCGACCAGGCGTGACCCACCCGGCAGCGGTAGCGCTCCATGCCGCCCTCGGTGATCGTGAACAGCGCGCCGTGGCAGGACGGGCAACCGAACCCCGAGGGCGTGCCGGGCCGCACGTCGTCGTTCAGCGCGGCGACGTCGAACTCCGCCACGGCCGTCTCCTTGTCCATCAGGTCGCTGGCCGCCGGAGCGCCGTCGGCGACCTCCTCGGCCACGAGATCGGTGAGCAGGGCCCCCATCTTCGCCACCGGTACGGCGTGGTCGGCGGAGGCCACCTCGACCGCGTGCGCCGGCATGCTGGGGTACAGCGCGTCCTCCGGGTCCTGCGCCACGCCCACGCCGCCCCGCTCGCGGACGGCGATCATCCCCGCCGTCCCGTCGTCGAGCGCCCCGGACAGGACGACGGCCACCACGCGCGGCCCGGCGCTGCGGGCAGCGGTCCGGAAGAGGACGTCGACCGCCGGGCGGTGCCCGTTCTCGCGGGGACCGCGGGAGAGCAGCAGGTGGTCCCCCACCACGAGCAGGTGGTGGTCGGGGACGGCGACGGTCACCGTGCCGGGCCGGAGGGGAGCGCCGCTCTCCGCCCGCCGTACGGGCAGGGGGCAGGCGCGGTCGAGGATCTCCGGCAGGGCGCTGCGGCCGGTCGACGGCACGTGCATGACCACGAGCAGGGCGGCCGGGAAGTCCGGCGGCAGGCTGCCGAGGAGGACGCGCAGCGCCTCGACGCCGCCCGCCGAGGCACCGACCACGACCAGGTCACGTCGCGCCACGGCGGTTCTCCGTTCTCCCGTGCGCAGCCGCGCAGGGTCCTCCCTGCACCGTAGCGCCGAGGCGGGGCCGGGTCGCTCAGCGCCCACCGCGCGCGGGCAGGACCTCCGCGTCGCGGGCCTGCCGGAACGCCTGGGCGCGCTCGCGGGCCCCGCGCGCGTCCTCGCGTGCACGGGCACACCGCTCGAACAGCGCGGTCAGCCTGCTGCCGTGGGCCCGGGTCTCGAGCACCGCCCTCGTGGTCCGGCACAGCGCGACCCCGCCGTCGTCGCCCGCGGGCGGGCCCGGCAGCGGCTCCGGAGCGGCAGGGAGCAGGGCCAGGCTCGGCAGGCCCCGTTCCCGCAGGGCCTCGTCGGCGACGACGGCCAGGTAGCGGTCCTCCCGCTCCGGCCAGGCCACGCCGCCGAGGCGGGCCTCCAGCTCCGGCCGCGACCGGCTGCCGCCCATCTCGAGGTAGGCCAGCCACAGGTCCCCGAGGGGCAGCCCGCTCAGCCGGCAGGCCAGCGCCAGTTCGTCAGGTTCCACGGCCGCGCCCTCCCCGGTCGTCCGGCCGGTCGCTCGGGTGCTCCCAGCCTACGTCGCTCCGCAACCGGCGACCCGCCGGAACACGTGGTGCTGTGTCAGGTGCCTGACACAGGGGTAGCCTCGCGGAGGTGGCGGCGCTCCCCTACCCCGACGCCCGCGGCGGCTTCCGGGTGGTGGTGCTGGCCGCCAGCACCGGCGGGGTGCGGGCCCTGTCGGCCGTGCTGGGCGGCCTCCCGGCGGACTTCCCGGTGCCCGTGCTGGTGGTCCAGCACCGTGGTCCCGGCACGCCGGAGATGCTGGGCGACATCCTCCGTGCCCGCAGCCGGCTCCCGGTGCGCACGGCAGCCTCCGGGCCGCTGCTCCCGGGCGTGACCGTGCTGCCGGGCCGGACCACCGCGGACGTCGGCGACGACGGGCTCGTGCTGCGCTGCGCGCCGACGCTCGGCGGCGCCGACCACCTCCTCACCAGTGCCGCCGCCGCGTACGGGACCGGGGTGCTGGCCGTGGTCCTGACCGGGCGGCTGGCCGACGGCGCCGAGGGCGTGCGCGCGGTCCGGCGGGCCGGTGGCCGGGTGCTGGTCCAGCAGCCGGACGACGCCGAGGCCCCCGGCATGCCGAGCGCGGCCCTGGCCACCGGCTGCGTGGAGCACGCCCTGCCGCTGGCGCTCGTCGCCCCGGCCCTGGTGGCGTACACGATGGCGCCGGGGGGCGCGGACCTGCTCGCCGTCCCCGTACCGCCGTGGGCGCGGCTGGGCCCACGGCCCGTGCCGGCCTGACCCCCGTCCTCCGGGAGTACCGTGGCCGCTCCCGGAGACGACGGGAGCACCGTCCGACCGGGAGGTGGCCCGTGCCGAACGACCGCACCGCACCGGACCTGCACCGCAACCTCCTGCTCGGCCTCCTCCCCGCCGAGGAGTTCCGTCGCCTGGAGCCGCTGCTCGAGGTCGTCCCGCTGGAGGTCCGCGACGAGCTGTACAGGGCCGGGAAGACCATCGAGCACGTCTGGTTCCCCGTCGACGCCGTCCTGTCGGTGATCGCCACCGTCGAGGGCGAGGCGGCGGTCGAGGTCGCCACCGTCGGGCGCGAGGGGATGTCGGGACTGCCCGCGTTCCTGGGGACCGCCGAGAGCCCCCACGACTGCTTCTGCCAGGTCGCCGGGACCGCCGCGCGCCTGGCGACGGGCGACCTGCGCCGGTTCCTCGCCGCCGACGGCGCGCTGCACGACCTGCTGCACCGCTTCACGCAGGCGACGATGGTGCAGCTGTCGCAGAACGTGGCCTGCAACCGCCTGCACACCACCGAGGAGCGCTGCGCCCGGTGGCTGCTGCAGACCCGCGACCGGGTGGGCGCCGACGAGTTCACCCTCACCCAGGAGTTCCTCGCGCAGATGCTGGGCGTGCGCCGCGGCACCGTGTCGCTCACCGCCGGGGTGCTGCAGCAGGCGGGGGTCATCCGCTACACGCGCGGGCGGATCACCGTCGTCGACGCCGCCGCGCTGCACGAGGCGGCGTGCGAGTGCTACGACGTCGTGCAGGCCGAGTACCGGCGCCTCACGGCCGCTCCCGAGGCGTGACCGATCCGGCGCCGCCCGGCGCGGCGGGACCCCCGTCCGCACGGGCTCCGCGGGACGTCCGCGGGAGCACACTGGACGGCGTGACCGATCCCACCGGGCGGGGCCAGGAGGCGTTCCACCGCGCGGTGCGGCGGGAGCGGGCCGCGATCGCGCTGCACGAGCGTGCCGCCGCCCTGCACGACGCGACGGCCGGCCGGCTGGACGAGGCCGTGCTGGTGGAGGTCGACCTCCCCCGGGCCGAGGCGCTCAGGGCGCGCGCCGCGACCGAGCGCCACCTCGCCGGGGTCGCCCGGGCCCGTGCCGCGACCGTCCGGGCACGGCTCACCGCCGAGGGCGTCGAGGACGTGGGCTGACGCCGGGCGGCCGGGAGCCGACGCCGCCGCCCTGCCGCGAAGACCTACCGGAGGGGGAACTCGCCGGTGTGCACCAGGTGGTCGGCGACGTCGCGCAGCTTCCGGTCGGCGTCGTTCGACTCCCGCGCCAGCAGCTGGGAGGCCTGGTCCGGAGTGAGCCGGTATCGCTCGACCAGCACGCCCTCGGCCTGGTCGATCACCCCGCGGGACTCCAGCGCGACCTGCAGGTCGTCGGCCAGGTCCCGCGCGCTGCGGTAGGCGTACAGGTTGCCGGCGGCGACCGCGGCGTAGGCGCCGCAGCGGCCGGCGACTGCTCGGCCGTCCTCGTCGAACGCGCCGGCGGACCCGGCGGCAGGCACCAGCGACACCGGGGCACCGGCCGCAGCACGGCCTCGTGCCCGCGCGGGACCCGTGTGGCCGGCCCTCGCCGCCGGTGGTCGCCGACGCCGACGAGGGCTACCGTGAGGGAAGGGGTCGAAACGCCCGGCCCGATCCGTGCGCGCTCGCCCGGGGGGAGCCCGGGACCGGGATGGATCCGTCGTCGCGCGCACCCGAGCCCGGGACGTGCCATGTCACAGGCGACGACTTCTCTCCACTCGGCGGACCCGGCCGTGGCCGAGCTGCTGGTGACCCTCGACCTCCCGGCCGGGCGGATCCTGCTCAGCGGTGAGCTGGACAGGGCGACCTGCGGGCACCTGGACGCCGCCTGCGCGGTGCTGGGCCGTGCCGCTGTCCCGGCGTGGGTGCTGGACCTGGCCGGACTGAGCTTCTGCGACGTGCCGGGGCTGCGGGCGCTGGCGGCGGTCCGACGGGCGGCGCAGGCAGCCGGCGCGGCCGTGATCGTGGTCGGGGCGCGGCCCTACCTCCGACGACTGCTGCCGCTGGTCGGCCTCGACGACGCGCTGCCACCGGTGGCACGGTCGATCGCCGGGCCGGTCGCGGGCCACTCCGGCGGCGCTCCCGCGGTCCGGCACGCGACGGCGGGACCGACGCCGGCCGGGCCACCGTGGCGGGGCGCCGGTACACCGGTGAGGGAGACGCGGGATGCCGCCGGTCGATCCTGACGCGGCCGCGGGGCCGGACGGGCCGGCCGGCGCCCAGGGGCCCGATCGGCTGGCGGCCACGCTGGTGCAGATGGCCGGGCTGGTGCTGTCGCAGGAGACGGTCCGCTCGGCGGTGGAGCTGGTCACCGCGCTGGCGTCGGCGACGGCGCCGGACACCGACGGAGCCGCGGTGACCGTCGTCGACGAGCGCGGCACCCGCACGATGGCCGCGACCAGCGAGCTGGCCGCACGGGCCGACGCGCTGCAGTACGACCTGGACGAGGGACCGTGCCTCAGCGCGTGGCACACCGGGCTGCTGGTGCGCATCGACGACACCACCGGCGACCGGCGCTGGCCGACGTGGAGCGAGCAGGCCGCCCGGCTGGGCATCCGGTCGGTGCTGAGCGCACCGCTGGTCACCGACGGGAGGTCGATCGGCGCGATCAAGCTGTACGGGGTGCAGCCCGGCCGGTTCGACCGGCACGACGAGCAGGTGATGACGCTGTTCGCCCGGCAGGCAGCCATCCTGCTGGCCACCACCCAGAACCTGGCCGGCGCCCGGGAGCTCAGCCGCCGGCTCATCGACGCCCTGGCCGGCCGGGACGTGGTCAGCCAGGCGATCGGTGTGCTGCTGGCCCGCGGCGCTCCCGACCGGGAGACCGCCTTCGCCTCGCTGGCCACCGCCGCCGAGCGCACCCGCCGCCCGGTGCGCGACGTCGCGCAGGACCTGCTCGCCACGCTCGCCGGTGACGTCGCCGACCCGCCGACGTCCTGAGTCGACGGCGGCCGAGGTGACGGACCAGGACCGGCACGAGCGGGTGGAGGCCGCGCGCCGGCGCGCGGAGATGACCGTCCACGAGCTGTGGCTGCGCTACATCGCGCTCGGCGGCAACGGTGACCTGTTCGATCTCGACGCCTACCTCAACGGGCTGCTGCCGCTCCGGAGCTTCGACCAGAACGTCCTCGCCGTCGCCGTGAACGAGGGGCTCGAGGAGCTCTACCGCGCCGCCCGGGTCCCGCTGACCCCGCCACCCACCGGCCCGCCCCGAGGCTCGGCGCCCACCGAGGGCCGCGCCGTCGCCGAGGCGCTGCTGAGCCCCGATGGCTCAGCCGCAGTTCCGCGCCCGCAGGGGGAGGACGCGCCACCGGCTCCGCCTCCGTCGTCGACGGGCCACGCGGAACCGGGCGGCAGCGCGGGAACGGCTCACGGCGCCACGACCTGAGCGGACCACGCGGTCGGCGCCGGCGGGCCCTCCGACGGAGGGCCGGCCGCTCCCTGTCCGGTCGACCGGACCGAGCACCGGGCCGGCGGTCTCCCCCGGTGGGGGCCGGGAGCGCGGGAGGCTGGTCCGGCGCGCCTGCTCGGCGTCCCTGTGCGCGCACTCGGCGACGACGCGGAAGACGTCGGCACGCTCGTGCCTGCCTTCGACGGCGGCGTCCGTCGCCGTGCGTTGCAGCGTCGCCGCGATCCGGACCTCGGTGGCGGCCAGGCACGCGGCCAGGTCGCGGGCCCGCTGGGTGGCTGCCCGGATCCGCTGTGGTGGTGGCGCCGGCGAGGGCGGCCGGTGGGCGATGTAGGCCCACACGGTCTTCCGGTCCCCGTCGACGGCCCAGCCGTGCGCGCGGCTGAGCCGGGCCACCAGGTGCAGGCCCACGCCCCCAGTGCGGCGTCGCGGCCGATCGCCGGTGTCGGCGGCCGCGCGGTCGCGGTGTCCCTGACCTCCACGAGCCAGCCGGGACCGGCCGCGGTGACCGTGATCTGCACCGGTGCCCGGCCGTGCCGCAGTCCGTTGGAGGCCAGCTCCTCGACCACCAGCAGCAGCCGCTCGCCGTCGTCGGTCCCGGCGGGCAGCCCGCCGTCGGTCAGGGCCGCACGCAGCCGACGTCGCATGGCGGTCAGCTCCGCGGCGGTGCCCGGCTGCCCGTGCCACACGGCGACCGCTCGCGGCCCCGGCGCCGGCGGTGGCCGCTGCGCCCACGACGAGTGGCCCATGTGCCCCATCCCGGAGAGCGCCGAGTCCGTGCTCGACCCCGGTGGGCTGCTCACCCGTCCCGTCGGACCGGCCGGACCCGTGCTGTCAGAGTTCCGTCCCGCGTGCCGCACTACCCGCGCGGCGCCGATCCCATGCCGCGGGAGCGTCCGCGGACTCACGGTGGTCGTCGACCCGCCCCGTGGAGCAGTCAGGGGCCGTTCCGGATCTCTCCGGACACGGCCCCTGAGCTGCGGTCCCCCGGTCCTTCGCCAGTGGATGTCTCCTGTGGAGCCGCATCCTCGGTGGCCGAAGGCACCCATCACCCGGGACGACGTGCGACCGACGAACCTCCTCCGATGCCCGACGACGAGCAGCGCCGGCCAGGTGATCTCGGTGTGGTCGTGCCATCGCGGGCCTGCCGGAGCACTGAGCACCGACGTGACGCACCGTTGAGGCGATCGAGCCGCCGGAGCAGGATCCGGACACCCCATCCAGGAGGCAGCCATGAGTCGCAGACACCAGCTGCTCCGCTCCGCCACAGCAGCCGTCGCGACCGTCGCGGCCGGCCTGCTGACCCGGGCGATGGCCAAGGCCGCTAGTGCTCCCGAGGACGGAACCGTCGGTCCCCTCCCGGGGCCTCCAGCGGGTGACCCCGGCTGAGCGACCGGCATCCTCCGCCGGTCACAGGTGCACGACTCCACGGGTGGAGGACGACCGGCGATGCCTGCTGACCAGGCTGCCGCTCGAGCAACTCCTCGAGGCGCTCGCGGTGCACGAGCTGGCGGTGGCCGAGGAAGGCCGAGCAGCTCGGACGTCAGGCGCGGCGTCACCGCGCGGATCCCTGTCGGCAGTCCACGGCGTCCATGGACAGCGGACGCGATCGGGGACAGGCTGGGCGTTCCCCGACCACGGTCGGACAGTCGACCCGAGAAGAGGGCACCGCATGACTGGCGGCATCAGGCAGACCGTGATCTCCGGCGTTCCCTACGTCGTGACGTCCGTCGCCGACGGCACCCCAGCGACGCTGGACGCGTTCATCGGCGACGCGGAGTTCACCATCGCCCGGAAGGACCAGCACCACCTGGTGCGCGGCCACGGACGCGGGCTGGACGGCAAGGTGGTCTTCTTCGAGAAGGACCACCTCGGGGGCAAGGACGTGAGGGTCTGGCATGTCACGGTCGATGACTCAGGGACGTTGAAGGCCGAGGCGGTCGCGGCGTTCTGAGCCGCCGTGCGTGAACGACCGACGCCACGGCGACGTCACCAGGCAGCCGCTGCGGTGGTGCACCGCGGTCGATCGAGGCCGCGGTGGGGATGGTGATGACGATCGACCTCTAAGCCAGCATCGCTCGCAAGCACCTCGTTCCGGCTCTGGGCAGCCGCCGCCTGGACCGCATCCGCCCCTCGGACGTGGCGGCCCTCGTCGTCGCGAAGCGGGAGGCGGGGCTGGCGCCGTCGACGGTGCGGACGATCTACACCGTCCTCCGCGGCGCATCGGACGTCGCCGTCCGCGACGGACTCCTCCGCCGCAACCCCGCCGCGGCCGGCCGTCGACCGCCGGGACGCCGGGTACCTGATCGTCGAGGACGCGCCAGCACTCCTGGACGAGGTGCGCGGCGACCGGCTGGAGAGCCTGTTCCGCCTGATGCTGGCGACGGGGCTGCGCCGCGGGGAGGCGCTGGCCCTGCACTGGCGGGACGTCGACCTCGACGCCGGCACGCTGCGGGTCCGCTGGAACTTCACGCACACGTCCCGCGGCCTGCAGCTCGGTGAGCCCAAGACCGACAGGTCCCGGCGGACCGTGCCCCTCCCCCGCTCCGCTGTCGAGACACTGCAGGTCCACCGGTTCCGGCAGGAGGAGTGGTGCTCGGCCGAGGGGAGCCGGCGCGACCGTGAGCCGGTGATCCGTCCACGGCCGCGGACGCGCGGCCGGGGCTTGACGTCGCACTTGCATTTTGCAAGTGTCGCCGCATGAGCCTCTTCATCACCTGCCCGGTCGAGGACGTCGAGCGCGCGACCGCCTTCTACACCGCCCTCGGCTGGACCCTCAACACCGAGATGTCCGATCACAACGTCTCGTGCTTCGCGATCGCGCCCGAGCAGTACGTCATGCTCGGCAGCCGCGAGATGTACGCGAGCGTCGGCGGCGTCGAGGAGCTGGTCGGCGGACCCCGCACGCCCTCGAAGGTCACCGTCTCCTTCGACCTCGGCAGCCGCGAGGCGGTCGACGAGCTCACCGAGCGCGCCGCCGCGGCCGGCGGGCGGATCGGTGACACCGACGACTACCCCTTCATGTACCAGCGCCAGTTCGACGACCTCGACGGCTACCACTACTCGCCGTTCTGGATGAAGCCGGACGCCGATCCGACCGCGTGAGCGACCTCGCCGCGGCCCTCGAGGTCGTCGGGGCCCGGTGGGCCCTCCTGGTCGTGGAGCGGCTGCTCGAGGGGCCGCAGCGCTACGGCGATCTGCAGCGCGACCTCGGAGTGCCGACGAACGTGCTCGCTACCCGCCTGCGCGAGCTCGAAGCCGCCGGCGTGCTGACCCGCCTGCCGCTCCGGCACAACACCCGGGCCTACGCGCTGACCGATCGCGGGCTCGCCTTGCGCGAGGCGATCGTCGCGCTCGCACGCTGGGGCGCCGAGCGGGCCTAGGTGTGGCGCGGGATCGCGGTGCGCGACAGGGGTTCAGCCGCGGCGCGGCCTGTCCCGTGGCGGGCCGCTCAGCGACACGGGCGTCCCGGGGCGCGCAGATCCTCCGCAGGACCGACCTAGGCGGGCGGAGCGAAGAACTCGAGCGGAAGGCCATCCGGGTCCCGGAACGAGAGGCCGAGGCCGTAGCCGGCCTCCTTGATGCCGCCGTGGCGGATCCCGAGCTCGTCGAGCCGGGCGGCCCACTGCGCCAGCTCGGCCTGGTCGGCGCATGCGAAGGAGAGGTGGTCGAGGCCCGGTCGCCGCTCGTCGAACGGCACGTCGTCGACGCCGTCCGGGAACTGGTGCAGGCCGACCAGCGTGTCGCCCAGCGCCCACACGACGTGCCGGAACGGACCGGTGTCCTCGTCCAGGACCGGCTCAGCGCCGAACAGCTGCCGATACCAGGGGACGCTGCGCTCAAGATCGGTGACCGTGAGCGCGACGTGGGCGATGCGGGGGAACGACATGGTGGAGCCTCTCCAGGCTGGAACCTCCCGGCGACGGTCGCCCTGCATCGTGTGGAGTCCGGGTCGACGCGTCAAGGGCCGCGCTCCCCCGGCCCCGGACCCCTCCGCCACGCCATGGGCGGTCGGAGAAGCGGTCCGACAGCGATCTGCCGGACGGCTGACGTCGCGGCGTGGTGGATCCCGAGGCCCGGCCCTGCGCTCGCCTCCCGCAGCCGCCGAGGAGCTGCACCTCTCGTGCTGCCGCACGGCTGCACCTGAACAGGCCGTACCCAGACCGACGTAGGCCAGCGGCCGGTCGTCGCCGGGTGCCGGCGTCCAGCCGGTCAGCCGCGACGGGTCGGGGCACGGTCCGGCGAAGACGTAGCGGTCGGGGTCGACCCGGTCGGCGTGCGGCTGCACGACCCGCGGTACCAGGACGACGCACGCCGGAGGCCGCCCCACGAAGGCCTCGCCGTCGTCGCTCACCCCGTGCGCGTCGAGCCAGTCCCGCAGTGCCGCGGCGAACCGCCGGCCGCTGGGCCGGCCGCCACCGCCGTCAACTGCTCGGCCACGTCCTCCTCGTAGCCGTCCCAGGCGACGTAGGCCGGGCTCAGCTGCACGGCGGGGACCGGTTTCGTCTGCTTCGTCCCGCGGCGCGGACCGTAGCCGGCCGCGACCTGCGCCGACCTGCGCCGACCGGCGCGACCGGCCGGCCGGACCAGTGTCGCCGCGGGCCGTCGTCGCCCGGCTAGGGTCGGCGCGTGGGTGGACCGGGCGGGGGCCGGCTGGATGTCGGTGGACTGCTGCACGAGGTCGAGGCGGCCGCGCCGGTCGAGGCGGTGCCGGCGGTCGCGGCCGCGCTCGCGGAGATGGTCGACGCCCGCCAGGTGCACCTGCTCCTCGTCGACTTCAGCGGCCGCGCGGTCGTGCGGCTGACGTCGGCCGACCGGGTCGACGGCGCCCGCAGCCGGGGCCCGGAGCAGGCCGAGACGCTTCCGCTGCCGGGCAGCGTGTACGACCACGTCCTGCGGACGCAGCAGGCCGATGTGCAGCGGGTCGCCGGCGGCGCCCGGCTCGTCGTTCCGGTCACCGACCGCGGCGACGCCATCGGGCTCCTGGAGCTGACGCTGCCCCGGTTTCCCTCGGCTCGGGAGGTCGCCGACATCGGTGACGCCGCGCACGCGCTGGCCTACGTCCTGGTCGCCGCCCGCCGGCACACCGACGTGTTCGAGTGGGGCATGCGCACGACTCCGTTCTCCCTGGCGGCGGAGATCCAGCGCCGGCTGCTGCCGGGCGCCTACACCTGCGAGGCCGGGCAGTTCACCCTCGCCGGCTGGCTGGAGCCGGCCGCCGCGGTGGGTGGGGACACCTTCGACTACAACCTCGACCGCGACGTCCTGCAGCTGTCGATCACCGACGCGGTCGGTCACCAGGTCGCGGCAGCCCTGCTGGCCACCCTGCTGGTCGGCGGCCTGCGCAACGGCCGCCGGAAGGGGCTCGACCTCGCCGCGCAGGCCGGGTACGCCAACGACTGCCTGGCCGAGAACGCGCCTCCGGGGCAGTTCGTCACCGGTCAGCTCGTGCGCGTGGACCTGCGCGCGGGCACCGCCGAGATCGTCAACGCCGGGCACACTCTGCCGCTGCGCCTGCGCGGCGGCGTCGTGGAGGAGATCGCCCTGCGCGTCGAGGCACCGTTCGGGGTGCTGCCCGGCAAGGCCTTCGACGTGCAGCGTCTCCCCCTCGAGCCCGGCGATCGGATCGTGTTCCTCACCGACGGCATGCTCGAGCGCAACGCGGCATCCCTCGACGTGGCCGCGGCGCTGGCCGACACCGCGGACCTGCACCCGCGGGAGGTCGTGCACGCCCTCGGGGCCGCCGTACTGACCGCGACCGGCGGGAAGCTCCGCGACGACGCCACGATGCTCTGCTTCGACTGGTACGGCGGGCCGCCGCGCGCCCGCACCGCCGAGCAGGGGGCCGACCCCGACCGCACCTCGCCGAGAGTCTGATCCGCACCTCGGAAGCCCGCAGCTCCGGGAGGGCTCTCGGAGACGGGTCCTGTCGGCGGGGCGTGACCGCACGATGTCCGCGGTGTCGGCGCGGTCACCGAGGGTGCGACACCAGTGCGCACGGACAGCCGGGGCAACCGCCGGGGGCGATGCCGAGGTGGCGCACCACGCCAGTCCGGGCACGAGACGAGGAGGGACAGGCCGTGCAACGGATCCGGCCCCGAACCGCACGGGAGACGGCGATCGCGCTCCGGCTGTGGAGCAGGTCCGCGCGTGACCGGGCGGGGGCGATCCTGCCGAAGGCGCCGCCTGACCTTCGCCGATGCGGCCCTGCACCACGTGCGGTGCCGTGTCCACCGGGAGCCGGTCATCGCCGATGGCGGATCGAGGGTTCGCCGTCCTGACCGGCTCCGCCGACCCCGTCCTCGCCGTCCGCCGCCTCGCGGTGCCCTCGTAGACCCCGCGTCGACGGCATGCCACCCACCCGCCGATGCGTCGACGTCGCCGGATCGATGCGGTGGGCTCGACGGCGCTCTCCGCATCGGCACGGCCGGCCGTACGCTCGGTGGCGCACGAGCTCCGCGCTGACATCCCGCCTCGCGGGGAGGGCACCGTGGCCGAACCGCCGACGCGGGTGGACTCCGCCGTCATCGCCGCCGCGCTGGAACGGCTCCGGGGCGCTCCGCCGGCGCCGGAGGAACAGCTGTCGGAGGCGCTGGGCGAGCTCGAGGTCGCCTACGAGGAGCTGCGGGTCGCCGAGGAGGAGCTGCGCACCCAGCAGGAGACGATCGCCGAACTGCTGGCCACCGACCGGCGGCGGCGGGAACACCAGCTGGCCGACACGCTGCCGGTGGCGCTGTTGCGGACCGACGCCGAGGGGCAGATCCTGCACGGCAACCCGGCCGCGGCCCAGCTGCTCGGCCTGCCCGCCGCCCGGCTGGCCCGGCGGGTGCTGCTGGCCTCGCTCGAGCTGGCCGACCGCGGCCCGCTGCGCCGGGCGCTGTCGGTGCTGGCCACCGGCGAGCGTGGCGAGGCCCAGGTCGACGTCACCTTCCACGGCCGGGACGGGCGGGCCCGGCCGGTCCGGCTGTTCGGCTGGCGGGAGGCCACCTCGCCGGGACCGGCGGTGCTGCGCTGGCTGGGCATCGAAGCGCCCGCCACCGGCAGCCCGGCCGCGCTGCCCCCGGCCGGCGAGGCGGCAGCCACCGAGCCGGTGGCCACGGAGGCGGCCGGCGACGCCGGCGGCGCGGGGATGGCGATGGCCCAGGCGTTCGCCGAGCTGGTCCTGCTGCCGCTGGACGCCGGTGACGAACAGCGGCTGCTGCACCGGATCGTCACCGTCGTCCGCGGAGCAGTGCCCGGCGCGACCGCGCTGAGCATCACCGTCGGCCCGCCGATGGAGCCACAGCTGCTGGCCAGCGACGACACCGTCGCGCAGGTCTTCGACGGCCACCAGATGGTCGCCGGGGAGGGCCCCTGCCAGGACGCCTACGAGCAGCGAGCCGTCGTCGTCACCGCCGACGTCACCACCGACGCCCGCTGGCCGCGGCTGCGCGGCCTGCTCACCGATGCCGGCGTGCGCAGCGTGCTGGCCGTGCCGGCGCAGCTGCCCGACCAGCGGTGGATGGTCCTCAACGTCTACAGCGACCGCCCGGGCGTGTTCACCGGCGGCAGCGTCCGGCTGGGGGAGATGGTCGCCGCGGCGGTCGCCGCCATCCTGCGCGAGGTCGCCGAGCGGGCCGCGCTCGGACAGCTGGCGGCCAACCTGGAGCGGGCGCTGACCTCCCGGGCGGTCATCGACCAGGCGAAAGGCGTGCTGATCGCCCGCACCGGCGGCTCCGCCGAGGACGCGTTCAACCGGCTGTCCCGGCTCAGCCAGGCGCTCAACGTCAAGCTCCGCGACCTGGCCCCGATGGTGGTCGCGGGAGATCCGGACGTGCTGACCGTCCTCGACCGCATCTGACCGGGCCGCAGGTCGCCGTCGTCCACCTCGCCGAGTCCCGGGCACCGAGTGCTGTGGCACAGCCTCGTCCGACGTCGGCGGCCCTCTGGCGGTGTGCTTCGTTCCCGGGCGAGTCCGCGGGGTGGACCGTTCGCCCGGAGGTGTAGCCGGCCGGTGGCGGGCTGCGCACGCTCATCCCGTGACGGCAGCACCCGAGCGGTCGCCGCTCAGCGGTTGGCGGGCCGCGGCCGTGCGCCAGTCCGCTGAAGCGATCCGGGCGGCCGCCGCGACGGCCGCAGCCGCGGCCTTGAGCTACGACGCCGTCGCGGAGGCCGCGGACGCCGCCGCCGGCACCACCGATGAGCCCGGGCCGCACCGGAACCGGGCGGCACGGGCGCGCAGACGGGCCGACGCGCAACGCCGCCTGGCGCTGCGGATGTGGGCGCGAGCCGACGCGCTCGAGTCCGCCGCGCACTGACCCGCAGTTCCCCGGGCCGGCGAACCGACACCCCCACGGAGCGCAGCCGCGTGCCCGCTCGGTCGGCGCCGCCCACGGTCGGGGAGTCCGCTGACCGCGGGTCGCCGCGTGCGGCCGGTCTCTCGGACGAGCAGCGCCCCGCTGAGCCCAGGCGGTGGCTCTCCGCACGCGGCGCCCCACGAGTGGGCAGCGAGGGCACCGGTGAGCGCGATGGCCGACAGCCGGGGGCACGCGCAGCGTGCGACGCCGATCGACCTGTCCGAGATGGCGGCGCGCCGCGCCGCTGCGGCCGAGCGGGCCCGGCGCTACGCGGTCGAGCTCGTCGCCGACGCCGCCGCGTGCCGGCAGCGGGCGGAGGCGCTGCGCCGGGGACTGGAGGTCCGCCGGTTGCGGACCGCACGGGGCGGGTCAGGTGCGCAGGGTGGAGCTGGGCAGCACGCCGTAGGCGGCGCGGTAGCGCTCGGTGAACCGGCTGGGCGTGAAGCCCCAGCGGGCGGCGACGGCGGTCACGGTGACACCGTCGCCGGGGGTGGCGTCGCGTAGCTGCCGGTGCGCTTGGGCCAGCCGCACCCGGCGGAGGTAGGCGGTCGGGGTGGTGTTCCGGTGTCGGCGGAAGGCCAGTTGCACCGCGCGGGGAGTGACGTGGGCGGCCCGGGCGATGTCGGCCAGGGAGATGTCGGCGTCCGCGTTGGCGTCGATGAACGCGATCGCGCGGCGCAGCGTGCCGGGGTGGGCGTCGGCGCGGTCCGCGGCCGCGGGTTCGGCAACGGCGGTGTTCGGCAGGATCGTCAGCGCGGTCGCGGCCAGCAGCCGTGCGGCCGGCCCGAGCAGCAGCGGCGAGGCCGCGGCCTCGGGCTCGGCGACCAGGTCGTCGACGAAGCGGGTGACCTGCCGCCATCGAGCAGCTCCGCCGGGAGTGGCCTGTGAGGCCGTGAACCGCCACGGCTCGTTCGTGGCCGACGTGCCCCGGGCGACGTCCGTGAGCAGTGACTGTGGGAGGGCGACGCTGAGGGTCCGAGCTTCATGACTGTCGGCGACGGCTCGGGAGTCGGGGTGGTTGGCGATGAACACGTCCCCGGGCACGTACCGCTCGAGGGCGTGCCCGCGGTCGTACCCGATGGCACCGGCGACGGCTACGGAGACGAGGACGTCGTCCTGGCCGGCCAGGTCGAACGTGAGGTCGGCGGGCACCAGGACATCGCTGATGCTGAACGCACCCGCGTCCAGCGTCCTGACTCTGGCCTCCCATCTGGTGTCCGGGGAAGCCTCCAGCTGCAGTCGGCCGCCGAAGAGGTCGTCGATGAGCTGTCGCGCCTCGCCCGGGTCAGACGTGGCGTACTCGTGCCGCCGTAGTGCTCCCGGTGTGGCGGTTCCCATGCCGCCCTCCCCTCCCGCTCGTGAGGCGATGTCGACTCGCAGGGCGATGTCAGTCCCAGGACCATCAGGTGCGCAGGGTGTGGGCGGGGGTCACCCCGTAGGCGGCGCGGTAGGCGGCGGCGAACCGGTCGGGCTTGGCGAACCCCCAGCGCAGCGCGATCGCCGCCACCGTGTCCCCGGCGGTCGGGTCGGCGGCCTGCAGCTCCCGGTGTGCGCCTTCCAGCCGCACCCGCCGCACGTAGCCCATCGGACTCAGCCCGAGGTGGCGGGCGAAGGCCAGCTGCAGCGCCCGCGGGCCGACCCCGGCGGCGCGGGCGACGTCGGTGACGCTGATCGGCAGCGAGGCGTGCGCGTCGACGAACGCCACCGCTCGCCGTACGACCGCGGGCGCCACCGCGCCGGCGCCGGGCAGGTGGCCCGACGTCATCGTGGTGTTCGGGAACGCCGCCAGCGCGGTCGCCGCCACCAGCTCGGCCAGCTGCGCGGCGACCAGCGGCTCGGCCAGCCCGCTGCCGGGATCGGCCACCTGCTGGTGCACGAACCGCATCAGCCCCAGCCAGGTGCGGCGCATCGGCTCGGACACCGGGCTCGTCCCGTCGAACCGGACGTCGGCCCCGGGGACACCCAGCCGCTCCTCGGCCACCCGCTCGATCACCGCCAGCGGCAGCCGGACGATGCCCACGTCCACGTCGTCCCACTCGTTCGTGAACGGCACGCCGGTCGGGCACCGGAACACCACGCCCGGTCGTGTGGTGACCTGCTCCCGGCCCGCCACGTACCGGCACCCACCGCTCACCGGACTGGCCACCACCAGGTCGCTCAGCGGAGCGACAGCGCAGCGCATGCCCGCGGTGAACTTCAGCCGGTCCGCCGTCAAGTGACCGGCCGTTGCCGACCGGAGCTCGCAGGTGAACGACCCGCGGACGCCGGAGAACGCGAGCGGACGCTCCGAGCGGTAGAGGTCGGTGAGCACGGCCTGGGCGACGTCCGGCTCCCGGATGGACAGCTCGACGACCTCGACCGGCATGACGCGCCTCCGTGCGCGCGCTTCGGAGGCCGTGGCTGAGCCGCCGCCGGCAGTGCCGGCCTGGCCGACGGTAGCCGCCGACACCCGCTGTGCGAAGCCCTTCGCCCCGCAGCGCAGTGCATGCCGCTTCGCGCACGCACTCGACGGAGTACGGCCGGCCGGCGAACGGGGCTACCAGGTGGGCCTCCGCAGTCACGCTCGCCGCGTTGCTGTACGCGTTCCTGTACACACGCGAGAGGCGGGCCACCCTCGTCGGGTGACCCGCCTCTGACCTGCGGTTCCACTGTCGGGCTGACAGGATTTGAACCTGCGACCCCTTGACCCCCAGTCAAGTGCGCTACCAAGCTGCGCTACAGCCCGAGCGCCCGGGCGGCTCGCACCGCCCGATCGCTGCCACAGCAGGTTACCGCACCCGCTCCCAGCATCCCGAAGGCGGCCTCAGCCGAGCCGGTGGGCGGCGAGCGCGGCCAGGGTGCCCAGCGTGTTGGTCGCCAGGTGGAGCAGCACCGGGGCCAGCAGGCTGCCGCTGCGCAGCCGCAGCCAGGTGAACAGCACGCCGGCCACCGCCGTCCCCGCGCAGACCAGCGCCACCGCCGCGGCCGTGGCGAGCGGCCCGTCGACCAGGTCGTTGGCCGCCAAGCCGCTCAGCGTGGGCCGCACGTGCCACAGCCCGAACACCCCAGCCGCCACCGCCGTCGCGGCACGCAGTGGCAGCACCCGGAGCAGCACCGCCAGCAGCACCCCGCGGAAGGCGATCTCCTCCCACAGGACCGTGCCGAGGGGGATGCGCAGGAGCACGTCGCCGGCGAGCTCCGCCGGGTCGAGGCCGGCGACACGGGCGTCGGCGAGCAGGGGGCGGGTGGGGGGCAACGCGAGGACGGCCGCGTAGCCGGCCGCGACGAGCGCGAGGGCCGCACCGCCCCACCGCAGCCCCGCGGGCACGTCGCGGCGGGCCAGGCCGAGGTCCGCCCACGAGGAACCGGTCAGCCGGGCGGTGGCCAGCAGCACACCGGCGGCGGCGAGGTTCACGGCGACGTAGGTCCCGGTGTCCCCCGGCAGGGCGGGGACGACGACGTTGTTCCACAGCAGCAGCACCCCGACGAGCACGACGGCGAGCGGCACGCCCCGCCATCCCGCCGTGGTCCGCCGCGGGACCCGGGCGCCTGCCGTCACGACCGGCTCCTACCCCGCGAGCAGTCGCGCCCTCTGCTGCGCGAACTCGTCGTCGGGGAGCGGCCAGGCCCACCGGATCTCCCCTCGACTCCGTCAGGCCGGGCACGGATGCGTCGGCCGGGCGCGGGGACAGCGTGCTGGGCGGCGGCACCCGCGACCTCCTCCGCGGCGGATGACGTCCGCCGCGGCCGCGCCGACCGGTCGGGGCGCAGCGGCATCTCATCCCGGGCGGGGGACCTGCCGCGCGGCCGGTCCGGGGACGATCCGCGGGGATCGAGCCAGGAGGTGACCCGTGTCGTCGCGACGCTACGAGTTCCGGGTGGCGGGGTGGTTGTCCGACCACACCCGCGGGGCGTTCTCCGACCTGGAGGTCGTGCAGGCCCCGCCCGAGACGATCATCCACGGCGACATCGTCGACGAGGCACAGCTGCACGGCGTGCTGGCACGGATGCAGGACCTCGGGCTGCGGGTGGTGTCCCTGCACGAGGTCCCCGGCTGAGGCCCTCAGGACCGCGCGTCCTCCGACCTCGACTCGACGAGCACGCCACGGCGCCGGGCGGTCTCCACCGCGTCCCTGCGCGAGTTGACGCCGAGCTTGCCGTAGATCGCCCGGACGTGGGTCTTCACCGTGCTGTGGGAGACGGTGAGGTCGCCGGCGATCTCGTCGAACGAGCGCTGGGTGGGCAGCAGGCGCAGCACCGCCCGCTCGCGCTCGGTCAGCGCCACCGGGTGGGTGCCGACCCCCAGGGCCTGCCGCGCGGCGAGCACCCGGTGCGCGGTCGGGTCCAGGCCGCCGAAGCTGCCCAGCTGCCGGGTGAGCAGCTCGACCACCTCGTCCGGCGCGAGCGCCAGCGGCCGCAGCGCGTCCGTCGCCTCGGTCAGCGCGAGCGCCTGCTCGAGGCTGCCGCGCGCGCGGGCCGGGTGGCCCTCCGCCACCGCGAGCCGGCAGTCGAGCACCCAGCCCGCCAACCGCGCCCACGGGACCGTGGCCGCCAGCGACCGGTCCAGCAGCGGCCGCAGGACCTCGCCGGCGGCGCGGTACCGGCCGAGCGCGGCCAGCCGGTGTGCCCGCATGAGGGCCACGTCCCCGCCGGTCCCCAGCGTCGACTCGGCCCACTCCAGCGCGGCGCGGGCGGGTTCGGCGTGCCCGGTGCGGTGGGCCACGCCGTGCTCGAGCAGGGCGACGAGCGCGGCCGCGCTGGCCGCCATCGGGTGGTCGGCCACCGCCGTCCGGGACCGCCGCATCTCCTCCAGCCCGTCGACCTCGCGCCCCAGGTCGGCCGACGCGGCGCCGGACAGCGCCCGGACGGTGACCGCGACCGGGTTCGACGGGGGCGGCGGCTCCCGGTCGTAGAAGGCGAGCGCCGGGGAGAGCAGGTCCAGGCACGACTGCGGCTCCACCCGCAGCAGTGCCGCGTAGGCGCGCATCGACGCCGTGAAGGCGACGCCGGCCGTGGCCCGCCAGTCGGTCCCGTGGGCGCCGACGTCGGCCTGCTCGGCGAGCGCGGACATCCGCCGGAAGTCCCCGCGGACCCCGGCGAGGGCGGCGAGGACGGTGCGGGCCCGGGCGGTCAGGTACCGCTGCCCCGAGGCCTCCGCCCGGGCGAGCGCCCCGCGCACGAGGCTCTCCGCCTCGTCCCACCGGCCGACCGTCAGCAGGGCCAGCGCGCGGTCGAGCGCCGCCGTCACCGCCAGGCCGGTGGCCTCCTCGACCGTCGGGGCGAGCGCCTCCGTCGCCGTCACCATGTCCGCCGGGTTCCCGGTCATGGTCACGCGGCGGGCGCGGACCAGGGTGCGCAGCTCCGTGAGCTCCTGCCCCGGCTCGGTCGGCCAGACGAGGTCGGCACGGGCGAGGTGGCCGTCGGCCGCGACCAGCGCGCCCGCCTCGACGTCGACGAGCCCGGCCAGCAGTTCCAGCCAGGGGTCGGCGGCCACGGCATCCCCCAGCCAGTCCAGCGCCTCCCGCATCGCCCCGTAGCGGCCGTCGGCGACCAGGCGGGCGCTGTCCTGGCGGAGCAGCCGCACGACGGCGGCCGGGTCCCCACCCCGCCGCGCGTGGGTGAGGGCCTCGACGGTCCGGCCCCGGGACGCGTACCACCCGGCCGCGCTGCGCTGCAGGCGCAGCACCTCCTCGGGACGGCGGCGCGTCAGGTCGGCCAGCAGGTGCGAGCGCAGCAGCGGGTGCACGCGGTACCAGATGCGACCCTGACCGCAGCTGAGCACCAGCGAGGTGTCGCGCTCCATCGCGTCGAGGACCTCCGCCGCGTCCGGCCGGCCGGACACCGCGATCGCGAGTGGCGCGGACAGCTGGTCGCAGACGCTCACCGCGCGCAGCAGGTCCAGCACGTCGGACGGGAGCCGGGCCAGGACCTCCCCCACCAGGTAGTCGGACACGGCCCGGCCGTTGCCGACGAAGTCGGTGAGGAAGCGGTCGGGGTCGTCGGTCTCGCGCAGCGACAGCGCCGCCAGCCGGAGCCCGGCGGCCCAGCCCTCGGTCTGCTCGACGAGCAGGCGCACCTGGTCGGGGCTCGCCTCGACGTCGGCCGAGGCCAGCATGGTGTCCGCCTCCGGCACCGAGAACCGCAGGGCCTCCGCCCGGATCTCGTTGAGCTCGCCGGCCACCCGCATGCGGCTGAGCGGCAGCGGCGGGTCGGTGCGTCCGGTGAGCACCAGGTGCAGCCCGGGGGGACGGTCGCGGACGAGGGTGGCCAGCCCGCGCCTGGGCTCGGGTGCGGTCAGCTCGTGCACGTCGTCGAGGACCAGACGCACCGGCTCGGGGACGGCGTCGATCGCGTCGACCACCGCGGCGAGGAACGCCGGGTCCCGGCTCGGCAGGTGCGGCGCCGCGATCGACTGCAGGAGGGAGTCCTCCGGCACGACGGGGCAGGAGGCGAGCGCGGTCAGGACCGCCGACCAGAAGCGCTGGTCGTCGTCGTCGTCGCCGTCCAGGGAGACCCAGGCCGTCCGGTCCGGGACGCGGGAGGCCCAGTCGGCGAGCAGCAGCGTCTTGCCGTGACCGGCGGGCGCGCACACCGCGGTGACCTGGCCCGGTGCCGCGGCGTCGACCGCGGCCAGCAGCCGGGGCCGGGGCACGTACCCGGGCGACAACCGCGGCACCGCGGTCTTCGCCCGTGGCACCCCGGACCGTCTCGCGCCCCTCGCTGAGGCCACGGCATCCCCCTCGCAGCAGCACGAACGTACGACGACCGAGACGATCCCGACAGGGGCAACCGGCCCGGACCGTAGACGGAACGCAACCGGACGGGACCGGACGGCGACGGCCGGGGCGGCGATCCGGCTCCGTGCGGGTCCGCCGGCTGTGGTCTCACCCCGCCCGGACGAGGTCGTGGGCGGTCGGGTGGTCCACGACCCCGCCGCCCGCTCACCGCGGTCGGGCCGGTGGTCGGCTCCCCGGCGGCGGAGCGGCATCGCGGTCCCTCTGCGGCCCGGAACTCATCCGCCGCAGGTGAGGCCGTGCCGAGCGCCTGCGGCCACGCTCGCCGCTGCCCGTGTGCCCGTCCCGGCGGATGCCAGGAGGACCGATGCCGATCCCCGAGGTGCACCCTCCGGAGCTGGCCGACCCGGCCGGTCGCGACCCGGCCGAGGACGAGTACAGCCCCGCCTTCGCCGCCTGGGCGCTGCTGCTGACCCTCGGCGTGCTCGCCGTGGCGATCGTCGTCGTCTGGGCGTCCGCAGGCTGGCCGGTGGGCGCGCCGTGAGCTCCTCCGATGCAGCTGCCGGGGTGGCCAGGACGCTCCTGCTGCGTCCCGAGGGCCGGACGGACCGGCGTGCGGACGAGCTGCGGGCGCCCGTCCGGCGGTGAGCTCCGGCGTCGGGAACGCGCCGGCGCTCCCCCGGGTTGTCGTTGCCCGTGACGACGGGAACCCGGGCCTCGATCGGCCTCCGCTCCGAGCGCGGTCCCGTGCTCGGGGCGGTCATGCTCAGCACCGCCCTCATCGCGCTGGACAGCACGATCATCGCCACCGCGGTCCCCGCCGTCGTCGACGACCTCGGCGGCTTCAGCCAGTTCCCGTGGCTGTTCAGCGTCTACCTGCTCACCCAGGCGGTGACGGTGCCGGTCTACGGCAAGCTCGCCGACGTCCACGGGCGCAAGCCGGTGCTGCTGGTCGGCATCGCGGTGTTCGTCGCGGCGTCGCTGTTCTGCGGCCTGGCCTGGTCGATGCCGGCGCTGATCGTCGGCCGCGCGCTGCAGGGCATCGGGGCGGGGGCGATCCAGCCGATCGGCATGACCGTCATCGGCGACATCTACACCGTCGAGGAACGCGCCCGGGTGCAGGGCTACGTGGCCTCGGTGTGGGGGATCTCCGCGGTGCTCGGCCCCACGCTGGGCGGGGTCTTCAGCGACTACCTGTCCTGGCGCTGGATCTTCTGGGTGAACCTGCCCCTGGGCGCGGTGGCCCTGGTCGCGCTGTGGCGGCGGTGGACCGAGCGGGTCGAGCGCCGGGAGGCCCGCTTCGACGTCGCCGGGTCGGTGCTGCTCGCCGCCGGCGCCGGGCTGCTCATCGTCGGCCTGCTGCAGGGCGGCAGCGCCTGGGCCTGGTCGTCACCGGTCTCGATCGCGGTCCTCGCGACGGCGGCCGTGCTGCTCGTCGCCTTCGCGCTGGTGGAGCGGCGGGCCGCCGAGCCGGTGCTGCCGCCGTGGGTGCTGCGCCGCCGGATCCTGCTCAGCGGCAACGTCGCCGCGCTCGGGCTCGGCGCGCTGCTCATCGGCCTGAGCTCCTACCTGCCCACGTGGGCGCAGGGGGTGCTCGGCGCCGGGGCACTGGAGGCCGGCTTCGCGCTGGCGGCCCTGACCCTCGGGTGGCCGATCGCGGCGAGCCTGTCCGGCCGGCTCTACCTGCGCATCGGGTTCCGCGACACCGCGCTGCTCGGCGTCGTCCTCGCCGTCGCGGGCACCGCCGGGACGGCGCTGCTCGGCCCGTCGGCGCAGCTGTGGCAGGTCGGCGCCTGGATGTTCCTCACCGGCCTCGGCCTCGGACTGTCGTCGGCGCCGCTGATCGTCGCGGTGCAGTCGGTGGTCGGCTGGGACCGGCGCGGCGTCGTCACCGCCACCAACATGTTCTCCCGGTCGATGGGCTCGGCGATCGGCGCCGCGGTGTTCGGCGCGATCGCCAACACCACCCTGGCCGCCCGCTTCGCCGCCCCGCCGCCCGGTCTCGACGGCGAGGTGCCCACCGACGTCGACAGCACGACCGCGGCGCTCGCCCAGGGCGGCGCCGTCGCCGACTTCGCGCGGGAGAGCCTGCACGAGGCCTCCCACGGCGTCTTCGTCGCCACGGCGGTCACCGCCGTCGTCATCGCCCTCGCCGTGCTGGCCATGCCCCGGCGGACCGAGCCGCTGCGCTTCGACGACGAGCCCCACGACCACCCCCACGACGACCCCGACGAGGACCCCGCCGACGACGCCGCGACCGTGGCCTGACCGTCAGCCGCGCCGCTCGTTCCCCCGGCCCTCGCGGACCTTGACCGAGATGTCGATCGGGGTGCCGCCGAAGCCCCACCGCTCCCGCAGCTTGCGCTCGAGGAAGCGGCGGTAGCCGGCCTCGAGGAAGCCGGTGGAGAAGACGACGAACCGCGGTGGCCGGACGTCGGCCTGCGTCACGTACTTGATCTTCGGGGCGCGCCCGCCGCGGGCCGGGGGCGGGGTCTCCTGCACCAGCTGGCGGACGTAGGCGTTGAGCTCCGCCGTCGGCACCCGGGTCTCCCAGGAGGCCAGCGCGGCCCGCAGGTGCTCGGGCAGCTTCCCGACGCCGCGGCCGGTGGCCGCCGAGATGTTGACCCGCGAGGCCCACCGCACCCGGGCGAGGTCCCGCTCGATCTCGCGCTCGAGCTGGGCGTGCCGGTCCTCGTCGAGGGTGTCCCACTTGTTGAACGCGATGACCAGCGCGCGGCCGGCCTCGATGACCTGGGTGATCACCCGTTGGTCCTGCTCGCTGATCACCTCGTCGGCCGCCAGCAGCACGACGGCGACCTCGGCGGCCTGGATCGCGGCCTCGGTGCGCAGGCTCGCGTAGTACTCGGTGCCGCTGGCGGTGTTGACCTTGCGGCGCAGGCCCGCGGTGTCGACGAACCGCCACTCCTCCCCGCCCAGCGTGATGATCGAGTCGACCGGGTCCACGGTGGTGCCGGCCACCGAGTCGACGACCGAGCGCTCCTCCTTCGCCAGCCGGTTGAGCAGGCTCGACTTGCCCACGTTCGGCCGCCCGACCAGCGCCACCCGGCGCGGGCCGCCCTCCTCCGGCTGCTCGCGCGGCGCCTCGGGCAGCGCGTCGAGGACCAGGTCGAGCAGGTCCCCCGAGCCCCGGCCGTGCAGCGCGCTGACCGGCTGCGGCTCCCCCAGCCCCAGCGACCACAGCTCCGCGGCGTTGGACTCGCTGCGCTCGTCGTCGACCTTGTTGGCGACGACGATCACCGGCCGGTCGCTGCGGCGCAGGATCCGCGCGGCGGCCAGGTCGGTGTCGGTGGCGCCCACCTGGCTGTCGACGACGAGCACGATGACGTCGGCGGTGCGCATCGCGAACTCGGCCTGCCGGGTGATCGACGCGCCCAGCCCCTCGGCCCTCGGGTCCCAGCCGCCGGTGTCGGTGACGGTGAACCGCCGCCCGTTCCACAGCGCCTCGTAGGAGATCCGGTCGCGGGTGACGCCCGGGACGTCCTGCACCACCGCGGCGCGGCGGCCCAGGATCCGGTTGACCAGCGTCGACTTGCCCACGTTCGGCCGGCCGACGACCGCCACCACCGGCAGCGGGCCGCCGGTGCCCTCCTCGCTCACGCGTCCACCCCTCGTGCCCCGGCCGCCGCGAGCGCCAGCCCGACCACCCGGTCGACGACGCCCTCCCGGTCCAGGTCGGTGCTGTCCACGACCACCGCGTCGGCGGCCGGCCGCAGCGGGCTGTCCGCGCGGCTGCTGTCGTACTCGTCGCGGCGGCGCAGCTCGGCGGCGAGCGCGGCCACCTCCGCCGGGTCGCTGATCCCCAGCTGCAGGGCCCGCCGCTGCGCGCGGGCCTCCGGCGCCGCGGTCAGGTAGACCTTCACGGTCGCCTCCGGCAGCACCACGGTGCCGATGTCGCGCCCCTCGACGACGACCGCGTCGGCCGAGCCCACCAGCGACCGCTGCCGGTCGACCAGCTGCCGCCGCACCGCGGGCACCGCCGAGACCGCCGAGACGGCGCGGGTGACCTCGGCGCCGCGGATGCGCTCGGCGACGTCGGTGCCGTCGACCTCCACCCGCTCGGTCTCCGCCGCCGTCCCCACCTCGATCCGGGCGCCGGCCACCACGCGGGCCACCGCGTCGGCGTCCTCGGGGTCGACGCCGGCGTCGAGCACCGCCACCGTGGCGGCGCGGTACATCGCGCCGGTGTCGAGGTAGGCGGCGCCCAGCCGGGCGGCCACCGCCCGCGCGACGCTGGACTTGCCCGTGCCGGACGGGCCGTCGAGGGTCACCTGTCCCCGGAAACCGCTCATGTCCACGTCCTCCACTCCTCGGGTCACCGGACCGCTCACTGGGCGATGTCCCGCCGCAGCGCCACCGCGCCCCGCAGGTACACGTGCTGGATGCCCGCGCGCGGCCGGTCGGTCTCCACGTGCGCCATCAGCCGCAGCACCCGCGGCAGCGCGTGCGGCACCGCCATCTCGGTGGCGCACATCAGCGGCACGTCGCCCATGCCCAGCTCGCGGGCGGCCAGGGCCGGGAACTCCGACACCAGGTCCGGTGTCGCGGTGAACAGGATGCTGATGATGTCGTCGTGGTGCAGCGCGTTGCGCTCGACCACCGCGTTCACCAGCTCCCGGGTGGCCTCGAGCACCAGGCCGCGGTCGTCGGCGTCCACCTGTGTCGCGCCCCGGATGGCCCGTACGGCCACGAGCACCCTCCTCCGTCGATCGGGCTCCCGGATCCGGGGTGCCCGGTCGAGTCTAGGTTCCGCCCGCCACCCGGCCGGACCGGTCCTCCCCCACCGGTGCCTCGACCCCGGTGCCGGCCGCTCGGTCGGACCAGGTCCGTGCACAAGTTGGGGATAACGGTCCAGGACCCCGGGCGCCCTCCGGGGACCAAAGGCCCTGGGGTCTATCGGACGGATTCGTAACGGTTGAGGGGTGAGTCGAGAAGAGACCCACCGCCGGCCCCCCGCACGCCCACCGGGACCGCCCCGCGACGGGCCGTCCCGTGCGAAGCCCCCGTCCTTCACCGCGCGCACCGACCGCGCCGCTGGTCAGGTCTCCCTCCGCGGCCACCTCGACCGGGTGGGCGCCGAGGCGCTGTGCCGGACCGTGACCGCGCTGCGGCAGCTCGGTCACCGGCGCGTCGTCGTCCGGCTCGGGTCGGCCACGCTCACCGACGACGCCCGCGCGATCCTGGCCGGGCTCGCCCGGCGATCCCCCGCCGGGGAGCAGCTGGTGCTCCGGTGACCGGTGGCCAGCAGGGCCCCGAGGGAGCCCGGTGCCCGGACACCGAGCCCGGTGGGCGCTGGACGGTGGGTGCGGACGCGGTGCGGCCCTTCTACCGCTCAGGAGGATCGCTGCGCGTGCCCCTGGGTCGCCTCCACGCGGTCAGCGGCGACGGTCTCGCCGTCGGCCGGTCGGTGTGCCTCGCACCGGTGACGCTCCTCGACCCGGCCGAGTGGGCCTGGCCCGACGACGGGGCCGACGCCGGGGACCCGCTGTGCTGGATCTGCCTGGCGCTGACCGTCTGACCGCGCCGAGCGGCCGGGGACGGTGGGCGGGCTCAGAGCCCGACGAGCTCCTCCAGCGCGCCGACCTCCTGGCGGGTCAGCCGGCGGATCGCGCCGCTGCGCATCCGCTGCAGCGAGACCGGGCCGACCGCGACGCGCGTCAGCCGGGAGACCGGCAGGCCGACCGCGGCCAGCAGCCGCCGCACGATGTGCTTGCGGCCCTCGTGCAGCACGACCTCCACCACCGACTGGCCGGCGTGGGCGTCGACGATCCGGAAGGAGTCGACCTTCACCGGGCCGTCGTCGAGCTCGATGCCGGCGCGCAGCCGGCGGTGCAGGTCGCGGGAGATCGAGCCCGACACCTGCGCGAGGTAGGTCTTCTTCACCCCGTAGCTCGGGTGGGCCAGCCGGTGGGCGAGCTCACCGTCGTTGGTGACCAGCAGCAGCCCCTCGGTGTCCTGGTCGAGCCGGCCCACGTGCACCAGCCCGGGCGCGAGGTCGCCCACCATGTCGCCGACGGTCGGCCGCGCCCGGTCGTCGCTCATCGCGGTGATCACCCCGGCGGGCTTGTTCACCGCGTAGGTGACCCGGTCGTCGCGCAGCTCGATCCGCTGCCCGTCGACAGCGATCTTGTCCCTCGCCGGGTCCACCCGCGTGCCCTGCACCGTGACCGTGCGGCCGTTCACGCTGATCCGGCCCTGGTCGACCATGTTCTCCACCACCCGCCGCGAGCCGACGCCGGCGCGGGCGAGCACCTTCTGCAGCCGCTCGCCCTCGCGGTCGGCCGTGGCGGAGGGCGGGCGGTCGCCGGGGTGGGCCGGGGCGAGCTCCATGTCCTCCGACCAGCCCTCACCGCCGGGGGTGCCGGGGAGGTCGTCGGGCTGCGGTGCGGTGTCCATCCGCGCCAGTCTCCCACCCTCTCGCCGGCCGCCGGGACGCGGCGGCGGGCCGGGCGGCCGGGCGGTCAGGTGCCGGCCAGCCACGCGAGCACGCGGCCCCGCGACCAGCACCGGCCGACGGCCTCGGCCCGCCGCGCCGACCGGTCGGCCAGCGTGACGCCGACGGTGCTGTGGCCCGAGGCGGGGCGGTCGCCGAGCGTCGGGACGCCCGGTGCGACCCCGACCCCCTCCACCGACACCCACGCCACCGGCCGCCCGGCCGCGACCTCGTCCAGGCGGTGCAGGAAGCGCTCCCGGCGCTGCGGGGAGAGCCGCACCAGCGACCACGCCGTCACGACGACGGGCAGGGCGCCGGCGGGCACCCGGGCGACGGCGTCGGGCAGCACCTCGACGACGTCGCCGCGCACCGGCACCGGGGGGTCGGCCGCGGCCAGCGCGAGCTCCGCGTCCAGCCCCGCCCGGCGCTCGGGCCGGTCCGGCGGGAGGCAGGCGCGCAGCCACCGGACGTCGTCGGCGTCGGTCACGTCCAGCGGGTCGACGTCGGCGCAGACCCGGGCGAGGACCGGCGGCAGCGACCGGGTCGGGACCGCCCGGTCCCCCACCACCCGGGCCGTCACCTGCACCGGCGACGACGGGTCCCCCAGGGATCGCCCGTCGGTGTAGGAGATGCCGACGCGGTCGACGAGCAGGTCCAGCCCCGCCGGGCGGCCCACGCCGACCAGCCCGACGGCGTCGGCACCGGCCCGCCGCGCCGCCTCGGCGAGCGCCGGGTACAGCACCGCGGGGTGCCCGGTCTCGTCGGACAGCACCCGCCGCCGCGCGCCGGCCGCCTCCACCGCGTCGGCCGCCCGCCGCAGGGTGTCGACCGCCGCGACGGCGGCGGCCTCGCCGTCCCCGGAGCCGTGGGCCGCGGCCAGGGCCGGAGCGCGCCCGGCGAGGGCGAGGTCGTGCAGCGCGGCGAGGACCGCCGCCGGCCCCCGCCGGCGCGCCGGCACCGCCGCCAGCGCCCGCAGCGCCTCCTCCGATCCGCCCACCGCCGCGGCGACGCGCGCGGACAGCGGCGAGGTGGTGGCGTCTCCGGCGAAGCGCCGGTACGCGTCGGCGAGCGCGCCACCCGCGGTCGGCCCCGGCACGACGGCGACCCTAGGCGGTCAGGCCGTCTCCGAGGTCTCCCGCGCGACCTCGGCGGCGTCGGGCAGCAGCGGCGCCAGCGGCGGCAGCTCGTGCAGGCCGCTGAGCCCGAGCCGCTCGAGGAACAGCGCCGTCGTCCCGTAGAGGCCACCGCCGCTGTCGGGGTCGGTGCCGACCTCGGCGACCAGGCCGCGGGAGAGCAGCGTGCGCATGACGCCGTCGACGCCGACGCCGCGGATCGCCGACACCCGCGCGCGGGTCACCGGCTGCCGGTAGGCGATGACGGCGAGGGTCTCCAGCGCCGCCTGGGTCAGCCGGCTGCGCGCGGCGCCGGTGAGGTGCCGCTCGACCACGGGCGCGAACTCCTCGCGGGTGTAGAGCCGCCAGCCCTCCCCCGCGCGGCGCAGCGCGATGCCGGCGCGGCGCCCGTCGTAGCCGTCGGCGAGCTCGGCGAGCGCCGCCCGCACCCGGGGCACCGGGACGCGCAGCGCCCCCGCCAGCGTGGCCTCGTCGAGCGGCCCCTCGGCGACGAACAGCAGCGCCTCCAGCCCGCCGCGCAGGTCGGCCGGGTCGAGCTCCTCCTCCGGTTCCGGCTCCTCCTCCGGCTCCGGCTCGGGCATGCCGGGCAGGACCAGCGGCTCCTCCGGTACCGGCGGCACGTCGCCGGCCGGCGGCGCGGGACGCTCGGCCACGCGGGCGGCGAGCTCGGCGGCGACGGCGTCCCAGACGGCGGGGTCGGCGTCGGGCCGCCCGGCCGCCTCCTCGCGGGTGGCCGCCAGCTCCGCGGCCAGCGCCTCCCAGGAGACCGGGCCGCGGTCCTCGGGCTCCCCGGTCACGGGGCCTCCCCGTCGGCCGCCCCGCCGAGGTCGGCCACCGCGGCGACGTCGGCCGGACCGGTCCAGCGCACCTGCAGCTCCCCGAGCGGGGTGAGCTGGGTGAAGGTGACCCGCTGCTGCCGGTAGAGCTCCAGCAGCGCGAGGAAGCGGGCCACGACCTCCAGCGTGGTGGCGCAGTCGCCGGTGAGCGCGCGGAAGGTCAGCGTGCCGGCGCCCAGCAGCGCCGAGCGGACGGCGAGCAGCTGCTCGGCGACGCTGACCGGCGGCGCGTGCAGGTGGGTGACCCCGACCGTCGGGGGTTCCCTCGGCGTGAGCGCCCGCGCGGCGAGCGCGGCGAACCGCTCGGGGGTGACGCCGAGCAGCACCTCGGGCAGCAGCTCGGCGAACCGCGGCTCCAGCGGCGCCTCGCGGGGGTGCCGGCGGACGGCGACCGCCTCCCGCTCGCGCAGCACCGCGGCGGCCTCCTTGTAGGCGCGGTACTGCAGCAGCCGGGCGAAGAGCAGGTCGCGGGCCTCGAGCAGCTCGAGGTCGTCCTCGTCCTCGATGTCGGCGGCCGGCAGCAGCCGGGCGGCCTTGAGGTCGAGCAGGGTCGCGGCGACCACGAGGAACTCGCTGGCCTGGTCGAGGTCGAGCTCGTCGCCGAGCGCGCGCAGGTGGGCGATGAACTCGTCGGTGACCACCGACAGCGCGATCTCGGTGACGTCGAGCTGGTGCCGGCTGATCAGCTGCAGCAGCAGGTCGAACGGGCCCTCGAAGTTGGTCAGCCGGACGGTGAAGCGGCCGGTGTCCACCGGCTCCGGCGCGGTCGCGACCGCGTGCGCCTCTCCGCTCACGGAGTGCAAATGTATGCCCTGGAGCGCCTCAGCCCTTGAGGCGGCGCACCAGCACGGAGTCCTCGCCGTTCTCGGCGAGGTCGGCGAGCAGCACCGACACCGCCTCGCGGACGATCCGGCCGCGGTCGGCCGCCACGCCGTGCTGGGCGCGCAGCGACAGCCGCGCGCTCTCCAGCGCCAGCAGGTCCTCGGCGGAGATGTAGACGGTGATCTTCTCGTCGTGCCGGGTGCGGCCGGCCCCGCTGGCGCGGGCCGCCTTGCCGCGGGCGCGCGCGCCGGGCGCGGGCAGCGGCGGGGGCGCCGGGGCGCGGAAGGCGGCCAGCGGGTCGGTGGCGGCCCCGCCGGGCACCAGCGTCAGCGGCGCCGGCTGCTCGGGCTCGGGCTCGGCCACCGCCCGGCGGGCCGCGCGCAGCGACGGGGACGCCACCGCGGAGCTCAGCGGGGTCAGCTCGGTGACCTCCGCCGCGGGCGGGGTGTCGGTGCGCCGGAACAGCTCGTCGGCGCCCGGCAGGACCGGACGGCGGGTCACAGCGCGATCACCTCCTTCGCCAGGTCGCGGTAGGCGGCCGCACCCGAGGAGGTCGGCGCCCAGGTGGTGATGGGCTGACCGGCGACGGTGGTCTCCGGGAAGCGGACCGTGCGGTGGATGACGGTCCGGAAGACGGTGTCGCCGAAGGCCTCGACGACGCGGCTGAACACCTCGCGGCAGTGCACGGTGCGCGAGTCGTACATCGTGGCGAGGATGCCGTCGATCTCCAGCGACGGGTTGAGCCGCTCCTTGACCTTGTCGATCGTGTCGACCAGCAGCGCCACGCCGCGCAGGGAGAAGAACTCGCACTCCAGCGGGATGACCACGCCGTGCGCGGCGGTGAGCGCGTTGACGGTGAGCAGGCCGAGGGAGGGCTGGCAGTCGACGAGGATGTAGTCGTACTCCTCGCGCACCGAGTCCAGCTTGCGCAGCAGCGTCTGCTCGCGGGCGACCTCGCTGACCAGCTGCACCTCGGCTGCGGACAGGTCGATGTTGCTCGGCACCAGGTCCAGGCCGGGCACGTCGGTGCCCACGCGGACGTCGGCCAGCGTGGTCCGCCGCTCCATCAGCGCGTTGTAGATGGTGCGGTCCAGCTGCTGGGCCGGCACGCCCAGGCCGACCGACAGCGCGCCCTGCGGGTCGAGGTCGACCAGCAGCACCCGGCGGCCGTACTCGACCAGCGAGGCGCCCAGGTTGATCGTCGACGTCGTCTTGCCGACGCCGCCCTTCTGGTTGCACATCGCGATGACCCGGGCCGGGCCGTGCCGCTCGAGGGGCGGGGGCTCGGGCAGCCGGTGCTGACGCGCGCGGGCGGGGTCCAGCCGCGAGGCGGCCGCCCCCATCTCCCCGCCGTCGGCCGGGAGTGCGAGAGCCTGACCGGCCACGTCCCCTCGGATCGCCATGAGTCGCCACTCCTCCGTGCTCCCCGGCGGTGCCGGCCGCGGTCGGCCGGCCCGGTCCGCTCGGGTCGGGGTCGACGGTAGGGAGATGACCTGCACCGATCCACGGGACACGCCGTCGCTGGCGGATCTTGCCGGTGACGAGTCCGTACTCCTCAGTAGGAGCTGGCAAGAGGTGCCGACGCGGACGGGGTCGTCTCGTCAGGACAGGGCACGCGGGTGGCTCCCGGCGTAGACCTCGCGGAGCTTGTCGACGGTGACCAGCGTGTACACCTGCGTCGTCGTCACCGAGGCGTGCCCGAGCAGTTCCTGCACGACGCGCACGTCGGCGCCGCCGTCGAGCAGGTGGGTGGCGAAGGAGTGCCGCAGCGTGTGCGGCGAGACGTGCCGGGCGAGGGTGGCGTCGGCGGTGCGCTCGGCCGCCGAGCGCAGGATCGCCCAGGCGCTCTGCCGCGACAGCGGCCCGCCGCGGGCGTTGAGGAACAGCCGCCCGCCGCGGACCCCGCCGCGCGCCGCGCTCGTCCCGGCCGCGGCCAGCGCCGGGCGGGCGCGCACCAGGTAGTCCTCCACCGCGCGCAGCGCGTAGCTGCCCACCGGGACGATCCGCTCCTTGCCGCCCTTGCCGGCCAGCCGCACCACCGACTGGCCGCGGTCGAGGTCGTCGACGGCCAGGCCCACGGCCTCGGAGATGCGCGCCCCGGTGCCGTAGAGGACCTCCAGCAGCGCCCGGTCGCGCAGCCCGCGCGGGCCCTCCACCGAGCCCGCGGCCTCGATGAGCGCCACCACCGCCTCCACCGGCACCGCCTTGGGCAGCCGCCGCGCCGGCGCCGGGGGCCGCACCTCCGCGGCGACGTCGCCGGGCACCAGCCCGTCGAGCAGCGCGAAGCGGTGCAGCCCGCGGACGGCGACGACGGCCCGCGCGGCCGACGTCGCCGACAGCGGCGGGTGCCCGTCGTCCCCGGCGCGCAGCGCGGCGAGGAACCCGGCGACGTCGCTCTCGGCGACCTCGCCCAGCCCCCGCACCCCGGCCGCGGCCAGGTACTGCGCGTACCGCCGCAGGTCGCGGCGGTAGGAGGCGATGGTGTTGGCGGCCAGCCCGCGCTCGACGGCGAGGTGGTCGAGGTAACCGGTGACCACCCGCTCGACGTCGGTGTCCCGCGCGGGCGTGCCGGCCGGCGCCGTGACGGTCAGGACAGGACCTCCTCCCAGGGCACGGCGGTCATCCCGTGCGCCTCGGCGACCTCCGGCAGCACGACCTGCCCGGCGGCGACGTTGAGGCCGTGGGCGAGGGCCGGGCTGGCGGTGACCGCCGCGCGGGTGCCCTGCTCGGCCAGCGCCATGACGTAGGGCAGCGTCACGTTGGTCAGCGCGTGCGTGGAGGTGTTCGGGACGGCTCCGGGCATGTTCGCCACGCAGTAGAACACCGACTCGTGCACCCGGAAGGTCGGGTCGTCGTGTGTCGTGGGCCGGCTGTCCTCGAAGCAGCCGCCCTGGTCGACGGCGATGTCGACGAGCACCGAGCCCGGCTTCATCCGCTTGACCAGGTCGTTGCTGACCAGGGTCGGGGCCTTGGCGCCGGGCACCAGCACCGCGCCGATGACCAGGTCGGCGTCGAGGACGGCCCGCTCCACCTCGTAGGCGTTGGAGGTCACCGTCTGCAGGTGCCCGCGGTAGACGTTGTCGGCGGCGCGCAGCTTGTCGACGTCCTTGTCCAGGACGACGACCTCGGCCTGCATGCCCAGGGCGATGGTGGCGGCGTTCATGCCCGACACCCCGGCGCCGATGACGACCACCTTGGCGGCGTAGACGCCCGACACCCCGCCGAGCAGGACGCCGCGACCGCCGTGCGCCCGCTCCAGGCTGTGCGCGCCGACCTGCGGCGCCATCCGCCCGGCGACCTCGCTCATCGGCGCCAGCAGCGGCAGCGCGCCGTTGGCCGTCTGCACCGTCTCGTAGGCGATCGCGGTGGTGCCCGAGGCCACCAGCGCCTCGGTGCAGGGCCGCGAGGCGGCCAGGTGCAGGTAGGTGAACAGCGTCTGCCCGGCGCGCAGCCGACCGTACTCCTCCTCGACGGGCTCCTTGACCTTGAGCAGCAGGTCGGCGTCGGCCCAGACGTCGTCGGCGCTGTCGACGATGCGCGCGCCGGCGGCGGTGTAGTCGCCGTCGGGGATGGAGGAGCCCTCCCCCGCGCCCCGCTCGACGAGCACCGTGTGACCGGCCCTGGTCAGCTCGGTGACCCCAGCGGGGGTCAGCGCGACCCGGTACTCCCTGTTCTTGACCTCTCGGGGCACCCCGACGTGCATGGCGGTCCACTCCTGTCGCTGCGGCCGGTCCGAGGTCGTCGGTCCCGCGCCTGTCCTCGCGCCCCCGGTGAGGGGACCCGGAACGGACCCTAACCAGCGCCCGGGCTGCCGTCAGTCCGCGCAGCGCCCACGATGGCCCGGCGGGTGACCCGGGTAGTGGCCGGGTCACCCCCGAGGAGGAGGAACACCCCGATGCGCCTGTACGCCTCGCGCTCCGACCGCCGGCTCGGCCAGGTGCTGGCCGACGCCGGCATGCTCGCCTGGCTGGTGCTGTGGGTGCTGGTCGCCCGGGCGGTGCACGGCGCGGTGCTGGTGCTGGCCGAGCCCGGCCGGGCGGTGGAGGACCTCGGGACCTCGGTGGCCGACAGCATGGGGTCGGCGGCGTCGGCGGCCGAGGACGTGCCGGTGGTCGGCGACGAGCTGGCCGAGCCGCTGGGGTCCCTCGGCGACGCCGCGGGGTCGGTGAGCGGCGCCGGGCAGGCCGCGCAGGACGCCGTCGCCACGCTGGCCTCCGTGCTCGCCGTCGTGCTGGTGGTGCTGCCGGTGGGCTGGCTGCTGCTGCGCTGGCTGCCCTGGCGGCTGCGCTGGGTCCGGGAGGCGTCGGCGGCCTCCCAGATCCTGCGGGCGGCCGACCCGGACCTGGAGCTGCTGGCCGCCCGTGCGGTGGCCACCGCTCCCCTGCCCCGGCTGGCCGCGCTGCCGCCGGGCACCGGGGAGGCGTGGCGGGCCGGCGACCCGGCGGCCGTGCGGTTGCTGGCGTCCCTGGAGGCCGGCCGGCTGGGGCTGCGGCTGCCGGTGCCGGACGCGGCCGGGTCCGGCGCCACCGCACCGCCGCGCTCGGGTTGAGTCCGCCGTCCCCGGTGCCGATGTCCCTCCCGAGCCGGGAGGTGTCCGTGGGACGAGCGAGACGACGGCCGTCGGGGTCCCGCCGGCGGCGCGGCGGCCCGTCGGCAGGCGGGGTCGCGGTCCGCCTGACCGCGGCCGCGGCCGTGGGCCTGGTGGCGCTGTCGGCCCCGGCCACCGAGCTCGCCGCGCGGGTGACCGCCTCGGCGGCGCCGGTCCGCGCTGCCGCGCCCGCCGACCCGCCCGCTCCCGCCACGCCGGCCGACCCGGTCGCGCCGGCCACCGTCGCCCCCGCACCGGTGGCCGAGCTCCCCGTGACGGCGCCGCCGCGCCGGCTGCAGGTGGAGCTGCCGACGCCGGTGGTGCCCCGCGGTCAGCCGCTGCAGGTCACGCCGCCGCCGGCCGAGTGCGGCGGCTACGGCAACCCGCGCCAGGTCACGCCCGGCGTGGTGCCCGGCGCGGGGTCGGCGACGGTGAGCTGGCAGGCCGACGGCCGCGACGACGTCCGGGGCTACCGGGTCACCGCCGTCAGCCAGGCGCTGACGCCCGGCGGGCAGCCGGCGCCGCCGCGGGTCGACGTCGCCCAGCGCGCGGACTGCGGCGAGGTCAGCACGGTGCTCGGCGGGCTGACCCCGGGCGTGCCCTACGTGTTCTGGCTCGAGGAGGCGCTGCTCGACGCCGACACGCAGGTGGTCGAGTACGTGCAGGTGGGCTGGTCGAGCCCGGTCGTCGTCGGCTGACCCCGGCGGCGTTCCACCCCCGCGAGATCGCCGGTCTCGTGGCGATCAGCCGCCGATGGCCACGAGACCGCCGATCTCGTGCGACGCGGGACGGGTCCTACTGCGCGTCGACGGGGCGCAGCGTCGTCCCCGCCGCGCGGTGCTGCGCGGCGGCGAGCAGGCCGATGACGGCGGCGGCGTTGCGGATCGACCCGTCGAACACCCGCTGCACCGCGTCGGCCAGCGGCACCCGCTCGACGGTCATGTCGAGCTCCTCGTGCTCGGTGGTGAAGCCCTCGGGCAGGTCGACGTCGGTGAGGCCCTCGGCCAGGTAGACCAGCACCAGCTCGTCGCAGAAGCCCGGGGTGCTGTACGTGGTCGTCAGCAGCGACCACCGGTCGGCGGCCAGGCGCACCTCCTCGGCCAGCTCCCGCTGCGCCGTGGCCAGCGGCTGCTCGCCGGCGGCGTCGCGCAGGCCGGCGGGCAGCTCCCACAGGTAGCCGCCCACCGGGTGCCGGTACTGCCGCAGCAGGACGACCCGGCCCTCGTCGTCGAGGGCGACGACGGCGACGGCGCCGGGGTGGCGGACCACCTCGCGGACGCTGTCCCCGCCGCCGGGCATGGCGACGGTGTCGCGGACCAGGCGGATGACCCGGCCCTCGTAGACCGTCTCGGTGCCCAGCACCCGGTACCCGCCGCCGGCGGCCGGCTCGCCCACGGTCAGATCCCGACCTTCTCGGCCTCGAGGTCGGGCACCGGCAGCCGCGCGGACTCCGCGCGGTCGACGGCCGCCTGCACGAAGGCGGCGAACAGCGGGTGCGGCCGGGTGGGGCGGCTCTTGAGCTCGGGGTGGGCCTGGGTGCCGACGAAGAACGGGTGCACCTCGCGCGGCAGCTCGGCGAACTCGACCAGGTGGCCGTCGGGCGAGGTGCCGCTGAACACGAAGCCGGCCTCGGTGAGCCGGTCGCGGTAGGCGTTGGCGACCTCGTAGCGGTGCCGGTGCCGCTCGGTGACCTCGGTCGAGCCGTAGGCGGCCGCGGCCACCGACCCCTTCTGCAGGTGCGCCGGGTAGCTGCCCAGCCGCATGGTGCCGCCGAGGTCCCGCTCGCCGGCGACGACGTCGAGCTGGTCGGCCATGGTGGCGATGACCGCGTCGGGGGTGTCGGGGTCGAACTCCGCGGAGTTGGCGTGCTCGAGGCCGGCCATGTTGCGGGCGTACTCGATGACCATGCACTGCAGGCCCAGGCACAGGCCCAGCGTCGGGATGCCGTTGGTGCGGCTGTAGCGGATGGCGCCGAGCTTGCCCTCGATGCCGCGCACGCCGAACCCGCCGGGGATGCACACGCCGTCGACGTCGGACAGCGCCGCGGCCGCCCCCTCGGGGGTCTGGCAGTCGTCGGAGGGCACCCAGCGGATCTGCACCCGGCTGCGGTGGGCGAACCCGCCGGCGCGCAGCGCCTCGGTCACCGACAGGTAGGCGTCGGGCAGGTCGACGTACTTGCCGACCAGCGCGATCGTCACCGTCTGCTTCGGGCGGTGCACCCGGTCGAGCAGGTCGCCCCACACCGTCCAGTCGACGTCGCGGAAGGGCAGGCCCAGCCGGCGGACGACGTAGGCGTCGAGACCCTCGCGGTGCAGCACCTTGGGGATGTCGTAGATCGACGGCGCGTCGGGGCAGGAGATGACGCCCTCGGCGTCGACGTCGCACATCAGGCTGATCTTGCGCTTGAGGCCGGTGGCGATCTCGCGGTCGGCGCGGCACACCAGCGCGTCGGGCTGGATGCCGATGTTGCGCAGCGCCGCCACCGAGTGCTGCGTCGGCTTGGTCTTCAGCTCCCCCGACGGCGCGATGTAGGGCACCAGCGAGATGTGCAGGAAGAAGCAGTTGTCACGGCCGATCTCGTGGCGCACCTGCCGGGCGGCCTCGAGGAAGGGCAGCGACTCGATGTCACCGACCGTGCCGCCGATCTCGGTGATGACGACGTCGGCGGAGTCCTCGCCGTCCTCGCCGTCGACCTCGGCGGCCGCGAGGATGCGCGCCTTGATCTCGTTGGTGATGTGCGGGATCACCTGCACGGTGTCCCCGAGGTACTCCCCGCGCCGCTCCTTGGCGATGACGTCGGAGTACACCTGCCCGGTCGTCACATTCGACCGCGCGCCGAGGTCGGTGTCGAGGAACCGCTCGTAGTGGCCGACGTCGAGGTCGGTCTCGGCACCGTCCTCGGTGACGAACACCTCCCCGTGCTGGAACGGGTTCATCGTCCCGGGGTCGACGTTGAGGTAGGGGTCCAGCTTCTGCATGGTCACCCGCAGGCCGCGGGCGGACAGCAGCGCGCCGAGGGAACTGGCCGTCAGGCCCTTGCCCAGAGAGGAGACAACTCCGCCGGTGACGAAGACGAACTTCGTCGGCTGGGAGTTGTGGAGGAGCCCGCGATCACGCATTCCAGGTCGACCCACGGGAACCCACCGTAACACGATCGGCCAGATCCCCCCGGGTGCCGCCGGACACCTCGCCGCCCGCCGGGGACGTCGCGGCCAGCGCCACCAGCAGCGGCACCAGCAGCGTCGCGGCGGTCGCCGGGAGCGCCACCCCGGAGTCGTTGACCGCGGCGCCCAGGGCCAGGCTCAGGGCGGCGGCGAGCAGCCCGGACCGCAGCACCGCGGCATCGGCCGGCGCCAGGCCCGAGCCGCCGTCGCGCAGCAGCCCGTACCCGCGCGGCCGCCGGCCGCGGACCAGCCACAGCACCGCCACCAGCGCCACGGGCAGCACCCACGCCAGGGCGCTGCCCAGCAGGATGTCGAGGTTGGCCTGCGCCTTGCGGCTGACCACCGTCCACGCCTCGCCGGTGAGCAGCTGCTCGACGAACCGGCCCAGGTGGCTGCGCTCGTCGGCCGGCCGCGTCCAGTCCAGGACCGCCAGCGTGCCGACGGCGACCACGCCCGCGGCGAGCACCGCGGCCAGCCGGACCAGCGTCACCCGCACCCCGGTGAGCAGCATCGCCAGCAGCAGGAAGCCCGGCAGGGTCGCCAGCACGCCGCCGAAGTCGCGGCCCAGGCCCGGCGCGCCCACCAGCACCACGGTGAGCGCCCCGGCGGCCAGCACGACGGCGCCGGTGACGCGCCGCTGCCGCCGTCCGCCGTCGTCGCGCCCGGCTCCCGCGCGCCGGCCGGCCGCCGTCGCCACGACCGCGGTGGCGACCAGCGCGGCGGCGGCGAGCAGGCCGGAGCCGAGGTTGCCGTAGCCGGTGAAGCGACCGGCGACGATCGCGTCGTAGCCGAGCAGTCCGTCGAGCTCCAGCGGCGACCCGGCCAGCACGTCGCCGACCAGCGTCGCGACGGTGATCCCGAGGACGGCCAGCGGCGGGCCGAGCCTGCGCCGTCGCCCGGTCCCCCGCGCCCAGGGCCCCAGCAGCGCCACCGCCGTCACCGCCGCGGCGGCCAGCAGCACCGACCCCGCCAGCGCCCAGCGCGGGGACCCGGCCCGCTCCCACGGCAGCAGCCCGGCCAGGTGGGTGGCCACCGGCAGCGACGCGGCGGCGAGCGCGGCGACCTCCAGCAGCGGCCGCAGCCGGGCCAGCGGGGCGCGCGCGCCGCGGCGCAGGCCGAGGACGAGCAGCCCGAGGACGACGACGGCGGCGTCCACGGCCACCAGGGCGACGAAGAACGTGCCGGTGCTGCGGTGGTGGGTGACCGCCGCGGTGTTGGCCCGCTCCAGGGCCGCGACCGCCTCGGCGGTGGGCGGCCGGCCGCCGGTGACCGTCAGCGGCTGCCCGTTCACCGAGATGGGCCGCTCGGCGCCCAGCGCCCGCAGCACGGTGGGAGCGACGTCGATGAGCTGGGTGAACGGCGCCCGGCCGGTGCTGGCTGAGGTGAGCCAGCCCGGACCGGTGAAGCCCGGCCCGGAGGCGATGCCCACGTGCAGCTGCGGGCGGCCGTCGTTGACCTCCGAGACGCCCTGCACCAGCAGCAGCGTCTCCCCGGGCAGCGTGGCCACCGCGGCGCGCAACCGCGCGACGGCGTCGTCGACCTCCGCCACGGCCGCCGCGCGGGAGGCCGGCTCGGTGCCGGTCTCGCTGCCCTCCGGGGCGGGCACGCCGGCGTCGACCAGCCCGTCGAGGGAGACCAACGTCAGCGGGCAGGGCTCGAGCAGGCCGGCGACGGCAGCGGGGTCGGCGGGCAGCGCCTCCTCGCGGGTCAGCCCGACGCCGGGGGCGGCGACGGCCAGCGCGGCGGCCCGGCCGACGACGGTCGCGCAGCCCACGGCGGTGCCGAGCGCGCCGGGCTCGGCACCGAAGCGGGCGGTGGCGGGGTCCTCGGCGACGGCGCGGACGGCGGTCAGCGGATCGGCCAGCCCGACCTGCGCCAGCCGCTCCTGCAGGCCGCAGTGCGACAGCGCCGGGCTGACCGGCGGCCCGGCGGGCACCGGCGCCTGCGACGGGGTGGCGCCCGCGCCGGCGTCCTCGCCCGGCAGCGGGACCGTGGGCAGCGGCACCGGCGGCGCGGCCTCGTCGGGCGCGGGGAAGCGGGCCCGGTTGCCCGCGCCCAGGGTGGCCCAGCCGTCGAGCAGGCAGGTGGTCGAGCGCGCCGCGCGGACCGACACCGCGCCGATCGGGGACGTGTCGGCCAGCTCCCACAGCGCCGGCGTGGTCGCGGGGTCGAGGTCGCTCCACACCAGCCCGGGGACGCCGACGACGAGCACCCGGTCGGCCGACCAGTCCTCGGCGGCGGCCGCCGCGCCGGGCAGCCCGGCCACGAGCAGGGTCAGCAGCGTCCCCAGCAGGACGGCGGCGCGCCTCATGCCGCGCCGGTCCCCGGCGGTCCCAGCAGCTCCCGGTAGACGGCGACCAGCGTGCGCGCGGTGGCCGCCTCGTCGGGCCAGCCCGCGGCCTGCTCCCGGCCGGCGGCGGCGAGGGCGGCGGCGGCTCCGGGGCCGGCGAGCAGGCCGGTGACGGCGTCGGCGAGCGCGGCGGCGTCACCGGGCGGGACCAGCCGCGCCCCGTCGCCGAGCAGGTCGGGCAGCCCGCCGGTGCGGGTGGCGACCAGGGGCACACCGGCGCGCAGCGCCTCCTGGGCGGTGAGCGAGCGCGCCTCCCAGCGGGAGGGCAGCACCACGAGGTCGGCGGCGGCGAGCAGGTCGGCTACGTCGTCGCGGCGGCCGAGCAGGGTGACCGGCAGCCGGCCGGCGCGGATCCGCCCGGTCAGCTCGGCGTGCAGCGGGCCGTCCCCGGCGACGGCGACCAGCGGCGGGTCGGGACGCGCGGCCCAGGTGGCGGCGGCGTCGAGGAGGACGTCGTAGCCCTTCTGCGGGTGCAGCCGGCCCACGGCGAGCACCAGGGGCCGCCCGTCGGCCAGGCCGATCCCGGCGCGCACCTCGGCGCGGGAGCGGGTCGCCGGCGGCAGCGCGGGCGCCGCCACCGGCGCGACCCGGACGTCGCGGGCGCCGAGGCGCCGGGCGTTGGCGGCGAGGTCGGCCGAGGCGGCCAGCACGACGTCGGCGGCGCGGACGGTGGCCCGCTCGGCCTGCGCCAGGAGCCGCCGCAGCGGGCCGGTGCGGTCGGGCAGCGCGTTGTGCAGCGTGACCACCAGCGGCCGGCGGGCCCCGCCCGCGACGCGCACCGCGGCGGCGGCGACCAGCCCGGCGCGCAGCCCGTGGGCGTGCACCAGGTCGGCGCCGGACAGTGCACCGTCGAGCACACGGCGCAGGGAGAGGACGGCGCGGGTGTCGGCGACCGGGTCGAGCCCGGCGGAGATCTCGACCGGGGTGAACCGGGCGGCCGCGGAGAACCCGAACAGCGCGTCGGTGGCCGCCGGGCCGCAGACGGTGACCGCGGCGCCGGCGTCGGCGAGCGCGGGCAGCACCGAGCGCAGGTGGGTGCCCACGCCGCCGGTGCTGGTGGCCAGCACCTCGGCGAGGCGGCGGCCGGCCAGCTCCCGCTCAGCCACCGTGCACCTCCGTCCCCCCGGGCGTCCGCAACGCGCGCACCGCCGCGAGCAGGGGCCGGCGCGCCGTGACCATCATGACCGCCGCCGCCACCGCGGTCACGGCCGCGGCGGCCAGCAGCCCGGCGCCGACCGCGCCGGGCAGCGAGCCGGCCGGGACCGGGTCGGCGCCCAGCGCCCGGGCGGTGAGCAGCCCCGCGGCGGCACCGGCGGCGGCGGCCAGCAGCGCGGGCAGGCCGCAGCGGGCCAGCCCCGCCAGCCCGCCGGGGGCGGCCCGGGCGGTGACCGCGAGCAGCGCCAGCCCGGCGACGGTCACCCCGAGGCTGTGCCCGGCGGCCAGCGCCAGTGCCCGGTCCGCGGGCGGGAGGGCGCGCGCCAGCCCGACGTCGGCGGCGACCGCCAGCAGCCACCCGCCGAGCACGCAGGCCGTGGGCGCCTTCCACAGGCCGCGGGCGTAGAGGGCGCGGGTGAGCACCGCGACCAGCCCGTAGCCGGCCAGGCCCGGCGCGAAGCCGAGGATCGTGTCGCGCAGCGCGGCGACGTCGCCGGTGCTGCCGCCGAGGAGGAACACCCGCGCCATGGGCCCGGCGACGGCGGCGAGCACGGCGGCGGCGCCCAGCGAGGCCACCAGCACCAGCGTGGTGACCGGGGCCAGCGCGCGCCGGTAGCCGGCCTCGTCGCCGGTGCCGGCCCGCTCGGCCAGCAGCGGGTAGGCCGAGGTGGCCAGCGGCACCGCGACCGCGGCCCACGGCACGAGGAACAGCGTCAGCCCGGCGGTGTAGGCCACCTGGGTGCCGTCGGGCCCGCCGCTGGCCAGCCGGATCGCGACAGCGGCCACCAGCTGCTGCCCGGCGAGGGTGAGCACGCCCGCCAGGGCGAGCCGCCGCACCCGCGGCGCGGCGCCCACCGGGAACCGCAGCGACGGGCGCAGCCCCAGGTGCAGCCGGCGCAGCGGCACCAGCAGCGGCAGGGTCAGCGCGGCCACGCCGAGCGTCGTCCCGACCGCGAGGACGAGCTCGGCCGGCGTCGACAGCGCCGCGACGTCCCGGGCGCCGCCGAGCAGCGCGAACAGCCCGTAGGTGCCGGCGACGACGACGCTGGACAGCAGCGGCGCGATCGCCGGCGCGGCGAAGCGGCGGTGCGCCTGCAGCACACCGGTGAGCACGATGCCCAGCCCGTACAGCACCACCTGCGGGGCGAAGACCAGCAGGAACCGGGCGCCGAGGGCCACCTCGGCCTCGGAGCCACCGCCGAGCAGCAGCCGCGCGATCGGCTCGGCCAGGACGGCGACCAGCGCGGCGAGCGGCACGAGCAGCAGCAGGGTCCAGCCCAGCAGCGCCGAGGCGGTGCGGCGCACCTGCTCGCGGTCGCCGGTGGCGATGCCGCCGGCGAGCATCGGGACCACCAGGGAGGCCAGCGCTCCCCCGGCGACGACCTCGAAGACGATGTTGGGGACGGTGTTGGCCGCGGTGTAGACGTCGCCGGTGCTGTCGGCGCCGACGGCGTTGGTGAACACCAGCGTGCGGCCGAACCCGGCCAGGCGGGCCAGCACGGTGAGGACGGCGATGAGCGCGGCGGCGCCGGCCACGCCCTCGGCCACCCGGCGTCCCGACACGGTCGGCCCTGCCGCGGTCACGCCGGGCGGCGGCCGAGCCGGTCGAGCTCGCGCAGGCCCGGGGTGGCCTCGATCACCCGGGTGAAGCTGATCCGCTCGCTGGCCAGCGTCAGCGCGGTGACCGCGGCCAGCAGGCCGGCGCGCACGGGGCGGGAGGGGACGGCGGCGGCCCGCAGCCCGAGCAGCGCGCCGACGGCGTTGGCGCCGGCGTCGCCGAGCATGACCCGCTCGCCGAGGTCGGCCGGCAGCACCGCCAGCGCCGCGCCCAGCGGGCCGGCGACCAGGCCGCCGGCGGGACCGCGCAGCCCGGCGGCCGCGGCGACGGCGGCGGCCTTCGCCGCCCGGCCCGGGCGCAGGTCGAGCAGGTTGACCAGGTTGGCGGTGCCGGCGACCAGGCCGGTGGTGAGGACGGCGTCGGCCGGGCCGCGGCGCGTGGCGAGCGCGGCGACGGCCGCCGCAGCGCCGATGCCGGCGACCTTGACCGCGCCGGCCGACACCCGCCCGGCGCGCAGCGCCCGCAGGTGCCCGGCCAGCCCCTTGTCGCGGGCCTGCTCGGGCCGGGCGCCGGCCAGGTCGTCGTAGCCGCCCACCAGCCCGGACACCGCCCCGGCGACGGCGGCCGCGCCGCGGGTGCCGGCCGGGGCGCCGAGGACCGCCCCGGCGGTGGCGGCGGCGGCCAGCGCGGGCCCGCCGAGCAGGGTCACCGGCCGGCCGGCGTAGTTGGTGCGCCGCCACGGCGCCCCGGCCGGGCGGGCGTCCACGGCGGCGGCCGCCGCGAGTCCGGCGCGGGCCGCCGCCGCCCCGGCCGCCACGAGCAGCGCCGGGTGCGGGCTCACGGGGTGGCGGCCGGCAGCGGCGGGACCGGCTGGGTGCCCTCCCCGGTGCCGTACGCGCCGGAGGTGCCCTCGCGCTCGCGGCCCAGCGCCAGCACGGTGCTGATCCGGCCCGAGGGGCTGGTCACGTTGTCCACGGTGGAGACGGCGGCGGCGGTCCCGGGGTCGTCGCGGACTGCGCCCACGAGGCCGTTCTCCCCGGCGGAGGCGGCGTCGCCGGCCACCACGGCGCCCGAGCCCGCGGCGTCGAGGGCGGTGACCAGGTCCACCAGCGTGTCGGTGCGGTCGGCGGCGTCCTCGCCGTCGAAGGCGCCGGTGGTGAGGACGACGGCGTGGTCGGCCGGGGTGACCGAGTCCGAGTCCTGGGAGAGCACGTCGAGCGCGGTGAGCCCGGCCAGGACGGTGGAGACGGCGGCGGTGTCGGGCACCGGGGCGCCGGCGGCCGGGACCACGAGGGTCTGGCCCAGCAGCGCGCCGACGAGCTGGCCGGTGTCGTCGGTCTCGGGCAGCGCGACGCCGGCGGGCCGGCCGGCCGGGGTGGTCACGTAGCTCTGCAGCGCCGACTCGCTGGCCGGGTCGCTGTACTCCGGGGTGAGGGTGAGCTGCCCGGCGATCGTGCCGCCGGCCTCGGTGACCAGCGCGGTCACCTCCTCGACGGTCTCGGTGGCGACGTCCTCGGAGGCGAGCACCAGGAGCACGCTGCGGCCGGTGAGCGTGCCCTGCACCAGCGCGGGTGCGACCGCGGACTCGAAGGCGTCGTCGGCGTCGACCTGGGTCTGCAGCGTCTGGGTGGTGTCCTCCAGCGCGCGCTTGTCCTCCTGCAGCGAGCTGACCTGCCCCCGCAGGTTGTCCAGCACCGGCCCCGACAGCTGGGTCGCGCCGATCACCAGCCCCAGGGCGATCGCGAGGAACACCGCGATCAGAGAGACCAGGTGGTAGCGGAAGTCGATCACGAGAAGAGGTTCTCCAACCAGAACACGAAGCTGTCCCACTGGTCGACCAGCAGGTCGAGGTAGATCCGCCCGGCGGTGGTGACGGCCAGGGCGGCGACGATGGCCAGCAGCGCCGCCAGCACCAGGACGACGAGCGCCCCGGTGGAGATGCGGCTGCGGTAGAGCCGGCTCACGCCCTTGGCGTCGACGAGCTTGCCGCCCAGCCGCAGCCGGGTGAGGAAGGTCGAGGCCATGCCGCCGCGGCCCTTGTCGAGGAACTCCACGAGCGTGGCGTGGGTGCCCACGGCGACGATGAGCTTGGCGCCCTTCTCGTCGGCCAACAGCATCGCGATGTCCTCGCTGGTCGCCGCGGCCGGGAAGGTGATGGCGTCGACGCCGAGGTCCTGCACGCGCTTGAGCCCGGGGGCGCGGCCGTCGGCGTAGGCGTGCACCACGACCTCGGCGCCGCTCTTGAGGACGTGGTCGCTGACCGAGTCCATGTCGCCGATGATCATGTCCGGGGAGTAGCCGGCCTCCACCAGCGCGTCGGCGCCGCCGTCGACGCCGACGAGCACCGGCCGGTAGTCGCGGATGTAGGACCGCAGCGCCTGCAGGTCCTCCTTGTAGTCGTACCCGCGGACGACGACGAGCACGTGCCGGCCCTCGATCGTCGTGCGCACGTCGGGCACGCCGACGCCGTCGAGGAGCAGCGCGCGCTCGCGCTTCATGTACTCCATCGTGTTGGTGGCGAAGGCCTCCAGCTGCGTGGACAGCCCCGCCCGGGCCTCGGCCATCGCCGCGGCGACGGTGTCCGGCGTCTGCTCGGTGCCCTTCGCGACGGGGGCGCCGTCGGGGCCGTAGAGGGTGTCGCCCTCGACGCGGACCTGCGCGCCCTCCTTGAGGGCGCCGAGCACGTCCTTGCCGACGCCGTCGACCAGCGGGATGCCCGCGGCGGTGAGGATCTCCGGCCCCAGGTTCGGGTAGCGGCCGGAGATGCTGGGGGCGGCGTTGACCACGGCGCCGACCTTGGCGGCGACCAGGGAGTCGGCGCTGACGCGGTCGATGTCGACGTGGTCGATGACGGCGATGTCCCCGGGCCGCAGGCGCTTGGTGAGGTTCTTCGTGCGACGGTCCAGCCGGACGGTGCCGCTCACCCCGGGTGCCGCCTCCTGGGCCCGGCTCCGTCGCAGGGTGCCGATGCGCATTCCCGCATGCTCCCACGCACGCCTGTGGGGGCCGCCCTCCGACGCGCTTCGGCGACCGCCTGGTCACGCAGGGTGTCCGACACCACGGTGAGCGCGACACGCCCGGCGCGCGCGCCCCACCAGCACCCTCGGAGTGTCCGGTATCGCTGTCTAGCGTCGTCGTCGTGACACGTGGGGCTCCAGCTGCCAGCTTCCCGGCGACCGGCCCCGGCGCCGCCGACGGGGTGCCGGAGCACGCGCCGGCACCGGCCCCCGCCCCGGTCATCCGGGCGGTCCCGGGGACGCGCCCCGAGCCCCCGTCCGAGCCCCTGTCCGGGCCCCCTGCCGCACCGGCCGGCGAGCGCGCGGCCCCCGCCCAACCGCCGGCGGGTCCCGACGGACCGCCGGCCGGGCGGGCCGCCCGGCGGCGGCAGCGGCGCGGCTCGGGGGTGCGCGAGCGGCGGCGGCTGGAGACCCGCGACCGCATCGTCGAGGTCGCGGCGGCGCTGTTCGCCGAGCGCGGCTTCGACGCGGTCAGCGTCGTGGAGATCGCCCAGCGCGCCGGCGTGGTCGAGAAGACGGTGTTCAACCACTTCCCGGTCAAGGAGGGCCTGGTGCTCTCCACCGACCCACCGGTGCGCGCGGCGCTGCTGCGGGCCGTCGCCGAGCGGCCGGCCGGGGAGTCGGCGGCCGCGGCGGCCGGGACGTTCCTCGTCGCGGCGATGGCGTCGCTGGGGGACCCGGAGGCCGCCGAGGGCGTGGCGGTGATGGCCCGGGTGGTGCGCGGCTCGCGCACGCTGCAGGTGCGCGAGCGGGAGATCCTCGGGGAGATCACCGCCGCGCTGGCCGCGCAGATCCGCGAGGAGACCGGGGCCCCCGACGGCGCGGTGGAGCCCGAGCTCACCGCGTCGGCGGTCACCGCGCTCTACGGGCGGCTGCTCGAGCTGGCCCGCGACCGGGTGCTGGCGGGGGTGACCGGTCCCGAGCTGGCCGCCGAGCTGCGCGCGGCCGGCCGCCGGGGGCTGTCGCTGCTGCAGTTCGGGCTGGCCGGGTACGCCAAGCGGCGCTGCTGACACGTCCGGCGGGTGCTCGCGTCCGGCCGGGCGCTCTGCCAGGGTGCGCGGCGTGCGTCCCCGCCGGCCCGCCGCCGTCCTCTGCCTCGCCCTGACCGGGGTGCTGCCCGGCTGCGCCTGGCTGGTCGACGCCGACGACCCGGCCGGCGACCCGGTGGCCGTGCCGCGGTTCGAGGGCTCTCCCCCGCCGATCGCGCCGGTGACCCCGGCGCCGGTGGCAGGCGCGACGCTGGCCGACGTCTCGGGCGGCACCGCCTACTCCGGCACGGTCGGCGTCGTGCGCACCCCGGTGTCGGTCGGCCTGCCCCCGCTGCCGGGCCCGGTCGCCGAGGACTGCGACCTGCCCGACGACGGCTCGGTGCGCACGCTGGCCGTCGAGCTGACCTTCACCGACACCTCGACGGCGGGGATGGCGGGGCTGGCCGCCGACGTCGCGCTGACCGCCGCCGACGGCGGGCCGCCGCGCGCCGGTACCGCCGTCCTGGTCGGGTCTTCCGCGCCGGGGACGCGCTGGTGCCAGGACGGCCCGTCGCCGGTGACCGACGGCTTCGGCGTGGGCAGCGGGACCGGCAGCGTCACCACCGTCACCGTCTGGGTCGTGGCCCGCGACGGGGCCCCGACCGACGACCTGGTGCTGCGGGTGTGGGGGCTGCGCAACGAGGCCGGGTCGAACGCGACCGGCCCGTGGGACGAGGTGACCGTGGCCGCCGGCGGGTGCGCCGACGACCCCGCGGCGCTGTGCGTGCCCCTGGGGTGAGGGCCCTCAGGCCGGCAGCTGCAGCGCCCGCAGCAGCTGGTCGGCGCGGTCGCCGGGGATCGCCGGGTCCCGGGTGAACAGCGCGACGGCGACCATGTACTCGTCGTCGCCGGCCCAGCCGCGGCCCTCCTCGACGATCCGGCGGATCTGCGCGCGCACCTTCGGCTCGCTGCTGTAGGGGCCGAAGTCCAGGCCCATGGCGAGGAAGTTGGCCACCCGGTAGCCGAGGTCGGTGGCGGTGGAGACGGTGGTGACCGGGTCGGCGTAGCTGGCGACGGCGGTGACCACGTTCTCGTAGCCGGCCTTGAGCAGCTGCAGCGTCAGGTCGTTGCCGCGCACGCCGCCCCACAGCTCGGGCATGAGGATGTCGCGGTCGGGCGCGGGGATGTAGGGCGGGTTGGCGATCGCGGTGGTCACCGGCTCGCCGCCGGCCGCGTCGGCCCGGTCGAAGAAGTTCCCGAGCTCGACGGTGTAGCGGTCGGCCACGCCGCGCCGGGCGGTGTTGGCCCGGGCCTGCTCCACCGAGTCGGCGCTGATGTCGGAGCTGCGGACGCGCAGCCCGGGCAGGCCCGCGACGACGTCGGCGATCGCCGAGGCGTCCCCGGTGCCGAGCTCCACCACCGGGACGGACTCCCAGCCCAGCTGCTCGCGGTACTGCTGCAGCAGCATGCAGACGGAGAAGCCGTAGTGCGCGGACTCGTCGGCGGAGCTGAAGCAGCTCACCGGACGTCCCCGGCGGGGCTCGCGGCGGTGGTGACGGCAGGGACGGGTGGGCGCACGTCCGGGGCCTACCCGCGCGCGGGGCCGGACAGTCCTGCCTCCCGCCACCGGGTGGCGCACGACCGGGTGGTCCGGCGCCGGTCCCCCGTCGGCGGGCGACGGTCAGCCGCGGGCCGCGGCCGCGACCGCCAGCAGCTCCCGGGCGTGCGCCTGGCCGGTGTCGCTGTCGGTGAGCCCGGAGAGCATCCGGGCCAGCTCGCGCACCCGGTCCTCGCCGTCGACGGCGCGGATGTCGGTGGCGGTGACCCCGGCCGCGGTGTCCGGCGACTTGTCCACGACCAGGTGGGTGTCGGCGAAGGCGGCCACCTGCGCGAGGTGGGTGACGACGACGACCTGGTGGTCGCCGGCCAGCCGGGCCAGCCGGCGGCCGATCTCGCCGGCGGCCTGCCCGCCGACGCCGGCGTCGACCTCGTCGAAGACCATCACCGGCACCGGGTCGGCGCCGGCGAAGACCACCTCGATGGCGAGCATGACCCGGGACAGCTCACCGCCGGACGCGCCGCGGTGCACCGGCCGGGGCGGGGCGCCGGGGTGGGCGGCCATGAGCAGCGCGACCTCGTCGACGCCGTCGGGGCCGGGCTGGTCGGGGTGGCTGTCGATGGAGAACGACACCCGGGCGCTCTTCATCGCCAGGCCGGCCAGCTCGCGGCCGACCTCGGCGGCGAACCCGTCGGCGGCGGCGCGGCGGCCGGCGGACACGCGGGCGGCGAGGTCGTCGACCTCGGCGCGGGCGGTGTCGCGGGCGGCGGCGAGGGCCTCGAGCGCCTCGTCGGAGACGTCGAGCGCGGACAGCTTCTGCCGGGCCTCCTCGGCCCAGGCGAGCACGCCGGCCAGGCCCTCCCCCGGGTCGGCGTACTTGCGCACCAGCGCGGTGATCGCCGCCCGCCGGTCGAGGACCTCGGCCAGCCGCGCGGGGTCGGCGTCGAGGTCGGCGACGTACCCGGCGAGCTGGACGCTGACGTCGGAGACGACGGCGACGGCGTCGGCGAGGTCGCGGGCGAGCAGGACCAGCGCGGGGTCGTCGGTGCCGGCCAGGGCGCGCTCGGCGACGGCCAGCGCGGCGGTGGCGTCCTGTGGCAGCCCCTCGGCGCCCAGGTCGCCGGTGACGTCGCCGACCAGCGCCATCCGGGCCTCGTCGACGGCGGCCCGCAGGGCGTCGGCGTCGCCGAGCCGCTTGGCCTGCGCGTCGAGGGCCTCGTCCTCGCCGGGCTCGGGCGCCAGGGCCTCGATCTCCTCCAGCCCGTGCCGCAGCACGTCGGCGGCCTGGGCGAGCTCGCGGGCCTGGCCGCGGCGGCGGTCGAGGTCGGCGGCCAGCTCCCGCCAGTGGGCGTGGGCGGCGCGGTAGGTCATCAGTAGCTCCAGGTGTGCCGGGCCGGCGTAGCGGTCGAGAGCCGCCCGCTGCTCGGCCGGGCGCGACAGCCGCAGCTGGTCGCTCTGCCCGTGCACGGCCAACAGCCCATCGGCCAGCTCCGAGACGACCCCGACGGGGACGCTGCGCCCGCCCAGGTGGGCGCGGGAGCGGCCCTCGGCGTTGACGGTGCGGGCCAGGATCAGCGAGCCGTCCTCGTCGGGCTCGGCGCCGGCCTCGGCGGCCCGCTCCCACACCGGGGAGTCCGCGGGCAGCTCCAGCCGGCCCTCGACGCCGGCCCGGCCGGTGGCGCGCACCCGTCCGGGGTCGGCGCGGCCGCCGAAGAGCAGCGTCAGGCCGGTGACCACCATCGTCTTGCCGGCGCCGGTCTCGCCGGTGACCACGGTCAGGCCGCGGCCGAGCTCGAGGGTGACGTCGTCGATGGCGCCCAGGCCGCGGATGCGCAGCTCGGTGAGCCGGCCGAGGTCGTGCCGGGCGCGCGCGGTGGGCGCGCCGTCGGCGCGGGCGTCCGGGACCGCGTCCGCGGAGACCTCCTCGGCGACCGCGGTGCCGGGCGGGTCGGCCTCGCCGGACCGGGGGCGCCGGGCCCGGCCGGCCCGCTCACGCGTCGGGGTCCGGGGTGCCACCGCGCACCTCCTCTCCGGTCGCCGGGGCGCCGTTGGCCGAGGGGGGCAGCGTGACCACGTCGCGCAGGAGCACGTTGCGCGAGCTGCGCAGCTCGTGGCCCGGGTCGTGCCGGCGGGCGTCGCGGAACCCGTGCACCGGCAGGCCGAACTTCGCTCCCAGCCGGTCGCCGAAGGTGGACGGGTGCACGCGGGCGATGCGCACCGGCCGCTCGGCGCGCCGCACGTCGACCCGGCCCCCGACGGGGACGTCGAACGCGCGGCGGCCGTCGGCCGACACGCGCGCGCGGTTGCCGTCGGGCGGGACGGCGACCGACAGCACCGCGTCCGGCGAGGTGACCAGCGGGCGCGAGAAGAGGGCGTGCGCGTTGGACGGCACCAGCAGCAGCGCCTCGACGTCGGGCCACACCACCGGGCCGCCGGCGGAGAACGCGTAGGCCGTCGAACCGGTCGGGGTGGCGAACAGCACGCCGTCGCAGCCGAAGCTGGTCAGCGGCCGGCCGTCGACGGAGATGACGACGTCGAGCACGCGCGAGCGCTGCGCCTTCTCCACGGACACCTCGTTGAGCGCCCAGGTGCCGGCGACGACGGCGCCGGTGGCGTCGAGGACGTCGATCTCCACGGCCAGCCGCTTCTCCACCGAGTAGTCGCAGCGCTCGATCGCGGTGAGGGTCTCCTCGACCGCCTCGGGCTCGGTCTCGGCGAGGAAGCCGACGCGGCCGAGGTTGACGCCCATGAGCGCGGCATGGCTGTAGCGGGCCAGCTCGGCGGCGCGCAGGAAGGTGCCGTCGCCGCCGAAGACCATGACGATCTCCGCGCCCCGGGCGGCCTCGGCGTCGGCCGGGACGACGTCGGCGCCGGGGATGCCCAGGTCGTCGGCCTCGTCCTCCAGCAGGCGCACGGTGATCCCGGCGCGCTCCAGCCGCGCCGCGGAGCTGCGCGCGAGCTCGACGATGTCCTCGCGCCCGGTGTGCACGGCCAGCAGCACGTGCCGGCCACCGCCGGGACGCCACTCGCCCTGGCCGGCCTCGCTCATCGGTCCTCCCCGCCCGGGACCGTGCGGTCCCCGTCGCCGCGGGCTGCCTCGCCCGCCCGTCTCCTCCCAGCGTCCCCTGAGACGCGCCGGTGCGCCCGTGCGGTCACCGCGGCCCCTCCTCGACGGCGCGCACGACGTCGGCCTCCTCGGGGCGCCCCGCGTCGCGGCGCAGCCAGAGGAAGAACTCGACGTTGCCCGCCGGGCCGGGCAGCGGGCTGGCCACCACCCCGGCGGTCCCCCAGCCGAGGTCGGCGGCGGCCCCAGCGACCGCGAGCACGGCGTCGGCGCGGGCGGCGCGGTCCCGGACGACGCCGCCGGAGCCCAGCCGCTCGCGGCCGACCTCGAACTGCGGCTTGACCATCGGCAGCAGGTCGGCCTCCGCGGTGGCGCACGCGGTGAGCGCGGGCAGCACCAGCCGCAGCGAGATGAACGACAGGTCGGCCACGACCAGGTCGACCGGCCCGCCCACGTCCTCTAGCGCCAGGCTGCGGACGTTGGTGCGCTCGAGCACCCGCACCCGCTCGTCGGTGCGCAGCGACCAGGCCAGCTCCCCGTAGCCGACGTCGACGGCGACCACCTCCCGGGCGCCGCGGGACAGCAGCACCTCGGTGAAGCCGCCGGTGGAGGCGCCGGCGTCCAGCGCCCGGCGGCCCTCGACGGCGACACCGAAGGCGTCGAGCGCGCCGATCAGCTTGTGCGCGCCGCGGGACACCCAGCGCTGCTCGTCGGGGTCGGTGCGCACGACGACGGGCGTGGCCGGGTCGACCGCGGTGGCCGGCTTGGTGGCGGCCTGCCCGGCGACCGCGACCCGGCCCTCGTGGATCAGCTCGACGGCGTGCTCGCGGGAGCGGGCCAGGCCCCGCCGCACGAGCTCGGCGTCGAGTCGGCTGCGGCGCGGCATCAGAGCTGGTCGATCGTCGCGAGTTCGCGCCTGAGCCGGTCGTGCTCGGCCTCGAAGACGGCCACGTGCTCGGCGACCGGGCGCTGGTCGAGGCCGGCCAGCGCGGCCGCTGTGGCGCTGCCCGGGCCGGCGCCGTCCGGGGCCGCGCTCCCCGGCACCGTGCTCCCCGGGGTCGCGCCCTCCGGGACCGTGCTCTCCGGACCGGCGGCGCCCGCGGCGGCGGGGCCGGGCCGCGGCGGGCCCGGAACCGGTCGCGGCCGGATCGGCTCGGTCATGGCAGGGACCTTCCGGACGGGGCGTGAGAGGCGTGACGGCGGGCGTGCGGACGACGGGCCCGGGACGGGGACCGGTGGTGATCCCGGCCCGCGAGACTACCGGCCGCCACCGACGGCGACGGTCCCGCGGACCGGACCGGCGGCGCTCCCCCGGCCGCCGCGTGCGCCGTGCTCACGACCGCACCAGGTCCCAGTCGGTGAGTGCGCGGCGGGCCGCCTCGTCACCGGCCCGCAGCTCGGCCCCGGCCGGGCCGCCCGGTCGTGACCAGGACGCCACGCACAGGGCGCGCAGCCCGTCGAGCCCGTCGTCGGGACCAGGGGCGTCGCCACGGCCGGCGGCGTCCGGGACGGTGCGCAGCACGAGCGCCGCCCCGCCGTCGGCGGCCGCCAGCCAGCCGCCGCAGCGCCAGCCGCCCTCCTCGGTGACGACGGGCGGGTGCGGCACCAGCAGGCCGCCGGCGTCGGGGGCGAGCAGGTCGGGGCGGTGGTCGGGCTGCGCAGCCAGCAGCGTCCCGGGGTCGGTGACGCCGCTGAGCACCAGCAGGCTGGCCGCGCCGGCGCGGTGGCTGCCCTCGATGTCGGTGTCGAGCCGGTCGCCGACGACGAGCGGGCGCCGCGCCCCGGTGCGGCGGACGCACTCGGCGTGCATCGCCGGGTCGGGTTTGCCGGTGACCACCGGCTCGGCCCCCGTGACGCCGGCGACCACGGCCACCATCGCCCCGTTGCCGGGCAGCGGCCCGCGCGGGGAGGGGATGGTGGCGTCGGCGTTGGTGGCCACGTGCCGCGCCCCGCGCCGGACGGCGACGACCGCCTCGGCCAGCTGGGCCCAGCCGACCTCCCGCCCGTAGCCCTGCACCACGGCGGCCGGGTCGTCCTCGGCCCGCTCGACGACGGTCAGCCCGGCCGCCCGCAGCGCGGCCGCGACCCCGGGGCCGCCGACCGGCAGCACCCGGGCACCGGTACCGAGCGTCGCGGCGACGACCGAGGCGGCCGCCTGCGAGCTGGTGATCACCTCGTCGGCGGTGGCCGGGACCCCCAGCTCCTCGAGGTGCCGGGCCACCTCCTCCGGCGTGCGCGAGGCGTTGTTCGTGACGAAGCCCAGGCGCATGCCCGCCTCCCGCGCCGCGGCGAGCGCGGCGGGGACGCCGGGCACCGCGTCGGGTCCGACGTAGACGACCCCGTCGAGGTCGAGCAGCGCGACGTCGAACAGCGCGGCGGGCGGGCGGGGGCTGCCGGCGGCCAGGCCGCCCGCGCCGGCACCGCCCGGTGCGGCGCTCACGCCGCGCCGGGCCCGGAGGCCCGCCGGGCGCGGACGCCGCGCAGAGCCCGTGCGTAGTGCGGCAGGTCCGGGCGCATGGCGACGGCCAGGGCCAGGTGCTCGGCGGCCAGGTCGAGGTCGCCGGCGCGGCTGGCGGCCAGCCCGAGCCCGAAGTGGGCGTAGTCATCGGTCGGGTTCCCCGCCGCGAGCTCACCGAAGCTGTCGACGGCCTCCCCGTAGCGCCCGGCGTCGTACTGCGCGCGGGCCAGCGCCTCCAGGACGCTGCGGGAGCCGGGCTCGGCCTCCGCGGCCCGGGTGAGCAGGGTGGCCGCGGCCGCGGGGTCGCCGTTGCTGAGCAGGTCCAGACCCCGGCGGTACCACTCGTAGACGCCGCCCTCGGGCCCGTGCCCGTCGGGCGCCGCCCGTCCCGCGCCTCCTGCTGTCCCCACCGACGTCCTCCCGTCCTCCCGCGGTCCGCCTACCCCGCCCGGTGCCCGTGCGGGCCCGGGGACCGGACGCCGCGGCGGCCCGGGACGGACGGCTCCTACGATCCCGTCGTGCACTCGTCGCCGCTGGGCTCCCCGCCACACGTCGCGACGGGACTCGACGTCCGGCCCTTCCGGGCCCTCACCTACCGGCACCGGGACCCGGAGCACCTGGCCCGGGTGAGCTCGCCAGCGTACGACCTGGTGACCCCCGACGGCGCGGAACGGCTGGCTGCCGCCGACCCGCACAACATCGTCCGCCTCATCCTCCCGGGCGGCACGTCCGGCGCGGGCACCGCCGGCGCCACCGGCCCCGCGGCGGCCGGGGACGTCGCCGCCCGGGCGGCCGGGGCCCTGCACGCGTGGGAGCGGTCCGGGGTGCTCGTCCGCGACGAGCGCCCGGCGATGTGGCGCTACGAGATGCGGCCCGCCGACGGCGAGCCCACGGTCGGCTGGCTGGGCGGGGTGGCCGTGGGCGGCCGGGCGGTGCTCCCGCACGAGGACACCTTCCCGGCCGCCGTCGAGGGCCGCCGGGCGCTGCTCGCGGCGACGGCCACCGACCTCGAGCCCATCGTGCTGGCCCACGACCCCGAGCCGGAGGTGGCCGCGCTGACCGCGGCGGCCGGCGGCGGCCCGCCCGACCTCGAGGTGGTCGACGACGACGGGGTCGCCCACCGGCTGTGGCGGGTGACCGACGCGGCGGTCCTGGACCGGCTGCAGGCGGCGCTGGCCCGCACCGGTGCGGTGATCGCCGACGGGCACCACCGCTTCGCCGCCGCGCAGGCGCTGCACCGCACCCACGCGACCGGCAATTGCCAGGTGCTGGCGCTGCTGACCCCCATGGGCGCCGGCGGCCTGCGGGTCGAGCCGATCCACCGCGTGGTGCCGGACCTGACCCTGCAGGACGCCCGGGACGCCGCCGCGCGCGGGTTCACGGTGACCGACGTGCCCGTCGACCCGGACCCGGCCGCGGTGGCCGTCACCGCGCGGCCGCTCCTCGCGACCCTCGACGGCGGCCTGCTGCTCACCGACGGCCGGCAGCTGCTCTCCCTGTCCGACCCGACACCCGAGGTGCGCGCGACCGTGCCGGCCGAGGCGCCTCCGTCGTGGCGTTCCCTCGACGTCGTCCTCGCCACGACCGGCCTGCTGGGCGGGCTGTGGGGCCGGCCCGACGACCCGGGCTCGGTGCTCGTGGCCCACGACGTCGCCGAGGCGGTGCGGCTGGCCGGCGCGCGGGCGGGTGTGGCCGTGCTGCTGCGGCCGCCCTCGCCCGCCGACGTCGCCGCGGTGGCCCGGGCCGGAGCCCGGATGCCGCGCAAGTCGACGCTGTTCGTGCCCAAGCCGCGCACCGGGCTGGTGCTGCGCCCGCACGCCGACTGAGGGCGGCCGCCGCAGCGGACCCGTCATGCCGTCCGCACCGTCCCCGAGCCCGCCGACCGCGGCACCTTGCGGCCCCGCCGGCAGTTGACCTCGCACACCGACACCGTGCCCTGGCCGGTGCGCCAGAACCGCCGCTGCAGCGCCCCCTCGACCTCGACGACGTCGCCGGCCTCCCAGGCGGCCATCCGCCGCTGCAGGCCCCGGTCGTAGGTGATGCAGGTCAGCACGTCGACCGACGAGCCGCGGGCCCGGGGCTCGGGTCGGCGCACGACGAGCCGGAAGGTGACCAGCGGGTCCCCGCTGGGGAGGGTCCGGTGCTCCGCGGGAGCCGAGAGGCGCCCGCGGAGCACGACGTCGTTCCGGTCGATGACAGCCACGCTCATGACGGCAGCGTGCTGCCCGGGGACTCCCCGGCGGCCACCACGCCCGACCCTGTGGACGGGGCGGGCGGTGTGGACGACGCCGCGGGAACTGTCGGGGGTCAGTGCCCGGGCTGGTCCTCCGCCGGCGGGTCGACCTCACCGAGCAGCTCGGCGACCTCGCGCTCGACGTCCTCGTCGAAGTCGACGTCCTCGACGTCCTCGACGTCCTCGACGTCCTCGACGTCCTCGACGTCCTCGACGTCCTCGACGTCGGCGGGGACGGTGTCCTCCCCGTCGGCGCCGGTGTCGCCCTCACCGGTGTCGTCGCCGGTGTCGGCCGCCCTGTCCCCCGGCCGCTGGGCGGCGCCGGTGGCCGTCTCGTCGGCGGTGCCCGCCTCCGGCAACGGCAGCTCCTCCTCGCCGAAGGCGACGTCCTCGTCCTCGTCGGGTGCGGCGGCGTCCACGGCCTCCCGCCAGGCGCCGGCAGCCGGGTCCTCGCCGGCGGCGAGGAGGTCGGCGTAGGCGGAGGCGATCCGGCGCGTGCCCTCGTCGGCCAGGTCGACGCCGGTGGGCACCGGCCGGCCCCCCAGCGCACCCTCCAGGACCAGCCGCGCGGCCGCGGTCTCCCCGAGGTCCTGACGGGCGCCGGCCTCGACGAGCCGGAGCTCGACGGTCTCGGCCCGGTCGGGTTGGTGGGCCAGTGCCTCCCGGACCAGCCGCAGCGCGACCTCGGGCCGTCCCAGCGCGCGCTCGCAGTCGGCGAGGACGGCGCGGTACCCCTCGTCGCCGCTCATCCGCCGGTAGGCGCGCAGCTCGCGCGACGCCTCGGCGTAGTCGCCGGCGTGGTAGGCGGCCACGCCCACCGCCTCCCGGACGACGGCGATGCGCGAGGCGCGGTCGCGGGCCGCTCGGGCGTGGCTCAGTGCGAGTTCCGGGTCGTCGTCGACCAGCGTGCCGGCGACGACCAGGTGGCGGGCGACCTTCTCGGCGTTGCGGGAGTCGAGACCGCGCAGGGAGGCACGGATCGCAGGGTCGAGTTCCCGCGCGTCGGCCCAGTCGGGGAGGTCCGGCCCGGGCGCGACCGGCGGCGTGCGGTCCCGGTCAGGCCGGGGACGACGGTCGTCGGTGGGACGACGGTCGTCGGTGGGACGACGGTCGCGCCAGCTGCGGCCGCCCGCGCGGTCGGCGGGGCCGCCGCGCTGCTGCGGACGTGCTCCGCCGCTGTCCGGGCGGCCACGCCACCCGGTCCGCTCTCCGGTCGGGTCGGGTGCGGACCGGTCGGCCTGTGGCCGGCGCTCCCGCCACTCCGGGCGGGCGGCGGACTCGTCCCGACGGCGCGGCCGCGCGCTCCCCTCCCAGGACCGGTTGCTGCGCGCGGCATCGCCCGCAGGACGCCGGTCCCGGCGATCGCCGGCGACCGCCTCGCTCCGCCGCCCCCGCTCCTCGCCCGCCGGCGGGCGCCGATCCGCGGCGGCACCTGGACGTCCCATCCCGCTGCGCCGGTCCTGCCAGGAGCCCGACGACCGGTCCGCGGCCGGACGCCGGTCGCGCCAGTCGCCCGTGGGGCGGTCACCGGTCGTCCGGCGGTCCTGCCGGTCGTCGCGATCGCGGTCGCCGACGGGACGGCGGTCCCGCCGGTCGCCGCCGGACGTCCTCCCGGCCACCGGGCCGCCCGAGCGCTCTCCCGGACGCCGGTCGCCGGAGCGGCTGCTCTGCCCGCCGCGCGGGGACCAGTCGCCGCCCGAGCCGCGCCCACCCTGCCGGCCCGCACGGTCCCCCGCGGTCCGGGGGTTGTCGGAGGTCCCGCGACGCGGCCCACCGGACACTCCACCTCGACGCTCCGCCCCGGCGTCGCGTCCACCCATAGGGCGTCCCTGCCGGTCGTCCCGGCCCGCACCGGCCTGGCCCCGGCCACCGCGGCCGTCGTCGCGGCCGCGCCCGGCGGACCCTCGTCGGGGAGAAGTCATGTCGTCCTGAGTACCTCGGCGCTACGGGCAGCACTCCTGGGAGCGCCACGAGAAAGGTGCAGAAATGGGCGAGGACGGGAGTCGGAGCCCATCGGCTCCGACTCCCGTCCTCGTGAATGGTTGTCCGGCGGTGTCCTACTCTCCCACCCCGTGT
>NZ_JBJGYI010000031.1:0-63456 GCF_054049915.1 Geodermatophilus sp. SYSU D00766
CCTGCCGCTGCGCTCTCGTGCGCTCGTCCCCGGCGGGCCGGTCGCGCTGCACGAACGGCTCCAGCGCCGCCTGCACCTTCTCCCCGCCGACGGCGTCCAGGTGCCCGCGGAACGACACGCTGCCGTCACCGTGCTTCGACAGCGTCAGCGACCGGCCCTCGGTCGGGTCGGGCTCGGGACCGTCGGGGTCCAGCGCGTTCTCATAGCTCTTGACCACCGCCACCAGCGCGGCGTGCTCCTGCTCGACGGCCACCCCGGTGAGCACCCCGTCGACCTCGCCCAGATCGACCCCGGCGGCGGCGAACGCCGCCCGCCGCCGCGGAGTGACCAGCCCGGCGGCCTCGGCCACCTGCGCCGCGCTCACCCAGCCGGCCTCGTGCGCCTCGGCGAGCACGGGCAGGTGCTCCAGCGCCCGCCCGTTGCCGACGAGCCGGGACGCCGCCGCCGACGACAACCGACAGTGCCCCCGCAGCCACGAGGCCATCGACCGCTGCCCATCGCGCTCCGGCGCCTGGGCCAGCTCCGCCGCCCGCACCCGCCGGGCCAGGGCGGCGTCGATGCGGTTGCGCTCGGCGATGAGCGCGGCGACGTCGTCCAGGACATCGTCACCGGCCTGCCACTCACCCGAACACATGTACGAATAATACCTGAACACGAGGTGTTCCGCGACACGTATCCCCAGGTCAGAGGCTCATCCACAGATCCGCGATGAGCATTGACGACTCCCCAGGGGTGACGTGGAGCCGCGGTCTCCCCAGCCGGGCGAGCGGCCGCCGAGGCACCTCGCAGAGGCGGGGAGAGGTGCACCACCGTCGCTCGCGTGGAACAGGGCACTCGCTCGGAACAGGGCACGAGCTCTCGACGCGACGGACCTGGTGGGCTGACCCCGTGCTGGTGTGGTGGGCTGCCGGGCATGAGCGTCCCGCCGATGACCGCCTGGCCGACGACGGAGCCGGCGGAGGTGGAGCTGGTCAGCGGGGACGCGCGGCTCGCCGTCGACCTCCGCGGCGGCAACCTGCGCGCGCTGACCGTCGGCGACCGGGACGTCCTCGACGGCTACCCGGCCGGCACCGTGCCCACCGGGCGGCGCGGCGGCGTCCTGCTGCCCTGGCCCAACCGCCTGCGCGACGGGCAGTGGACGTGGGAGGGGCAGCAGCTCCAGCTCGACACCGCCGGCCCCGGCAAGCCGGCCGCGCACGGGCTGGTCAGCTGGCAGCGGTGGGAGGTGCTGGCCCGGCACTCCGACGCGGTGACCGTCGGCACCGTCGTCGAGGCCCGGCCGGGCTACCCGTTCCGGCTCGCCGCCGCCGTCGACACCCACCTGACCGGTGAGCGGCTGGCCGTCACCCTGCGGGTCCGCAACGCCGGCCGGCGCCCCGCCCCCTTCGGCGCCGGCATGCACCCCTACCTGTCGGTCGGCGCCACCGCCGACGGCGGCATCGGCGACGCCGAGCTGACCGTCCCCGCCCGCACCGCCCTCGACCTCGAGGGCGGCCTGCCCACCGGCACCCGCCGGCCCTTCGACGGCGCGGTCGGCCGGATCGGCGACCGGCCCCTCGACGACGCCCTGACCGACCTCGTCCGCGACGACGACGGCTGGGCCCGCGTCACCCTGCGCGGCCCGGCCGGCGCGCTGACCCTCGCCGTCGACGGCGCGTGGCCGTGGCTGCAGGTCTACAGCGGCGACACCCTGCCCCAGGGTCAGCGCCGCCGCAGCCTCGCCGTCGAGCCGATGACCTGCCCGCCGAACGCGCTGGCCGACGGCGTCGACCTCGTCGTCCTCGACCCGGGGGAGACCTGGGCGGGGACGTGGACCCTCGGCTGGACGGCGGCCTGACGTGCGCGTGCTCGAGCTGTGGCGCTACCCGGTCAAGTCCCTGCAGGGGGAGCGGCTCGATGCCGTCGACGTCGGCCCTCAGGGGCTGACCGGCGACCGGCAGTGGGCGCTGTTCGACCGCTCCACCGGCTTCGGCCTCACCGCCCGCCGGGTGCCCGACCTGCTCTTCGCCGCCGGGCGGCTCCGGGACGACGGCGGCGTCGAGGTGGTGCTGCCCGACGGCACGGTCACCACCGACGACGGCGTCCTGTCCGACTGGCTCGGCCGGCCGGTGACCCTGCGCGCCGCCGAGGTCGAGCGCGGGCCGCGGCACTACGAGGCCCCTGACGACGACGAGGACGTGTGGGACGCCTTCGAGGGCGCGTCCGGCGCGTTCCACGACAGCTCCCGCATCCGGGTCTCGCTGGTCTCCACCGGCACCCTGGGCACCTGGGACCGCCGCCGGTTCCGCTCGAACGTGCTCCTCGACGGCGCCGGCGAGGACGCCCTGGTGGGCGGCACGGTACGGCTGGGCACCGCGGTGCTCGACGTCCTCAAGCCGGTCAGCCGCTGCGTCATGGTCACCCGGCCGCAGCCCGGCGGGATCGGCCGCGACACCACCGTGCTCAAGACCATCCACCGCGAGCGCGGCAGCACCCTCGCCGTCGGCGCGCTGGTGCCGGTGCCCGGCCGGGTGGCGGTCGGCGACGAGCTCGTCCCCGCGTGACCATGGGGGACATGCGCACCGTCGAGCTCCGTCCCGGCGAGGACTCCATCCGCCTCGGCCAGCTGCTCAAGCTCGTCGACGCCGTGCCCACCGGCGCCCAGGTGAAGGACGTGCTGGTCACCGGCTCGGTCCGGGTCAACGGCGAGCCCGAGGACCGCCGTGGCCGGCAGGTCCGCCGCGGCGACGTCGTCTCCATCGAGGGCGGCGAGGACGTGCGCGTCGCGTGAGCGCCGCGGCGCGTTCCACGTGGAACCCCGTCGTCCCGCGCTGGCCGGAGGCGGCCGGTCCCGACGTCGACGCCATCCGGGCCGAGTTCGACGTCCCGGAGGAGTTCCCGCCGGCCGCACTGGCCGAGGCCGCCCGGATCGCCGCCGGGCCGCCGCTGCCCGACCTCGACGCCACCGACCTGCCGCTGGTCACCGTCGACCCGCCGGGCAGCCGCGACCTCGACCAGGCCGTGCACCTGGCCCGCGACGGCGGCGGCTACCGCGTCAGCTACGCCATCGCCGACGTCGGATCGGCCGTCCCGCCCGGCAGCGCGCTCGACGCCGAGGCGCGGCGCCGCGGGCAGACCCTGTACGCGCCGGACCGGCGCACGCCGCTGCACCCGGAGGTGCTGAGCGAGGGCGCGGCCAGCCTGCTGCCCGGCGAGGTCCGCGGCGCGGCGCTGTGGACCGTCCGCCTCGACGCCGACGCCGGCGTCCGGTCGGTCGAGCTCCGCCGCGCGCGCGTCCGCAGCCGTGCGCGGCTGGCCTACCCCGACGTCCAGGCGCAGGCCGTCGCCGGCACCCTGCCCGACGCCGTCGCGCTGCTGCCCGAGCTCGGCCGGCTGCTGCAGGAGCAGGCGGCCGACCGCGGCGCCATCGAGCTCGGCTCGCCCGACCAGGAGGTGGTCCGCACCGACGGCGGCGGCTGGACGCTGGTCACCCGCGCGCCGCTGCCGGTCGAGGGCTGGAACGCGCAGGTCTCGCTGCTCACCGGCCGGGTGGCCGCGCGGCTCATGCTCGACGGTGGCGTCGGCCTGCTGCGCACCCTCCCGCGGGCCCGCACCGAGGACGTCGCCCGGCTGCGCCGCCTGGCGCCCCTGCTCGGCGTCGGCTGGCCCGCGGGCACGGCACCGGGCCAGGTGCTGGCCGGGCTCGACCTGACCGACCCGCGGCACCTGGCCTTCCTCGAGGAGGCCGCCGCCCTGCTGCGCGGCGCCGCCTACACCCCCGTCGACGGCGACCCGCCGGAGGACCCCGGCCACGCCGGCGTGGGCGCCCCGTACGCCCACGTCACCGCGCCGCTGCGGCGGCTGGTCGACCGGTTCGGCACCGAGGTGTGCCTGGCGCTGGCCGCGGGCCGGGAGCCCGACCCCGCGGTGCGCGCCGCGCTGCCGGAGCTGCCGGCGCTCATGGCCGCCTCCGACCGGCGCACCCGCGCGGTGGAGCGGGCGGTCGTCGACGCCACGGAGGCCTGGCTGCTCGCCGGCCGCGAGGGAGAGGAGTTCGAGGCGGTGGTGGTGGACGCCGACGGCGGGCGCGGCACCGTCGTCCTCGACGAGCCGGCCGTGCGGGCGCGCTGCGCCGGCACCGGCCTGGAGCCCGGCTCGCGGGTGCGGGTGCGGCTGGAGGAGGCCGACGTCGCCCGGCGGTCGGTGCGCTTCGCGGCGGTGGACGCGTGACCGGCACCCGCGCGCCGTACCTCGCCGACCGGCTGCAGGGCTTCGGGACGACGGTGTTCGCCGAGATGAGCGCGCTGGCGACGGCGACCGGGTCGATCAACCTCGGCCAGGGCTTCCCCGACACCCCCGGGCCGGCCGAGGTCCTCGACGTCGCCCGCGCGGCCATCGGCACCGCGCACGACCAGTACCCGCCCGGCCCCGGCACTCCGGAGCTGCGCGCCGCGATCGCCGCGCACGTGGAGCGCTTCCGCGGCCTGGCCTACGACCCCGACACCGAGGTGCTGGTCACCGCCGGAGCCACCGAGGCGCTCACCGCGGCGATGCTGGCGCTGGTCGAGCCCGGCGACGAGGTGGTGCTGTTCGAGCCCGTCTACGACAGCTACGCCGCCGCGGTCGCGATGGCCGGCGGCGTGCTGCGCCCGGTGCCGCTCACCCCGCCGCCCGCCGACACCGACGGCGCCGTCTGGACGTTCGACCCCGCCGACCTGCGCGCCGCCGTCACCGACCGCACGCGACTGCTGCTGCTCAACACCCCGCACAACCCGACCGGGAAGGTGTTCGGCCGCGCCGAGCTCGACGCGGTCGCCGAGGTCGTGCTGGGCGCCGGCGTGCTGCTGGTCACCGACGAGGTCTACGAGCACCTGGTCTTCGCCGGCGCGGAGCACCTCTCCCCGGCCACGCTGCCCGGCCTGCGCGAGCGCACGCTGGTGGTGAGCAGCGGGGGCAAGACGTTCAGCACCACCGGCTGGAAGGTCGGCTGGACGTGCGGCCCGGCGCCGCTGGTGGCCGCCGTCCGCACCGCCAAGCAGTTCCTCACCTACGTCAACGCCGGGCCGTTCCAGCCGGCGATCGCCGCCGGCCTCGGTCTCCCCGACGCCTGGTTCACCGGCATCGCCGCCGACCTCGAGCGCCGCCGCGACGTGCTGGTGGCCGGCCTGCGCGACGCGGGGCTGCCCACCATCGCCCCGGAGGCGACCTACTTCGCGACGGTCGACGTCCGCGGGATCGCCCCCGACGGCGACGGGCTGGCGTTCTGCCGCGCGCTGCCCGAGCGGGCCGGGGTGGTCGCCGTCCCCGCCGGGGTGTTCTGGACCGCGGAGCACGCCGACCTGGGCCGGCACCTGGTCCGGTTCGCCTTCTGCAAGCGCGACGAGGTGCTCACCGAGGCCGTCGCCCGGCTGGGCAGGATGTCCCCATGAGGTCCGTCCGGGAGAGGGTCCGCAGATGAGGTTCGGCGTGGTCCAGCACGACATCGTCTGGGAGGACCGGGACGCCAACTACGCCCGGCTCGCGCCGCAGGTGGCCCGCGCGGCCGCCGCCGGCGCGGAGTTCGTCCTGCTCAGCGAGACGTTCTCCACCGGCTTCTCCATGACACCCGGCATCGGCGAGCCCGAGGACGGCCCCTCGGCGCAGTTCCTGCGCGCGCAGGCCGCCGAGCACGGCGTGTGGGTGGCCGGCAGCTGCCCGGAGGTCGCACCCGGCTCCGGCCTGCCGTTCAACTCCCTCGTCCTGGCCGGGCCCGACGGCACGACCCACCGCTACCGGAAGCTGCACCCGTTCACCCACGGCGGCGAGGCCGAGCGGTTCCGCGCCGGCGAGGCGCCGGTCACGGTGAGCATCGGCGGCCTGCGGATCACGCCGTTCGTCTGCTACGACCTGCGCTTCGCGAACGTCTTCTGGGCGGCCGCCGAGGACACCGACGTCTACCTGGTGACGGCGAACTGGCCGGCTCCCCGCCGGCACCACTGGACGACGCTGCTGCGGGCCCGCGCCATCGAGAACCAGGCCTACGTGGTCGCCTGCAACCGCGTGGGCACCGGGGGCGACGGCCTGGAGCACGCCGGCGACAGCCAGGTGGTCAGCCCGATGGGGGAGCTGCTGGCCAGCGCCGCGGGCGGCGAGACGCTCGTGCTCGCCGACGTCGACGCCGCCGAGGTGACCGCGACCCGGAAGCGCTTCGCCTTCCTCGCCGACCGCCGTCCCTGAGGCGGCGGCCGGCGGGACCGGTCAGCGCACCGGCGGCGACGCCTGGGGGTACTACTGAGTCGGGTACTCCTGCGGGGACGCTGCCTGTGGGGAGGTCGGCCGCGGTGAGCCGGACTGGTCGACGACGATCTGCTCGCGCTGCACCTGGTCGGTGATCCGCTCCTGGCCCTGGACGAGCTCGGTGCGCAGCCGCACCCGCTCGACCGGCACGACCTCGACGTTGACCACCGGGCGCTCGGCGTGCAGCACGATCTCCTCGGGCACGCCGCCGGCCACCCCACCTGCCGCCGCGCCCGTCATCGCGCCCGCCGTCCCGCCGGGGACCCCGCCGGCCGCACCGGCCGGGAGCAGCGACTCGCCGGGGCCGGGGTCGGGCGCGTCGAGGGGCACCTCCTCGACGCGGATCTCCTCGCGCCGGATCGGGACGGTCACCTGCACCTCCTCGGTGACCACGTACTTGACCACCCGGACGCGGGTGGCGGCGACCTGCTGGGTACCCACCCGCAGCTGCTCCTCGCTGCGGGTCATCGCGCCGTCGGTCATCCCGTGCTGCGGGGTGTGCTCGGCGGCCGGCGGCGGCGCGGCCTGCTCGGTGGCGGTGCGGACGTCGGTCGCCGGCGGCGGCACCGGCCGGGTGCCGGGGTCGGTCACGGCCGTGCCGGCGGGCGCCGTCCCCGGGCCGGCGGGGGTCCCGGCGGCGAGCCGGTCCTGGGGAACGGGCGGGACCGGGCCGCCGGCCGCGGTCGGCGCGTCCGTGCCGGTGCCCGCAGCGGGAGCCGTGCCGAGGCCGTAGTGCCGGCGCAGCTCGGCCTCCTCCTCCGGGCTCAGGTGGTCCCCGCCGATGGCCGGGGCGTGCTTGACGGCGTCCTTGCCAACCGGCACCTGCAGCACGCCGTCGGTGAAGGTGGCCTCGGTCGCCGGGACGATGGAGTGGCGCGTGCCGAACAGGCCGGTGCTGACGGCGACCCAGGTCGGTGCACCCGTGCGGTCGTCGACGAAGAAGCTCTCGACGGTGCCGATCTTCTCGCCGTCCGGCCCGTGTGCCGTGCTCCCGATCGCCGCGGACAGGTCTCGCTCGCTCAACACGGTGCTCGCCTCCTCCGGATCGCCTGCTCTGGCGGTCCACCGGCGAGGGCATGCCCGGTCCGGAGTGCCGCGACACCCTGCTCACGCCTACGGTCGACACGGGAGCAGACCCGGCGGAGGAGGACGACGTGGGCGGCGTGCAACTCGAGGTCGAGCGCAAGTTCGAGGCCAGGCCGGACGCCGTCCTGCCCGACCTGGCCGGGGTCGGCGGCGTCGTCACCGCCGAGGACGCGGGGACGCAGGAGCTCGACGCGACCTACTTCGACACCGCGGACCTGCGGCTGGCCCGCGCGCGGATCACCCTGCGCCGGCGCACCGGCGGCACCGACGCCGGCTGGCACCTCAAGCTGCCCACCGCCGTCGCGGGCTCGCGCCGCGAGGTGCACGCCCCGCTCGGGGTGCGGCGCACGGTCGTGCCCAAGGCGGTCACCGAGCCGGTCACCGCCGTCCTGCGCGGGGTCCGCCCCGAGCCGGTCGCCACCCTGCAGACGACGCGGCTGGTGACCGACCTGCGCGACGGCGAGGGCCGGCTGCTGGCCCAGGTCGCCGCCGACACCGTCACCGGCACCGCGCTGGCGCCGGACCCGGCCTCCCCGGCCGAGGTCACCACGTGGCGCGAGCTGGAGGTGGAGCTCGTCGACGGCGACGAGGCGCTGCTCGACGCCGTCACCGAGGCCCTGGCCGCGGCCGGCATCCGGCCCTCGGACTCGCCGTCCAAGCTCTCCCGGGTCCTCGCCGGCCGGCTCGCCGCGCTGGCCCCGGCCCCGCCCGTCCCCGCCGCAGCCCCGGCGCCCGAGCCCGCCAAGGGCCGGAAGAAGAAGGGGCGCAAGCGGGACGACGGCGGCTCCGGCCCGACCGCGGCCGACGTCGTCCTGGGGGCCCTGCGCGCCCAGGTCCAGGCGCTGCAGGTCGCCGACATCGGCGTGCGGACCGGCGACCCCGAGGGCGTCCACGACCTGCGGGTGGCCTGCCGGCGGCTGCGCAGCATCCTCGCCGCCTTCCGGCCCGTCCTCGACCGCACCGCCACCGACCCCGTCCGCGACGAGCTGCGGTGGATCGGCGCCGCGCTCTCCGGTGCCCGCGACGGCGAGGTGGCCCTCGAGCACCTGCGCGCGGTCGTGGCCACCCAGCCGGTCGAGCTGGTCCGCGGGCCGGTGTCCGCGCGGCTGCGCACCACCGAGGTGGCCGACGTCGAGCGGGGGCGCAAGGCGGCCGTCCGGGCGCTGTCGGACAAGCGTCACCTGGCCCTGCTGGACTCCCTGGACGCGCTGCTGGCCGACCCGCCGCTGGCCGCGGCCGCCGGCGAGCCGGCGCGGGCGGTGCTCACCGACGCGGTCCGGCGCACCGGCAAGCGGCTGGCCGCCCGCATCGACGAGGCACGCACCCGCGGCGCCCAGGAGGAGGTCCACGACCAGGACGCGGACCACGCCCTGCACGAGGCGCGCAAGGCGGCCAAGCGGGTCCGCTACACCGCCGAGGTCGCCACACCGGTGCTCGGCGCGCCCGCCGAGGCGCTGGTCACCTGCATGAAGCAGGTCCAGGACGTGCTCGGCGAGGCGCAGGACACCGTGGTCACCCGCCAGTGGTGCACCCGGCTGGCCACCGCGGCCTCCGGCGCGGGGGAGGACACCTTCACCTACGGCCGGCTGCACGCCCTCGAGGAGGTCCGCGCCGAACGGGCCGACCGCGCGTTCTGGGCGCTGGAGCCGAACCTGCGCACCGCCGTCAAGGCCGCTGCCAAGGCCTGATCGGGGCCTGATCAGGGCCTGACCGGGGCCTGACGGCGCGCCGGGCGGGAACAGGGGGACCGGCCCGCGCGTCTCCCCTGCCGGGCACGTGCCGCCCGCCGTCCGTCCGAAGCGAGGTCCTCCGCTGTCCCTGATCGCCCTGCTCGGGTTCGGCACGGTCGTCCTCGTGGCGATGCTCCTGCTGCACGCCTACCTGTGGTGGCGGCTGGTCCGCGCCACCACCGTGCCCGGGCGGCTGCGCCGGCGGCTGACGCTGCTCACCGCCGTCCTCGCGCTGCTCCCGGCCGGCGCCGTGCTGCTGCGGCGCGCGCTGCCGTTCGAGGCCGAGGTGGTCCTGGCCTGGGCCGGCTACAGCTGGCTGGGCATCGCCTTCTACCTGTTCCTCGCCCTGCTGGCCCTCGAGCCGGTGCGGCTGCTGCTGCGGCTGCGCGACCGCCGGCGCGCGCCCGCCGCCGCCCCGGACCCGGTGCCGGACCGAGTCCCGGCCGGCGCCGCGGCCGCGGCTGCCGAGCCGGGTCGGCCCCGTCCAGAGGCTCGCCGCGAGCCTGCGAGCGCTGAGGAGGAGGACGGGGTCCTTCTGCCGAGCCGGCGGCTGTTCCTCGCCCGCGGCCTCGCCGTCACGGCCGGCGCGGTGGCGCTCGGCACGGCCGGCACCGGCGCCTACCTCGCCAACTCCGCGCCCGTCGTGCGCCGGGTGCCGGTCACCCTGCCGCGGCTGGACCCGGCGCTGGACGGGCTGCGCATCGTCACCTTCTCCGACGGGCACCTGTCGGCGACCTACGGCGGCCGGCGCTTCGAGCGGGTGGTCGAGACCGTCAACGCCCAGCGCCCCGACGTCGTGGCCATCGTCGGCGACCTCGTCGACGGCGAGGTCGACGAGCTGCGCGGGGAGGCCGCGCCGCTGGCCGACCTGGTCAGCGAGCAGGGCGTCTTCTTCGTCACCGGCAACCACGAGTACTTCGTCGACACCGAGGCGTGGCTGCGGCACCTGCCCACCCTGGGCATCGACGTGCTGCGCAACGAGCGGGTGGCGATCCGCCGGGGCGGGGCGAGCCTCGACCTGGCCGGGATCGACGACCGCACGGCGGCGTCCTCGGGTCTGCCCGGCCACGGCGCCGACGTCGACGCCGCGCTCGACGGCCGCGACGACGCCGTCCCCGTCGTCCTGCTCGCCCACCAGCCGGTGCAGGTGGAGCAGGCCCGGGCCGCCGGGGTCGACCTGCAGCTGTCCGGTCACACGCACGGCGGTCAGCTGTGGCCCTTCGACTACGCCATCCGGCTCGACCAGCCCGCCGTCGAGGGGCTGTCGCGCCACGGCGACACCCAGCTCTACGTGACCGCCGGAGCGGGCAACTGGGGTCCGCAGATGCGGGTCGGCGCGCGGCCGGAGGTCACCGTGATCGAGCTGCGCGCCCCGGGAGGGTGAACGGGAGAGACGTCTCATACGACATGACGTCCGCAGACGTCTTCCCCCGCCTACGCTGGCGGGCGTGACGGCAGCGACGGCGGGACCGAAGTACCTCTCGGTCCGGGAGCACCTGCGGCGCCGGGTGGCGGCGCTGCCCGAGGGGGCGCTGCTTCCCCCGGAGCCGGTGCTGTGCGCCGAGTACGGGGTCAGCCGGATCACCCTGCGCCGCGCCGTGGACGGGCTGGTCACCGACGGGCACCTGGTGCGCGAGCAGGGCCGCGGCACCTACGTCACCCGGCCGGCCATCCGGCACGAGTACCGCGAGAGCTTCGTGCACCGCATCGCCGGGTGGAGCTCGGTGATGGCCGAGCAGGGCGCGCAGGTGGGCACCACGGTGCTCCGGCAGCGGGTGGTCCCGGCGCCGCCGCCGGTCGCCGCCGAGCTCGCCCTCGACGTCGCCCAGGACGTCGTCGAGCTCGAGCGGCTGCGCAGCGTCGACGGCGCGCCCAACCACGTGGCGCACAGCTTCCTGCCCGCCGACCGCTACCCCGAGGCCGCCGTCGAGGACTTCAGCGAGGGCTCGCTCTACGAGTTCCTGCGCCGCGAGTACGGCGCCGACCTCGCCCACGCGCGGATCGTCGTCGACGTCGGGACCGCCGCCCCGGACGAGGCCGAGCTGCTGCAGGTCGCCGCCGGCTCCCCGCTGCTCGTCGTCCGCACCACCGTGCGCGACAGCGACGGGCACCCGCTGGTGCACAGCTTCTCCCGGCTGCGCCCCGACGTGAGCCAGGTCGAGTTCGAGGTCTCGGTCACCGGCCGCTGAGCGCGGTCAGGCGGGGCTCGAGGTCGAGGACCATCCGGACGAAGCCGGCGCGCCGGGCGGCGTAGCCGAGCAGCTCGTCGGTGACCGGCTCGAACAGCACGTGCAGCGGCATGCCGGTGCAGGGGTACCGCAGCAGCGCCGCCAGCAGCACCCCGGTCTCCACCTCCTCGGCGGGGACCTCGACCCCCTCGGCGGCCAGGCCCCGCACGTGGGCGGCGACGGCCGGCCCGAGCAGGCCCGGCACCTCCTCGGCCGGCGCGTCCCCACACTCCGCCCGGCCGAACAGCAGCGGCACGAGGTCGAAACCGGCCGGTGCCGGCCCGGCCATCGCCCAGTCGACGAGCACGAACGTGTCCGGCGCGGCCGCGGGGCGCAGCAGGTTCATCGGGGTCGCGTCCCCGTGGCTCGGCAGCACCGGCAGGGGCGCCAGCCGGGCGTGCAGGCCGGTCACGCGGGTGGTCAGCGCGCAGACCTCCGCGCGCAGGGCCGCGACCTCGGGCACCTGCATGACCGGCGCGGCCCAGGTGCCGTCGTCGAGCAGCCAGGGGACCGCCCAGCTGCCGAGCTGCTCGTCGCGGTAGACGGTGAGGAAGTCCCCTCCCGGCATGGCCGGCCACGGGCGTCCCCGGCGGCGGGCGGCCAGCCGGCCGAGCGCCTCCGCGGCGCGCACGGTGTCCTCCGCCGTCCACGGGGCGTCGACGGGGTCGGCGTCCTCGAACCACAGCGTCAGCCGGTCACCGGGCTGCTCGTGCACCGCGACCACGGTCGGGGGCCGCAGGCCCGGCGGCGCGCACTCGGCCAGGCCGGCGGCGAGGACGTCGGCCTCCATCCGCCACGGGATGGTCGCGTCGAGGTGCGCCCGCGCGTCGTCGGGCATCTGCGGCGGCAGGCCGTACCGGGCCGACTGCAGCTCCTTGGCCACCAGGCGCAGCTCGACCGGCCGCCCCGCCCCGTCGCGGCCCTCGACCCGCACCCGCGCGAGGCCGCGGGTCGTGGGGGCGCTGATGTCGTGCGGGAGGGGCCGGCAGGTGACCGCGTCCACCTCGAGCCCGGGGTCGGCGGTCCAGCGGCGCAGGCCGGGCAGCAGGTCGGCGATGACGGCCCCGCCGGGCAGCTCGCCTCCCGTCGTCGCGCTCCGGGGGGAGGTCGTCATCGCGGGCTCCGTGGGAGAATGGTCAAGCCGCTTGTCTGACGAGGGTGATGGTGAAGCAGCTTGTCCGATCCCGTCAACGGGTTTCCGCCCCTCGTCACCGCCCTGCTGGAGGCGGCGATGAGCCGGGTCCGCGACGAGCTCTACGCGCTCAGCGAGGAGCGCTTCCCCGGGCTGCGGATGCGTCACTACCGGCTGCTGGCCCTGCTGCCGCCCGAGGGCGAGCGGCTGAGCCGGATGACCGTCGACAGCGGGCTGACCAAGCAGGCGCTGGCCCAGGCCCTGGCGCCCCTGGAGGCCGGCGGCTACGTCGAGGTCGTGCCCGACCCCGGTGACCGGCGGGCGCGGCTGGTCCGGCTGACCGACCGCGGCCGGGCGGTGGACGACGCCGCCCGCGACCGGCTCGCGGCGGTGGAGCGGGACTGGGCGGGGCGGGTCGGGGCCGAGCGCTACGCCGTCGCCCGCGGCGTGCTGGCCGACCTCGCGTCCCGGCCAGGCGTCCGCGGCCGCCCGGTTACCGTCGAGGGGTGACCACGGCGAGCGGGACCCGGGAGGTGGCGGCCCCGCGCAGCAGGGTGTGGCGGGCGCTGGCCGTGCTGGAGCCCTACTGCGCGGTGTGCGACGTCTCCTACGTGGTGGACGGCGACCGTGCCGGGGAGGGCGCGCGGTTCGTCTGCGTGCCGGGCCGGCTCGCCGACGGCGCGACCCCCCGCTCGGGCGCCCCGCGCGGGGAGATCGTCGAGTGGGAGCCCGAGCGCCTGGTCACCACCCGGCTGGAGCTCACCCCCGAGACCTGGACGACGCGCATCGAGCTCGCCGACGCCGGCCCCGGCGCCACCCGGGTCACCATCACGCTCACCCACGAGCCGCGCCGCGTGCGGCTGGCCGACCGGTTCACCCGCTCGGCGCTCCAGCGCATGGTGCGCGACACCGTCGACGGCGAGCTGGACAAGCTGCCGGCACACGTCGAGCAGGTCCCCGCCGGCTGACCTCCCCCGTGAGGGTGGACACGCGTCGGCCGAGCGCACGGGGGTAGAGGGAGCGACAGGAGCGCCCGGCGACCGGCCGGGCGCCGCGTCCCACGGAGGTCCCACCGTGATCGGTTTCCTCGTCGCCGGGCTCGTCATCGGCGCCCTCGCCCGCCTCATCGTCCCGGGCAAGCAGCACCTCGGCATCCTCGCCACGCTCGCCCTGGGCCTGGTCGGCTCGCTCATCGGCGGGCTGATCGCGCAGTTCTTCGGCACCGGGAGCATCTGGGAGCTCAACGTCCTCGGCTTCGTGTGCGCCGTCATCGCGGCGGTGCTGCTGATCGGCGTCGCCGAGAGCATCGCCGGGCGCAACCGCCGCGCCGTCCGCTGACCGGCCGCCGGGGGAGCGGCCGGGCTACAGGTCCACCGACTCCCCCGGCGTCAGCCGGGCGTAGGGGGTGGGGGTCCCCGGCCCCCGCTCCCCGAGCAGCCCGCCCACCAGGCCCAGCCCGGTGTCGTTGAGCAGGCCGTCGTGCACCGCGTAGGCCTGGTCGGCGCCGACCGCCCGCACGTAGTCGATCACCTCGGCCGTCTTCGACCAGGGTGCGTGCACCGGCAGCAGCAGCGTGGCCACCGGCGCCCCCGGCACGGTGAAGGCGTCGCCGGGGTGGAACACCCGCCCCTCCACCAGGAAGCCGACGTTGCGCACCCGGGGCAGCTCGGGGTGCACCACCGCGTGCCACTCCCCGTGCACCGTCACGTCGAAGCCCGCGACCGTGAGCGCGTCGCCGTCGCCGACGGTGTGCACCCGGCCGCCCAGCCCCTCGAGCTGCCCGGCGACCGACGGGTTGGTCCACACCTCCAGCGCCGGGTCGGCGTCCAGGGCCGCGCGCAGCCGGTCGCCGGCGAAGTGGTCGGGGTGCTCGTGGGTCACCAGCACCGCCGTCGCCCCCTCCAGCGCCGCGGGCTCGGTCCACGCCCCGGGGTCGACGACCAGCCGCCGGTCGCCGTCGCTGACCACCACGCAGGCGTGACCGTGCTTCGTGAGCTCCATGGGGGGCATCCTGCCGCCGGCCCGCCCGGCCTGCCGCCTCACCCGGAGGGAGGAGCCGGGAGCGGCCCGGCTGGCGCCGCGGCGCCGTGCTGCCGACCTCCCCGGCATGGCCCCCACCGCCTTCGCCGCCACCGCCTTCGCCGCCGCCCGCAGCCGGGCGCACGGCCCCACGAACGCCCTGTGGCACGCCGTCGAGCTGCACCGGCCCGCGGGGGAGGTCGACGGCGCCTGCGAGCTGACGCTGTGCGGCACGCTCGCGCGGGTCGCCGTCGACGAGCCGTGGCCGTCGTCGTCGCGCGACGTCTGCCGCGCCTGCGCCACCCTCGCCGGCGTCCGCTGATCCTCAGGCCCCCTGGGCCAGCTCGGCGCGCAGCCGTGCCAGCAGGTCCGAGCGGGTGCCGGCGCCCAGCCGCTGGCGCATCCGCGAGACGTGGTGCTCCACCGTCTTGGCGGAGATGTAGAGCTGCCCGCCGATCTCCCGGTAGGTCTGCCCGGCCACGACCAGCCGCGCCACCTCGCGCTCCCGCTCGCTGAGCTGCCCCCGCTGCGCGGGGACCCCGACGGCGCCGCCGTCGGCGTCGTCCGCCACCGGGCCGGCCGGCGGTGCCGCCGGCTCGCAGCCGGCGCCGTCGGCGACCGAGCGGGCGCAGGCCAGCAGCGCCGCGCGGGCCCGCAGGTCGGTGGCCCGGGCCGCGGCCTGACCGGCCAGCCGGGAGCCGTCCCAGCCCAGCCCCACCGCGGTGAGCTCCTCGGCGGTGGCCACGACGGCGGCCGGGTCGATCTCGTCGCTGAGCACCTGCAGCCAGGTCCGTCCGGCGCGGGCCAGCGTGGCCGCGTAGGGGCTGGTCCGGGCGGCGGCGACCAGCGCCGCCGCGTGCGGCCGCAGCCCGTCGCGGTCGTCGGTGATGATCGCGGCCTGCGCACCGCTCCAGTGCAGCGGCACCGCCCACAGCTGCGGGTCGCCGAGGCGGGCCAGCAGGTCCTGCGCCTGCGCGAGTTGCGAGCGCAGCCGCTCGCCGTCGCGCAGCCGGGCCGCGGCCACCACCAGCTCGCCCAGCGGCAGCAGGGTGAACAGGTCGACCGGGTGCCGGACGACGGCCTCCCGGGCCCGCACCCACGCCGCGACGAGGGCCGCGGCGTCCCCGCTGCGCCGGGCCAGGCCCACCTCCATCGCCTGCAGGAAGACGTCGTCGCGCGGCTCGAGCGGGCCGCAGGCGACCGCGCGGGCCTGCGCCATCAGCTCCCGGGCGCGCGTCATCCGCCCGGCCAGCATCGCGATCCACGCCTGCAGCAGCAGGTGGCGCGGCCGGCTCGAGGGCCCGCCGAGATCGGCGGCGACGGCGCGCTGCAGCACCGACTCGGCCACCGGCAGCTCGCCGCTGTGCAGCCCGACCAGCGCGGCCAGGGCGGCGGGGGTGTCGGGCAGCAGCGCGGTGCGGCCGACCGGCTCGAGCAGCGCCGCCGAGCGGGTGAGCGTCGACAGCGCCGCGGTGATGCCGTCGGCGGCCTCCGCCCCGGTGCGCAGCGACTGCACCACACCCTGGGCCATGAGCTCCTCACCCACCGACAGCACGCTCGCCAGCCCCAGGCCGGCGCGCGGGCCCGCCAGCACGGTGGCCGCCTCGCCGGCGGCGCCGGTGGCCAGCAGGGCCAGGGCCGCCGACCCGGCGCGCTCCCGCCCGGCCAGGAGGTAGAGCTCGGCGGCGCGGGCCAGCAGCCCCCGCTGCGCCAGCACGGTCGCCGTCACCGCGGCGGCGCGGGGCCGGTCGGCGGCGGCCGGGTCGGCGAGCGCGACGTCGGCCCACTGCAGGGCGCCGTCGAGGTCCCCGGTGAGCGCGGCGGCCTGGGCGCGGCGGGTGGCGAGTGCCGGTGCCGGGGCTCCGGCGGCGACCGCCTCGGACCACAGCTCACCGGCCAGGGCCGGGTCGGTGGCCAGGACGGCGTCGCCCTGCCGCTCGAGCAGCGCGGCCGCCTGCGGGTCGCGGACGCGGTCGGCGGCCAGCCGGCGGGCCAGCGCCACCGGCTCCTCGCCGCGGTCGACGAGCAGGCCCAGCACGCGGCGCCGGGTGCGGCGGGTGACGTCGGGCGGCACCGATCCGAGCAGCACCGACGCCACCAGCGGGACGACGGCGCCGCCGGCCTGCAGCAGCCCGGTGGCCCGGGCGGCGGCGAGCAGCCCGGCCACCTCGTCGGCCGGGACACCGAGCACCCCGCCGAGCACGTCGTCGTCGAGCGGGGCGCCGGCCGCGACGGCGTGCAGCAGCCCGCGGGTGTCGTCGTCGACGGCGTCGAGCTCGGCCCGGACCCGCGCGGCCACCTCCTCGGGCACCGGTCGTCCCGCGGCGGGCCGGGTCGCGTCGGAGCCCCGCCCGCGGGCGGCCAGCGCGGCCAGCAGCGCGTGCGCGAGCCCGGGCAGCCCGCCGGTCTGGACGGTGACGGCGTCGACGAGCTCGGGGGCCGCGGCGGCGCCGAGCCGCTCGCGGGCCCACTCGGCCACCTGCACGCGGTCGGCGGGACCGAGCAGCACCGACCGCCGGTCGGCGCCCACCTCGGCCAGGAGCGCCCCGAGGGGCGCCGGGCGCGGCCACGGGCGGAAGGCGAGGACCACGTGGCCGCGCGGGTGCCGCAGCAGCGGGACGAGCCGCTCGGCGAGCTCCGGGGTGAGCCGGTGGGCGTCGTCGACGACGACGGCGAACTCCCCCGGGGGGAGGGTCAGGTCGTCTGTGCGCCCGTCGAGGACGGGGACGCCGGCGCGCGTCCAGACGGCGGCCAGCTCGGCGAGCAGGCGGGTCTTGCCGGTGCCTCCGGCGCCGCGGACGAGCAGGGGGCCGGCGCCGGTGGCGAGGTCGCGCACCCGGCCGTGCCCCGGACCGGCGGTCGCGGTGCCAGGGGCGCACGGTGCGGCGGTCACGGGGCCTCCGCCGGGGTGACGGTGTCCCCGTCCGTGGCACCGGACGTGCCGCCGGACGTGGCACCGGACGTGGCACCGGACGTCGCGTCCCCGGCGGTGGTCTCCACGGCCGGGTCGGGTCCGGCCGTCGCCGGGGGATCGGGCGTGGGCTCGGTGGTCGGCTGGGTGGTCGGCTGGGGGTCGGGCGTCGGCTGCGGGTCCGGTGTGGGGTCGGGGGTGGGAGTCGGCGCGGGCTCGGGTGGGGCGGACCCGGTGGGCGGCGGCTCGGCCGCGGCGGTCGGCGTCGTGCCGCTGCCGGTGGCCGGGGGTGCGGAGCTGCCGGTGGTGGGCCCGGCGGTCGTGGGGCTGCCGGTCGTGGGGCTGCCGGTCGTGGGGCTGCCGGCCGCCGGGGTGCCCGCCGCCGTGCCGGTGGGCACCCCGGCGGGCGCGGGGGAGCCCGCCGCCGGGGTCCCGGCCGCCGTCCCCGGCGCCGGGGTGCCGGCGGGCGGGGTGGCCCCCGGGGTGCCTGCCGGGGGCGTCCCCGGCGCCGAGGCGTCGGACCCGGTGCCGGAGCCGGTGTCGGACCCCGCGGCCGTGCCGCGGCCGGGATCGGCGGCCGTCCGGCCGACCGGGCCGGACCCGTCACCGGCCGCCGGCGCGCCGTTCCCGGAGGCGCCGGCGGTCCCCTCGGGGGCCGCGGGCGCCGGGGAGCCGGTGTCGGCCGCCGCCTCCCGGGCCGAGGCGACACCCGCGCCGGGTGCGACCGCGGTGTCCGTGCCGCCCAGGACCGCGGCCAGCGCCGCCGGCCCGACCGCGAGCAGCAGGAACAGGGCCGCCACGACGCCGTACCGGTGCAGCCGGTGGGCCGCGGCGGAGCGCCCGGCGCTCCCGGCCGGGTGCAGGGGAGGACCGACCGGCGGCCGGCCCGAGCGGGGGCCCGGGGGACGCCTCCGGCGCGGAGGCGTGCCGGCGGGCGTGGGATCCGCGGCCGCCGCGGTCTCCGTCGCCGCCTCGCCCGCCGTCCGCAGGGCCTCCGCGGCCAGCGCCGCGGCGCCCAGGGCGGCCGTCCCCGCCGGGTCGGGGCCGACCACCAGGGGCCGGTCCAGCTCGCCGGAGAGCACCTCGGCCACCAGCGGCACCCGCGAACCGCCGCCGGTCAGCACCACGGCGTCGAGGTCGGCGACCGCCCGGCCCGCGGCGCCGGCGGCGGCCGCCACCGCGGCGGCCGACTCCTGCACCCGGTCCAGCAGCAGCTCGTCGAGCTCCTCGCGGGTGAGCCGGACCGGTCCGTCCCCGGCGTCGACGCAGGCGGTGGTGCAGGAGGACAGCTCCTCCTTCGCCGCGACGCAGGCGGCGCGGAGCTGCGCGGGTGCCGCGACGGGGGCCGGGAGGCTGCGGCGGACGAGGGCGAGGACCGCGTCGTCGACGTCGCGGCCGCCCCACGGCTCGGGCGGGGGAGGGGGCGCCAGGTGGTCGAGGCCCGCGGGGCCGTCGGGGGCGGGGCCGACCACCGCGAGGTCCAGCGTGCTCGCGCCCAGGTCGTGGACGGCCACGGTCGGCCGGGCCGGCAGCCGGCCGGCGGCCACGTGGTGCGCGACGGCGGCCACCGCGCCGGAGAGCAGGCTGAAGCGCGGGACGCCGGCCCGCTCAAGCGCGCGGGCGAGCTCGGCGCGGCGGTGCCCGCCCCAGGACGGCGGCACGGTGACGACGGTCCACCCGTCGGGGCGCCCCTCGCTGTCGGCCGCGGCGTCCCGGACCCGCTGCACCTGCGCGGCCAGCAGGTCGGCCGCCGCGACCGGGCGGTCCCCGGCGTACACCGGCGTCGAGGTGCCGGTGCGGGCGACCAGGCCGCGGAGCGCGTCGTCCCCGGCGGGGGGCAGCGGCAGCGGCTCGGGTCCCGTCGCGTCGTCCCTGCAGACCGCGGCGGCGACCCCGTGGTCGCCGACGTCGATCCCCAGTCCGTACTCGCGGTTGCGCACAAGACCCCCAGGCATCTCCCCCGACCGGCCCGTCGCTGGACCGGAGAGTCGTCCGGACCGTATGTCCCACGCGTCACGCCTGTCTCGGTCCCGGTGGGCAGCGGAGCCGGTTCCGCGCCGAGAAGGGGGCGACACCCCGCTACCCCCTAACGGGGAGTCAGCGGCACCCCCCAAACGGGTGGTCGAGACAGGGGGCGGTCCCCCGATGCCGTGACCCTCCGCTGCGGTTGGACTGCGGCCAGGCAGCTCGCCGGCCGCCCGATGACGGGCGGCCCACACGACGGAGGACGCCATGACATCGCTCGCCGGCTCGCTGATCGACTTCATCCTCGGTTTGCTGCGCGACCCCGAGGCCGCCGCGGCCTACGCCGAGGACCCCGAGGGCACGCTGGCCGCCGCCGGCCTCGACGCCACCCCGGCCGAGGTCGACGACCTCGTGCCCATGGTGGCCAGCTACGCGCCGGTCAGCTGGGCCGGCGGCGGGCAGGGCGGCCACGGCGGGCAGGGCGGCCACGGCGGGCAGGGCGGCTCCGGTGGCGGGCACGACGGCGGGCACGGTGGTGGCCACGGCGGCCACGGCCGCGACGACGACGGCGGTCACGGCGGGTACGGCGGCTGGCACGGCGGGCGCGACGAGGACTCCTCCGGTGGCGGGCACGGCGGTGGCCACGGCGGCTGGCACGGCGGCAAGGACGCCTGCGACGACGACGAGGGCGTCAGCCCGACCCCCGCCCCGCCGGCCGGCGAGCACGACTGCGACGACGACGACGACCACTCCGGTGGCGGGTACGGCGGTGGCCACGGCGGCGGTGGCGGCGGTGGCGGGCACGCGCCGGCGCCCGCGGAGCCGGTGGTGATCACCCACCTGCAGACGATCAACTACAGCTACACCGACATCGACGTCGAGATCGACGCCTCGCACAGCATCTGGGTCAGCGGCGACGCGCAGGCCATCTTCGGCGACGACAACGTGGTCGTGGGCGGCGACGGCGTGGCCGCCGGCGACGACGTCAAGGGCGTGGTCGTCGACAACAGCGAGGACAACTCGGTCGACGTCGACGTCGAGGTCGTCAACTCCGGCAACGTGCAGCAGGGCGACGGCAACGTCGTCGGCAGCGGCAACACGACCGACAACTCCACGACGGTCACCGACTCCTACAACCAGGACAACGACGGCGTCGACGACTCGTTCAACGGCTCCTTCAACGGCAACCAGGACAACTCCGGCCAGGACAACTCGACCACCGACAACTCGGTGACCGACTCGTTCAACGGCAACGACCTCTCCGACGACGACGGGGTCGACGTCGACGTCCAGGACTCGTTCAACGGCAACGACCTGTCCGACAACTCCGTGGACAACTCGACCACCGACAACTCCGTGGACAACTCGGTCGACAACTCCGTGAACGACTCCCTCAACGGCAACGACCTGTCCCAGGACAACGACGGGCTCGACGTCGACGTCCAGGACTCGCTCAACGGCAACGACCTGTCCCAGGACAACGACGGCGTGGACGACTCGCTCAACGGGTCGCTCAACGGCAACGACCTGTCCCAGGACAACGACGGTCTGGACGTCGACGACTCGCTCAACGGCAACGACCTGTCCGACGACGACGGGGTCGACGTCGACGACTCCTTCGACGACAACGACCTGTCCGACGACGACCTGGTCGACGTGGACGACTCGCTCGACCACAACGACCTGTCCACCGACGTGACGGCCGTGCACTGACCCACCCGCACCGACCCACCCGGCCGGCCCCGGCCCCGGTGTCCCCCGCGGACGCCGGGGCCGGGCGCCGTCCGGGCCCGGCGACCCGGGGTGGTAGGACGGGGGAGGACCAGGAGGTGGGCGTGGTCACACCCGAACAGCTCGTCGACCGGGCGCTCGTGCTGGCGGAGGCCTGCGAGCGCCCGGAGCTGCACCGCCGGCTGACGCTGGCCGCGGAGCGCGCCCGCACCCCCGGCGTGCGGGTGCTGGTGGTCGGCGAGCCCAAGCAGGGCAAGAGCTCCCTGGTCAACGCCCTCGTCGGCGTGCCGGTGTGCCCGGTCGCCGACGACGTCGCCACCGTCGTCCCCACCGTGGTCCGGGCCGGCGCCGAGCCCCGCGCGACCCTCGTGCGGGCCGACGGCGCCGAGCGCGAGGCGGTGCCGGTGGAGACGGTCGCGGCGGCGGTCACCGGTGAGGCCGCCCGCGGGCTGGTGCGTGCCGAGGTGGAGCTCCCGCGCCGGCTGCTCGAGGGCGGCCTGGAGCTCGTGGACACCGCCGGCGTCGGGGGCGTCGGGATCGCGCACTCCCTGGCCACGCTCGACCTGCTGCCCACCGCCGACGCCGTCGTCTTCGTCTCCGACGCCAGCCAGGAGTTCACCGCGCCGGAGATGGCGCTGCTCGACCAGGCGGCCGCGCTGTGCCCCACCGTCGTCTGCGTGCTCACCAAGACCGACGTCTGCACCGACTGGCGGACCATCGAGGAGATCGACCGCCGCCACCTGGCCGACCGCGGTCTCGACGCGCCGCTGTTCGCGGTGTCCTCGGCGCTGGCCCTGCTGGCGGTGCAGCACCGCGACCGCGGGCTGCACACCGAGTCGGGGATCGCCGCGCTGGTCGACCACCTGCGCCGCGAGGTGGTCGACCGGGCCGAGACGCTGGCCCGCCGGTCGCTGGTGCACGACCTCACCGCCGTCACCGGGCAGCTCGCCCTGGCGGTGCGCAGCGAGCTCGCCGCCCTCGAGGACCCCGCCGGCCGCGAGGAGCTGCTGCGCGGGCTGGAGGCGGCCAAGGCGGCCGCCGACGACCAGCGGCGCCGCTCCTCGCGCTGGCAGCAGGTGCTCGCCGACGGCGTCACCGACCTCATGGCCGACATCGACCACGACCTGCGCGACCGCTCGCGCGTGGTGGTCCGGGAGGCCGAGGAGGTCATCGCCGCCCGCGACCCCGGGGCGGCCTGGCCGGAGATCTCCGCCTGGCTCGACGAGCGCGTCGCCGCGGCCGTGGCCGACAGCTTCGTGTGGGCCGAGCAGCGGTCGCAGTGGCTGGCCGAGCAGGTGGTCGAGCAGTTCGAGCGCGACGGCGGGGGCGTGGTCCCGGCGCTGTCGGTGGGGGACCCCGACGACGCCCTGGACGACCTCGTCGACGTCCCCGCGGTCGACGACGGTGCCATGACCCTGCGGGAGCGGACGCTGGTCGGGCTGCGCGGCTCCTACACCGGCGTGCTCATGACCGGCCTGGTCACCAGCCTCGCCGGCCTGGCGATCATCAACCCGATCTCGCTGGCCGCCGGTGTGCTCATGGGCCGCAAGGCCTACACCGACGACCAGAAGCAGCGGCTGCAGAAGCGGCGCGGCGAGGCCCGCACGGTGGTGCGGCGGCACCTCGACGAGGTGGTCTTCCAGGTCGGCAAGCACCTCAAGGACCGGCTGCGCACGGTGCAGCGCACCCTGCGCGACCTGATCACCGACACCGCCGACGAGGTGTCCCGGTCCCTGGCCGACGCCGTGGCGGCCGCGCAGCGCGCGGCGCAGGCCGCCGCCGCCGACCGCGACGCCCGCGCCCGCCTGCTGCGGCAGCGGCGCGAGCAGCTCGACCGGCTGGCCGCCGACGTCGCCCGGCTCGGCGGCGAGCCGGTGCCCGTCCCGTGAGGCACGGTCGCCCGGACGACCCCCCGGTGACCGACGCGCTGCGCGCCCTCCTCGACGACGCCGTCGAGGCCCACCGCGACCTCCCCGAGGTCGCCGCGCGGCTGGCCGAGGCCCGGCGGCGGCTGGACGAGCCGCTGCGCCTGGCGCTGGTCGGCCGGGTCAAGTCGGGCAAGTCGACCCTGCTCAACGCGCTGGTGGGCGCCCGCATCGCGCCCACCGACGCCGGCGAGTGCACCCGGGTGGTGACCCTCTACCGCCACGGCGCCACCCCGCGGGTCGTGCTGCACGGCACCGACGGGGGGTCCCGGCACCTGCCGGTGCGCCGGGCCGGGGGCGGGCTGCAGCTGGACCTCGGCGGCACCCCGCCGGAGGAGGTCGCCTCGCTCGAGGTCGACTGGCCCTCCGCCGACCTGCTCCCCGCCACCGTCGTCGACACCCCCGGCACCGCCTCGCTGTCGGCGGACACCAGCGCGCGCACCTCCGCCTTCCTCGCCGCCGACGAGGGCCTGTCGGGCGCCGACGCCGTCGTCTTCCTCACCCGGCAGCCCCAGCCGGCCGACCTCGCCGTCCTCTCGGCCTTCCAGGAGGCCACCGGCGGGCGCGCCGCCACGATCACCGTGCTGTCCCGGGCCGACGAGGTCGGGGCCGGGCGGCTCGACGCCCTGGAGGCGGCCGCGTCGGTGGCCCGGCGGCTGTCCGGCGACCCGGCGCTGCAGGCGGTCGGCTCCGCGGTGGTGCCGGTGACCGGGCTGCTCGCGCTGGCCGGCCGCACGCTGCGGCAGGGCGACTTCACCGCGCTGCGGGCGCTGGCCGGCGCCGACCCCGCCCAGGTCGCCGGGATGCTGCTCACCGCCGACCGGTTCGTCCGCGCCGACGTGCCCGGAGCGCCGTCCCGGGAGGTCCGCGAGGGCCTGCTCGACCGGCTGGGCCTCTACGGGACCCGGCTGTCGGTCACGCTGGTGCGGGCCGGCGTCCCCGACGCCGCCACGCTCGCCGAGGAGCTGCTGCGCCGCAGCGGGCTGGTCGAGCTGCAGCTGCTGGTCCGGGTCCAGGTCACCGAGCGCGGGGCGCTGGTGCGCGCCGGGGCCGCGCTGCGGCTGCTCGGCACGGTGCTGGCCGCGCACCCGGGACCGCGCTCGGCCGTGCTCGGCGCGGAGCTCGAGCGCATCCGGCTGGCCCTCCCCGAGCTCGACGAGCTGGAGCTGCTGACCCGCTCCCGGGGGCCGGGCTCGCCGCTGCCCGCCGGGGCGGAGGCGGAGGGGCGGCGGCTGCTCGGCGGCGAGGGCACCGGCCCCGCCGCCCGGCTCGGCCTGCCGGCGGACACACCCCCGGCGGCGCTGCGGACGGCGGCGGTGGCCGCGCTGGGGCGCTGGCGCGCGGCCGCGGCCGACCCGCTGGCCGACCGCGCGACGGCCGACGCCGCCGACGTCGTCGTCCGCTCGTGCGAGGCCCTGCTCGCCGCGCTGGACGGCTGGTCAGCGGGCGCGGTACCAGGCCCGGGCCGGGCGCAGGAACAGCGGGACGACGGCGACGACGAACAGGCCGGCCGCCGTGAGGAGGGCGACCCGGTCGAGGTCGGCGTCCCCGGCCGCCACGCTCTGCGCGACGTCGAGGGCGAGCAGCAGCGGTAGCAGGGTCAGCAGCAGCGCCCACCGCGCCCACGAGCGGCGCCGCAGCACCAGCGCCACCCAGACCAGCGACACCAGGACGAGCAGGCCCACCCCGCCGACCACGCCGGCGACCAGCGTGCGCACCCCGTCGGCGACCAGCTCGGCGGAGGCCGTGGGGTCCTCGGCGGTGGCGGTGGCCGTCAGCCGCGCGTCGAGCGCCGCCCGGTCGAGCAGCATCGCCCCGAGCCCTACGGCCGCCGCCAGGCTGCCGGCCCCCCACAGCACGGCCGCCAGCCGCACGCCGACCGGGCGCCGCGCCTCCGGCGGGGCCAGCGGCAGGGCCACGGAGCTCGCCGTGGCCGGCCGGGGCGGCGGCGGCCGGCCCGCGCGCCCGTCCGGCAGCGGCCGCGCGGGCAGCGGCTGCTCCCCGGCGTCCCGCGGCGTGCCGGCCCGCGGCACCGGCCCGTGCTCCGTCACCGGCCGGTGAAGCGCGGCGGCCGCTTGGCGAGGAACGCCTCGACCGCCTCGGCGTGGTCGGCGGTGCGCCCCAGCTCGGTCTGCAGCCGCGCCTCGAGGGCCAGCGTGTCCGCCAGCGGGTCGGTGGCCGCGGTGGCCAGCACCGTCTTCAGCGCGCGGTAGGCCGCCGTCGGGCCGCCGGCCAGCCGCTGCGCCAGCGCCCGGGCCTCGTCCGCGACCTGCTCGGGCGCGACCACGCGGTGCACCAGCCCCCACCGCAGCGCGTCCTCCGCGGGGAACGGGTCGGGCAGGAGCAGCAGCTCGGTGGCCCGGCCGACGCCGACGCTGTGCACCAGGCGGGAGGCCAGCCCCGAGTCGCTGGACAGCCCGATGCCGGTGAACGCGGTGGTGAACTTGGCGCCGGCCGCGGCCACCCGCAGGTCGCCGGCCATGGCGATGCCCAGGCCCGCCCCGGCGCACGCCCCGTTGATCCCGACGACGACGGGCACCCGCAGCGCGGCCAGTTCCAGCAGCAGCGGGTTGTACTCCTCCTCCACCACCGACAGCGACGTGGCGGCGTCCCCGCGCAGCGACTCGACGTGCTCGGCGAGGTCCTGGCCGACGCAGAACGCCCGGCCGGTGCCGGTGAGCAGCACCGCGCGCACCGACGCGTCGGCGGCGACGTCCCGGACCACCGCGAGCAGCTCCCGGCGCCCCACGCGGGTCAGTCCCGGTCGCCGGAGGGTGATCGTCGCGACGCCGCCGGCGTCCTCGCGGGTCACCGTGGTCGGGGTCACCGTCGTCTCGGACATGCCGCCACCCTGCCACGCGCCCGGACCGCCGCCGAGCGCCGCCGTGCCGGGGGACCCGGGCCGGCCGCAGCCGGTCAGTAAGGTGTGCCTTGCCTCAGTCACCCCTCCGGCGCCGGTCCGGCCCGGACCCCTCCCCAGCCGTCGGAGACCTCCCCGCATGTCCGCGCGCGACCGCCGCCTCCCCCTGCTCACCGCCGGCCTGCTGGCCGCGCTGACCACCGCCGCCTGCTCGGCCGCCGACGGCAGTTCCAGCGAGCGCACCGTGACCGGCGGGGCGGCGCAGCCGGCGGAGGACGCGGCGCTCGCGCAGGCCGGCGCCGACTACCAGCGGTACGTGCAGGACCAGACCGGCGTGCTGCTGGAGCAGACCACCGCCTTCGTGGCCGCGGTGCAGGCCGGCGACGTCGAGGGCGCCCAGGCCCTCTACCCGGTGGCCCGCACCCCCTGGGAGCGGATCGAGCCGGTGGCCGAGAGCTTCGGCGACCTCGACCCGGTCATCGACGGCCGCGAGGGCGACCAGGCCGAGGGCGAGGACTTCACCGGGTTCCACCGCATCGAGCAGGCGCTGTGGGTCGGCGGCACCACCGAGGGCATGGCGCCCTACGCCGACCGGCTGCTGTCCGACGTGCGGCAGGTCGTCGACCGGGCGAACGCGACGACGCTGGAGCCGCTGCAGCTGGCCAACGGCGCCAAGGCCCTCCTCGACGAGATCGCCACCGGCAAGATCACCGGGGAGGAGGAGCGGTACTCGCACACCGACCTGTGGGACCTCGCCGCCAACCTCGAGGGCTCCGAGGCCGCCGTCCAGGCGCTGCGCCCCCACCTCGAGGAGGCCGACCCCGACCTGGTGGCGGAGATCGACGAGCGGTTCGCCGCCACCCGGGCCGAGCTGGAGCAGTACCGCACCGACGGCGGCTGGACCCCGCACGACCAGCTGACCGAGGAGCAGCTGCGCGGCCTGTCCGACGCCGTCACCGCGCTGTCGGAGTCGGTCGGCCGGGTCGCGGGGGTCGTCGCCGGACGATGACCGGGCCGACCTCCGACCGGGCGGGCCTGTCCCGCCGCCGCCTGCTCGGCGCCCTCGGCGCCGGCACCGCCGGTGTCCTCGCCGCGGGCACGGCCGGCGGGGTCATCGGCCGGGCCACCGCCGACGACGCCTCCGCGGCGGTCACCGCCGACGACGCGGTGCCCTTCCACGGCGAGCACCAGGCCGGCATCGTCACGCCCGCCCAGGACCGGCTGCACTTCGTCGCCCTCGACGTCACCACCGACAGCCGCGAGGACCTCGTCGCGCTGCTGCGGGACTGGACCGCCGCCGCCCGCCGGATGACCGCCGGGCAGGACGCCGGCGAGGTCGGCGCGGTCGACGGCGACCGGTACGCGCCCCCGGACGACACCGGCGAGGCGGTCGGCCTGCCGGCGTCCGGGCTGACCCTGACCGTCGGCTTCGGGCCCACTCTCTTCACCACCGCCGACGGCGTCGACCGCTTCGGCCTGGCCGCCCGCCGCCCGGCGCCGCTGGTCGAGCTGCCGTCCTTCCCCGGCGACCAGCTCGACCCGGCGACCAGCGGCGGGGACCTGTGCGTCCAGGCCTGCGCCAACGACCCGCAGGTCGCCGTCCACGCGGTGCGCAACCTGGTCCGCCTCGGCGCCGGGGCGGTGAGCGTGCGCTGGTCGCAGCTGGGCTTCGGCCGGACGTCGTCGACCAGCACCGGGCAGGCCACCCCGCGCAACCTGTTCGGCTTCAAGGACGGCACCGACAACCTCAAGGCCGAGAACCCCGGCGCGCTCGACCGGTTCGTGTGGGTCGGGGACGGCGACGTCGACTGGCTGCGCGGGGGGTCCTACCTGGTCACCCGGCGGATCCGGATGCTCGTCGAGCCGTGGGACAGCGCCACGCTCGACGAGCAGGAGCGCACCATCGGCCGCACCAAGGGCACCGGCGCGCCGCTGGGGCAGCGGGCGGAGTTCGACCCGGTCGACCTCGCGGCGCAGGTCGACGGCCGGCCCGCGATCCCGGAGACCAGCCACGTCTTCCTCGCCCACCCGGCCAACGCCGGGACGGCGATCCTGCGGCGCGGCTACAGCTTCGTCGACGGCTCCGACGGCCTCGGCCGGCTCGACGCCGGGTTGTTCTTCATCGCCTTCCAGCGCGACCCGGAGACCGGGTTCGTGCGGGTGCAGCGCAACCTGCGGCACGACGCGATGAACGAGTACGTCCGGCACACCTCCTCGGCGGTCTTCGCCTGCCCGCCGGGCGTGCGCGACGCCGGCGACTGGTGGGGGCGGGCACTCCTCAGCGGCTGAGGGAGGACCCCGCTGCACCCCACCCCTCGCGCGCTCGGGGCGGGCCCTGCACCGGGGCCGGTTCCAGCCGGTCACCGGGGTGTCGTCGGCGCGTCGGCATGTCGATGCGCAGCCGTGACGCAGGAGACTCCCCGGACGGGTGGTGCTCCTGGGAACATGTGTGGTCCCGGAGGGTGCGGGCACTCCGGTGGAGGGTGCGACGTCCCCGGGTGGACGGCGTCGGCAGCAGGGCCGGCAGGGATGGGAGAGCTCCCGTGGTGGAACCGGGTCGCCGGATGGTCGGTGACCGCTACGAGCTCGTCGCGCTCATCGCCGCCGGTGGCATGGGTCAGGTGTGGCGGGCCACCGACCTGCTGCTGCACCGCCCGGTCGCGGTCAAGGTGCTGCGCAGCGAGTACACCGGCGACCCGACGTTCCTGGCCCGCTTCCGCGCCGAGGCGCAGCACGCGGCGGCGCTGAGCCACCCCAACATCGCCGCGGTCTACGACTACGGCGAGACCGAGGCCGGCGACACCGGCGAGCAGCTGGCCTACCTGGTCATGGAGCTGGTCGAGGGGCAGCCGCTGTCGTCGCTGCTGCGCCAGGAGGGCCGGCTCGACACCGCCACCACGCTGTCGGTGCTCGGGCAGACCGCCGCCGCCCTCGCCGAGGCCCACCGGGCGGGGCTGGTCCACCGCGACGTGAAGCCCGGCAACATCCTGGTCCGGCCCGACGGCAGCGTGAAGATCACCGACTTCGGCATCGCCTGGTCGGCCGGCAGCGTGCCGCTGACCCGCACCGGCCAGGTCATCGGCACGCCGCAGTACCTCTCGCCCGAGCAGGCCGAGGGGCACCTGGCCACCCCCGCCAGCGACGTCTACGCCCTCGGCCTGGTCGGCTACGAGTGCCTCGCCGGGCACCCGGCCTTCGACGGCGACAACGCGGTCACCATCGCGCTCAAGCAGCTGCGGTCCCACCCCGAGCCGCTGCCCGACGACCTGCCCGGCGGGGTCCGCACGCTCATCGGCCGCGCCCTGTCGAAGGACCCGGCGGCGCGGATGCCCGACGGCGCGGCGTTCGCCGCCGCGGTCGAGGACGCCCGCGCCGGCCGGCTGCCGGACCCGGCACCCCCCGTGCCGACGGTCCCCGGGCCGTCAGCCGTCGACGCGGGGCCGGCCACCGAGGTCGCGCCCCCGCCGCCCGGCGCCCCGGCCGCCCGGCCGCGCCGCAGCCCGCCGTCGCGGCCCCGCCGCCGGGCCGCCGCCGTCCTGGTGCCGCTGCTGGCCCTCCTGCTCGGCGCGGGGCTGGCCGCGGCGGTGTTCTCCGCGCTGACCGACCGCACCCCGCCGACCGTCGCCGCCGCGCAGACGCAGGAGGAGGACGAGCAGGGCGTGCTGGTCCGGGAGGACGACTTCGTCGGCCGGCCGGTCGAGGACGTCGCCACCCAGCTGTCCGCGCTCGGGCTCACCGTCGAGCGCCGCGAGCAGGTCACCGACCGCACCGTCCCGGGCGTCGTCACCGCGGTCTCCCCCAGCGGCGTCGTCCTGGGGCCCGGCGACGACGTCGTCGTCACCTACGCCGTGGCGCCGCCGAGCGACTCCGGGTGGTGGGACGGCGACACCGAACGGGGCGACTGGTCGCCGGTGTCCGGCGCCGCCGTCCCCGGCCAGGTGGAGCAGCCCGTCGCGCAGCCGACCGGCACCACCGACGGGACCCCCGCCCCCTCGCCGGAGGCGACCGGGTCGCCGACCCCGCCCACCGCTCCGGCGACGGCGACGACGACACCGGGCGGCCCGGCCGGGGGGACGACGGCGCCGACCACCGCGGCCGGGTCGCTGACCCCGGGGGCGCCCACCACCCGGACGCCGACGACGGCCCCGACCACGACCACGACCCGGACGCCGCCGAGCGACCCGGCCACGACGTCGTCGCCCGGCGGCTCGAGTTCCGAGCCCGGCGGGTCCTCCACGGCGAGCGGCACCTCGCCGGCTGGGGCAGGATCCCCGCAGGCCTGATCGAGGGAGCGGCGGTGAGCGGGAGCGGGGTGCGGGTGATCGGGGGCCGCTACGCGCTCGAGGGCCTCATCGCCACCGGCGGGATGGGGCAGGTCTGGCGGGGGCGGGACACGCTGCTCGACCGCCCGGTCGCGGTCAAGCTGCTGCGCGCGGAGTACAGCGGCGACGACACCGTGTGCACCCGCTTCCGCACCGAGGCCCAGCTCGCCGGCCGCCTCACGCACCGCAACATCGCCGCGCTGTTCGACTACGGCGAGCAGGTCGACGGGGACGGCGTGGTCTGCGCCCACCTGGTCATGGAGCTGGTCGACGGCGAGCCGCTGTCGGCCCTGCTCGCCCGCGAGGGGCCGCTGCCGCCGGACCGCGTGCTGGACCTGGTCGGCCAGACGGCCGCGGGCCTGGCCGCCGCCCACGCCGCCGGGGTGGTGCACCGCGACGTCAAGCCGGGCAACCTCCTCGTCGGCCGCGACGGCGTCGTCCGGATCACCGACTTCGGCATCGCGTGGTCGGCCGGCAGCATGCCGCTGACCCGCACCGGCCAGGTGGTCGGCACCGCGCACTACCTCTCGCCCGAGCAGGCCGCCGGCGGCAAGGCCGGCCCGGCCAGCGACGTCTACGCGCTCGGCATGGTGGCGTGGGAGTGTCTGACCGGGCGGCGCGCCTTCGACGGCGAGAACCCCGTCCAGATCGCCCTGATGCAGATCCGCGAGGAGCCCGCGCCGCTGCCGGACGGCGTCCCCGCGCCGGTGCGCGAGCTGGTGGCGCGGATGCTGGTCAAGGACCCCGCCGGCCGTCCCGCCGACGGTGCGGCGCTGCTCGCCGTCGTCGACGCGGTCCGCTCGGGCAGCCCGCTGCCGCCGGCGCCGCCACCGGTGACCGCGCCGCTGCTGCTCCCCGCCCCGCCTCCGGCCGGCCGGCCGCCGCGTCGGCGGTTCGTCGCCCGGGCGCTGGCGGCGGCCGGCACGCTCGCTGCCGGCGCCGTCCTGGGGGTGGGGGTGCTGCAGCTGGCCGGCACCGGGTCGGGCGCGCCCCCGGCCGCCGTCGCCGACGCCGCCCCCGCGGGCGTCGACGTCCGCCGCGCCGAGGTGGTGGGGCGCGGCGCCGACGAGGTCGAGGACCAGCTGGTGGCCGCCGGCCTGCGGGTGACCCGGGTGAGCGAGCAGAGCGCCGGCGCGGCGGCGGGGACGGTGCTCGCGGTGACGCCGGTCGGGCGGCTGGCTCTCGGCGACCTGGTCACGCTGACCGTCGCGGTCGCACCGCCTCCCGCGGCGCCGTCCTCCTCGGCCCGGACCGGGGAGCCGGCACCGGCGGAGGACGAGGTGCCCTGGTCCCGGAACTGGCCGACGCGGGACGGCGGCGGGTACCCGGCCGGCGACGCGGGGTCCGGCGTCGTCTCGCCCGCGCCGGCCACCTCGGCGCCGGCCGCCCCCGAGGCCGCCGTCCCCGAGGTCGTCGTCCCGGCGCCGGTCGCTCCGGCCGTCCCCGCTCCCGACGAGGTCGACGAGGAGGACGACCCCGACGCCGGTGCGGACGCCGGCCCGGGCAACGGTGCCGGTCAGGGCAACGGCAACGCCGGGGGCAATGGCAACGGGAACGGGAACGGCAACGGCGGGGGCAACGGCCGCGGACGCGACGGCTGACCCCGCCGTCGGTCGTGGTCGGCGGACCGGGCTGCGGCTGCTCAGCCCCGGCGGCGGGCCGGCGCCAGCCACACGGCCACCGCCAGCGCTCCCAGGGCCGCGGTGAGCAGGAAGCCGCGGTCGGAGTCGACCCGCGGCAGGGCGATGAGCACCCAGAACACCGCGAGGCCGGCGAGCCCGCCGACCGCGAGCCGCTCGGCCACGGCCGGGCGCAGCCGCCCGCCGGACAGCAGGCTCGCGGCCAGGCCGACGACGCCGCTCAGGGCGGCGAGCGTGGCGAACGCCGACCACAGCGGCAGGTCCGACCACAGGACCTGGCCGCCCAGGCGCAGCGCCAGCCCGAGCTCGAGCAGCACCAGGCCCACGACGCCGAGCCCCGTGGTGATCAGCACCGCCCGGTCGCGGGGGGTGCGGGGAGCGCGGGCCGTGCGCCGGGGAGGTGCCTCGGCGGCCGGCGCCGCGGGGGCCTCGGCCGGCGCGGCGGGCGGCGGGGGAGGGGGCGGGGTGCCGAAGAAGGAGTCCAGCGGGCCGGTGGGCTGCGGAGGTGCGGTGGCTCCGGTCCCGGCCGGCGGCACCACGGCGGTCGCCGCCTCCGCGTGGACGGGCTGCGGAGCGGTGTGCGGGTAGGCCGGCGGCGGCAGCGGGGCCGGGGCCGCGTGCGGCGGGTGCTCGGGCGCGGTGCCGACGGCGGTGGCGCCGTGCGCGGCGGGAGCCGAACCCGCCGGCGGGACGGCGATCTCCTGCGTGCGCGGGCCGGCCGGTGGCGGCGAGGCGGTCACGGTCGTTCCTCCAGGCGGTCGGCGGTGGACCGGGTCGGGCCCTCCCCGGCACGCTATCCGGGGCGGGCGGCGGGACCCCGGAGGCGGGTCGGCGGGTCCGGTGTCGGGCCCCTGGTCCCCGCCCCCTGGTCCCCGCCGCCGCTGTGTTCTCGCGACCCGGGTGAGCACCTGCGGTCGCCGACACGGGCCGACGCGCCGTGACGGGCAGCGACGACTGCCCACTCGCCGGCGGGCCGCCGTGCGGGGACCGGCTGCGAGCGGCGGGGGCGAGGGGGTCCTCCTAGGGTCGGGCGGGTGGGCACGCGCGCGGGCATCGTCGTCACCGGCACCGAGGTCCTGACCGGCCGGGTCTCCGACCGCAACGGCCCGTGGCTGGCCGAGGAGCTGCGGCAGGCCGGCGTCGACGTCGGGGCCGTGCTGGTGGTCGGGGACCGGCCGGACGACATGCGCGGCGCGCTGGCCTACTTCGCCTCCGCCGGCGTCGACCTGGTGGTCACCACCGGCGGGCTCGGCCCCACCGCCGACGACCTGACCGCCGCCGTCGTCGGCGAGTTCCAGGGGCGCCCCGTCGCCGTCGACGCCGAGCTCGAGCAGCGGGTCGGGGCGATCGTCGAGCGGCTCATGGCCCGCCGCGGCTGGCGGGCCGACCCCGAGGCGACCGCGGCCGGCGTCCGCAAGCAGGCGATGGTCCCCGCCGGCGCGGCGGTGCTGGAACCGGTCGGCACCGCGCCCGGGTTCGTCGTCCCACCGGCCGACGGGCGCGGCGGGCCGGTCGTCGTCGTGCTGCCCGGTCCGCCGTCGGAGCTGCAGGGCATGTGGCCGGCCGCCCTGGCCGCCGGGCCGGTGCGGACGGCGCTGGCCGGGGCCGGTGAGGTGCGGCAGGAGACCGTGCGGCTGTGGGGGACGCTGGAGGCCCAGCTCGCGGCCACGCTGCGCGAGCACGAGGCCGAGCTGGCCGGCCTGGAGATCACCACGTGCCTGCGCGAGGGTGAGCTGGAGATCGTGACCCGGTTCGCGCCCGGGGCGCAGCCGGCCTACGACCGGCTGGGCGCGGTGCTGGCCGAGGAGTACGCGGCGACGCTGTTCTCGACCGGCCCCGCGCTCGACGACCTCGTCGCCGACGCGCTGCGCGACCAGGGACTCACCATCGCCACCGCCGAGTCGTGCACCGGCGGCCTGCTGGTCGCGCGGCTGATCGAGCGGGCGGGGTCCTCGGCCTGGGTGCTCGGCGGCATCACCTCCTACGCCAACTCGGCGAAGGAGCACCTGGTGGGCGTGCCGGGGGAGATGCTGGCCGAGTTCGGCGCCGTGAGCCCGCAGGTGGCGCGGGCGCTGGCGGAGGGGGCACGGGCGCGGTTCGGTGCCGACGTCGGCGTCGGCATCACCGGCATCGCCGGCCCGGGCGGCGGGACGCCGGAGAAGCCCGTGGGCACCGTGCACCTGTGCGTCGTCGGGCCGTCGGGGACCGAGGCGCGGTCGGTGCGGCTGCCGGGCTCGCGGACGGCGGTGCGCGAGCGGTCGGTCGTGCTCGCGCTGCACCTGCTGCGGCACCTGCTGCTGGGTGGCCCGCCGGCGTGAGGCTGCTGGTCCTGCCCGTGCGCGCGCTGGCGTCGTACGGGAGCACCGGCGCGTCGCTGGTGCCGGCCGCCCGGGTGCTCGGGCCGCAGGACGGCTTCGCCGTCGACGTCGTCCGGCTGGCGCCCGGGGGGTCGATCGGCCGGCACCCGACGCGGCTGTGGCAGCTGTTCCTCGTCGTCGAGGGCGGTGGCTGGGTGTCGGGGGCGGACGGCGCCCGGCGCGCCGTCGGGGCCGGGGAGGCGGCCCTGTGGGAGCCGGGGGAGGAGCACGCCTCCGGGACCGACGACGGCCTGCTCGCCGTCGTCGTGCAGTGCCGCGTCCCGCCGGTCGACTGAGGGAGCGCCGGTCAGTCCCGGTCGAGGAGGACGTCGGCCACCTCGGCGCGGTTGGTCCAGCCGTCGACCATGCCGTCGTCCCCGGCGATCAGCACCCGGCCGTCGGCCTCGTCGACGACGCGGTGCAGCCACCACCACCGCAATCGTGCCGGGTGCGTGCGGCGGGCCGGTCGCGGGCAGGACCCCGTCGTGACCACCGTGACGCTGCACGCCACCGGGCCACTGCCGCCGGCCGAGGTGTGGGAGCGCTACGCCGAGCCCGCGCGGTGGCCGACCTGGGCGCCGCAGATCACCGGCGTCCAGGTGCCGGTCGCCCGGCTGGCGGCCGGCGTGACCGGGCGGGTGCGCGGGCCGGTCGGGGTGACGCTGCCGTTCGTCGTCGAGTCGGTGGACGAGGTCGCGCGGCGGTGGTCGTGGACGGTGACGGCCGGTCCGGTGCGCCTGCACCTGCTGCACTGGGTCTCGCAGGGGCCCGACGGCGGCAGCACCACCGGCTTGCGCGTCTCCGGTCCACTGCCCGTCGTGGTCGGCTACGTGCCTCTCGCGCAGCTGGCGATCAGCCGGCTGGTGCGCCCGCTCGACTGACGCTGTCCGGCTCCTCGTGGGCCGTGTCAAGACGTCGCCCGGATCTGTGGACGCGCCTCTGACCTGCGGATACGGGTCGCAGGACGGTCTCCGTTCCGGTATCCTTCGTACATGTGTTCGGGTGAGTGGCAGGTGGGTGACGACGTGCTGGACGACGTCGCCGCGCTGGTGGCCGAGCGCAACCGGATCGACGCCGCCCTGGCCCGGCGGGTGCGGGCGGCGGAGCTGGCCCAGGCCCCGGAGCGCGACGGGCTGAAGTCCATGGCCTCGTGGCTGCGAGGGCACTGCCGACTCACCGACGCCGCGGCCGCCCGGCTGGTGACCGCCGGGCGGGCACTGGAGCACCTGCCCGTGCTCGCCGAGGCGCACGAGGCCGGCTGGGTGAGCGCCGAGCAGGTCGCCGAGGCCGCCCGGGTGGTCACCCCGCGCCGGCGGGCGGCGGCGGCCGCGCAGGGGGTGGACCTCGGTGTGATCGACGCGGCGCTGACCCAGGTCGCGAGCGACGGCGAGCACGCCGACCTCGTGCTGGTGGTGCGGCGCTACTGCGACGCGCTCGATCCCGACGGGCCCGAACCGGATCCCACCGAGGGCCGGTCGTTGACGCTGTCGAAGCACGCCGACGGCAGCCTGTCGTTCCGCGGGCACCTGGACGCCGTGGGTGGGGAGAAGCTGCAGGCGGCGCTGGAGGCGCACGTGCAGGCCGACCGCCCCGCCGGCGACGAGCGCACGCGAGCCCAGCGGCTGGGGGATGCCTGGGTGCAGTGGGCCGACAACGCGCTGGCCGCCGGCAGCCTGCCGGTGCTGCGGACGGTCAAGCCGCACGTGGTCGTCCGCGTCGATCTGGACGACCTGACCGACCCGGCGACCGGCGCGGGCGCGGCCACCATGGGGTTCGGTGCGGTGATCTCCGCCGCCCGCGCCCGCTGGCTGGCGTGTGACGGGACCATCTCCCGGGTGGTGTTCGGCCCCGACGGGGTCCCGCTGGACCTCGGCAGGAGTCAGCGGCTGGTCAGCCGGCAGCTGCGCCGGGCGGTGGAGCTGCGCGACGGCGGCTGCGTGTTCACCGGCTGTGATGCGCCGAGCCACTGGGCCGACGTGCACCACCTGGTGCACTGGATCGACGGCGGCGAGACCAGCCTGGACAACAGCGCACTGCTGTGCGAGCGGCACCACACCCAGGTCCACCACGGCTTCCGCGTCGAACGCCAACCCGACGGCCGATGGCGCACCTACAGACCCGACGGCACCGAGATCACCACCCCGGCACCCCTCGCCCCGACACCACCCGTGCCCACCGCCGCCTGACACCACCTCGACCCGCACGGGACCCTGCCCTCCCGCCGTTCCACGTGGAACGGCGGGCCGGCGTGCGTGGCCGGCCGCAGGCGCACGGCGGGTGAGGACCGGGCGGCGGGGCAGGCCGTACGGTGCCGGCCGTGAGCGCCACGCACGAGGTCACCAACCAGGTCCCGCCACTGGCCGGGTACGACCCGATCGCCGGGGACGCGGTGCTGGCCGAGGCCTGCGTCCGGCACGCGGACCAGGCCACCCTCGCCTCGCTGGCCGACCTCGGGCGGGTGGCCGGGGGCGAGCAGGCGCGCGAGTGGGGCCGGCTGGCCGACGAGAACCGGCCCGTCCTGCGCACCCACGACCGCTACGGCCACCGGGTCGACGAGGTCGAGTTCCACCCCGCCTGGCACGAGCTGATGCGCACGGCGTTCGCGCACGGCCTCGCCGGCACCCCCTGGGCCGCGGCCGGCGCCGGCGACCGGCACGCCCACGTCCGCCGCGCCGTCGGCTACCTCGCCTGGACGCAGGTCGAGGCCGGTCACGGCTGCCCCGTGACGATGACCTACGCCGCCGTCCCCGCGCTGCGCGCCGCACCCGCGCTGGCGGACCGCTACGAGCCCGGCCTGACCGGCACCGGCTACGCCCCCGGGCTCACCGACCCCGCCGCCAAGCCCGGCCTCGTCGCCGGCATGGGCATGACCGAGAAGCAGGGCGGCTCCGACGTCCGCACCAACACCACCCGCGCGGTGCCGGCCGCCGACGGGACGTACGCGCTCACCGGTCACAAGTGGTTCACCAGCGCCCCGATGAGCGACCTCTTCCTCGTCCTCGCCCAGCTGCCCGAGGGCCTGTCCTGCTTCCTCGTCCCGCGGGTGCTCCCCGACGGCAGCCGCAACGTCTTCCGCCTGCAGCGGCTCAAGGACAAGCTGGGCGACCGCGCCAACGCCTCCAGCGAGGTCGAGTTCGACGGCACCACCGCCTGGCCGGTCGGCGACCCCGGCCGCGGTGTCCCGACGATCATCGAGATGGTCAACGCCACCCGCCTCGACTGCGTCGTCGGCTCGGCGGCCACCGTCCGCGCCGCCCTCACCCAGGCACTGCACCACGCCCGCCACCGCCGCGCCTTCGGTGCCCTGCTCGCCGACCAGCCGCTCATGCAGAACGTGCTCGCCGACCTCGCCGTCGAGAGCGAGGCCGCGACGGCGCTGGCGATCCGGCTGGCCGCCGCGGTCGACGGCGGCGAGACGGCGTTCCTCCGGCTGGCCGGCGCCGCGGCCAAGTTCCTCGTCTGCAAGCGGACCCCGGCCGTCGTCGGGGAGGCGATGGAGGTCCTCGGCGGCAACGGCTACGTCGAGGAGTCCGGCCTGCCACGGCTGTACCGGCAGGCGCCGCTCAACAGCATCTGGGAGGGCTCGGGCAACGTCATCGCCCTCGACGTCCTGCGGGCGCTGGGCCGGTCGGGAGAGTCCCTCGCCGCGGTCACCGCCGAGCTCGAGCTCGCCCGCGGCGCCGACCCGCGCTTCGACGACGCCGTGAAGCGGCTCGCCGCCGAGCTCGGCGACCCCGACGCCCTGCCGCTGCGCGCCCGCCGCGTCGCGGGGCTGCTCGCCCTCTGCCTGCAGGCCTCGCTGCTGCTGCGGTACAGCCCGCCGGAGGTCGCCGACGCCTTCTGCGCCACCCGCCTGGGCGGCGACTGGGGCACGGTGCTGGGCACCCTCCCGGCCGGCGTGCCGGTGTCCCGCCTGGTCGAGCGGTCCGTCGTCGCCCCGGTGTGACGGAACGGGAGAGACGGCTGGGGCCGTCCTGTGCCCGACCCCGCGTCACTCCACTACTCTCGGACAGGCGTCGCGCACGGACCGACTTCCCATCCCGTCCCGGTCCGTTCCCGGAGGCGGCCCGCTGGGCGGGACCCGGAGTGCGGCAGGGGGAGAGAGAGCGCGTGCAGCAATCCGACCGTGCAGTCACCATCGCACCCCCGGACCTGCTCGCCAGTGTCCCCGACGCCGTCTGCCGCCTGGACGCCGAGTGGCGCTTCACCTGGGTGAACGCCGCCCTCGCCGAGCTGCTGCAGCGACCGCCGGGACGCCTGCTGGGCCGCCCGGTGCGCGACTGCGTCCCCGACGTCCTCGGCTCGGAGCTGCAGGCGCACGTGCACGCCGCCGTCGGCGAGGGCCGGCCGCGGGCCTTCGAGTACCTCTACGAGCCGCACGACCGGTGGTTTGAGGTGCGCGTCTCCCCGGACGCCCACGGTGGGGCCGTGGTCTTCCTCCGCGACGTCGACACCCGGTATCGCCAGCAGGCCGCACAGGCGCGCCGGCTGGAGCAGATGGCCGGCGTCCTCGACGCGCTGCCCTCCCCGACGGTCCTGCTCGACCGCGACGGCCGGATCCTCATGGTCAACCGGGTCTGGGCGGGCAACGCCCCCCGGGTGCGCGCGCACGGCTGGGAGCCGGCCGACGTCGGCGACGACTACGTGAGCCGGATCCGGCAGGGCCTCTCCCGGGCCGACGCCGATCGCATCGACGACGGGCTCCGGCTGCTGCGCACCGGGCCGGCCGACGTCGTCCCGCGCACGTTCGCCCACGACTACTCCCACGACCTCGGCGAGGACACCACCTGGTGGCGGCTGCAGGCCGCGCGCGTGGACGAGACCGGGCAGGTCGTCGTCACCCACACCGACGTCACCGAGCGTGCCCGCGGCGAGCGGCGGCTGGCCTGGCAGGCCTCCCACGACGACCTCACCGGCCTGCCCAACCGCGCCCGCGTCCTCGAACTCATCGAGGAGGCGCTGGCCGACGAGTCCTCCCGCACCGCGCTGCTGTTCCTCGACCTCGACGGCTTCAAGACGGTCAACGACTCGCTCGGCCACGAGGTGGGCGACGAGCTGCTGCGCCAGGTGGGCGGCCGGCTGGTCGGCCAGGTCCGTCCCGACGACGCCGTCGCCCGGCTGGGCGGTGACCAGTTCGTCGTCCTGGCCCGGTCCTGCGACACCCCCGAGGCGGCCGCGCTCGCCTTCCGCCTGCAGCGCTCCTTCACCCGGCCGTTCAGCGCCGCCGGGCTGAGCGTGCCGGTGTCGGCGAGCATCGGCGTGGCCGTCGCCCAGCCCGGCCAGCGGCGCGCCCACCACCTGCTCAGCGACGCCGACGCCGCCGGCTACGCCGCCAAGGCGGCCGGCCGCGACCGGGTGCGGCTGTTCTCCCCCGACCTGCGCGACGCCGCCCGCTGGCGGATGGACGTCGCCACGCGGCTGCGCGACGGCGCCATGGACCAGTTCGTCGTCCACTACCAGCCCGTCGTGCGGCTCGACACCGGTGAGGTCGAGGGCGTCGAGGCGCTGCTGCGCTGGCAGCACCCCGAGCGCGGGCTGCTCGCCCCCGACGCCTTCCTCTCCGTCGCCGAGGAGACCGGGCAGCTCATCCCCATCACCCGCTGGCTGCTGCGCGAGACGACCCGCCAGGCCGCTGACTGGGCGCGGCAGGGCCTGGCCCTGCGCATGGCGGTCAACATCAGCGCGCGGCACTTCTCCGCCGAGACCCTCGTCCGCGACGTCCGCACCGCGCTCAAGGACTCCGGCCTGGACCCCGAGCAGCTGATGCTCGAGCTCACCGAGACCTCCGTCGCCGAGGACCCGACCCGCGCCGAGGACCAGCTCGCCGTGCTGCGCGGTTTCGGCGTCCGGGTCGCCATCGACGACTTCGGCACCGGCTGGTCCTCGCTGGCCCAGCTCATGGCCCTGCCCATCGGGACGCTGAAGATCGACCGCTCGCTCATCGCCGCCGCCGAGCGCCTGGCCTCCGGTGGCACCGGCGCGGTGCTCGGCGCCATCGTCGAGCTGGCGCACACCCTGGGCATCCGCTCGGTCGCCGAGGGCGTGGAGACCGCGGAGCACCTCCGGATGGTCCGCGAGGCCGGCTGCGACTCCGCCCAGGGCTACCTGCTGGCCCGCCCGATGGCGGCCGCCGACGTCGAGCGCTGGGCGTACCGGGTGCGCGACGGCGGCGGCGACTCCTGCGCGATGGCCCTCGCCGGCCGGCTGGGCTGACCGGCCCGGTGCGCCGTCGCGCCGTCCGCCGGGCGACCGCACCGGCCGGGCCGCCCGTCCGCGTGCCGGAGGCGGCCGGGCAGACTGCCCCCGTGACCGAGACCAGCGTGGCCGAGGACCCCGTCGCGGCGGTGTCCGCCCTGCCCGACGACGAGCAGGGCCGCGGACGCCCGGCGCTGGACCTGCTCATCTGGGACGCGCCGAACATCGACATGACCCTGTCCACGGTCATCGGCGCCCGGCCCACCGCCGCCTCCCGGCCGCGCTTCGACGCGATCGCCGCGTGGTTCGTCGACGGCGCCGGCGACCCGGCCGCCCCGGACGCGCCCGAGGTCGAGGCCTGCGTCTTCGCCAACATCCCGCCCGTCGTCGGGTCGCTGCAGCGCTGGGTCGAGGCGCTGCGCGGGTTCGGCTACGCGGTGTTCGCCCGGCCCAAGGCCCAGCCCGACGACGACATCGACCAGGCGATGCTCGACCACATCGACGTCCGCCGGCACAGCCACCGGCTGCGCCGCCTGGTCGTCTTCTCCGGCGACGGGCGCAACTTCGCCGAGCCGCTGGAGGAGCTCGCGCGCGCCGGCACCCAGGTCGTCGTCGTCGCCTTCAGCGAGGTCGCCGGGTACGCCATCGGCTCGGACCTGCTGGAGTTCATCGACATCGAGGACGTGCCCGGCGCCTTCTCCGCGCCGCTGGACCGCGTCCGCCTCGACGCCCTCCCGCCCGACGGCGCGTGGCTGCGGCCCACCCGGAGCCTGCGCGACTTCGTGTCCTCCTGGACCGCCCGCCGCAGCGGCTGACACGCCCGGCGCCGGACGGCGGTGTCCGCGGTGGCCCGCCGGGGAACGACAGCCCCATGGCGGTCTGCGAGGTCTGCGGCAACGACTACGACATGAGCTTCGAGGTGGTGGCGCAGGGCGCCCGGCACACCTTCGACAGCTTCGAGTGCGCCATCCACCGCATGGCCCCGATCTGCGAGCACTGCGGGGTGAAGGTGATCGGCCACGGCGTCGTCGTCGAGGGGCAGTTCTACTGCTGCGCCCACTGCGCCCGCGCCGAACACCGCGACGCGGCGGTGGCCGACTCCGCCTGAGCGGCGGTCAGTCGCGCGGGATCTCCGGGCTGCGCGGCTCGGGGACCCGGTCGCCGATGCCCTCGAGCGGGGCCAGGCCCGAGGGCAGCCGCGCCCAGACGTGCTTGCGGCCGGGGCGGCGCTCCCAGCCGTAGTCGACCGACAGCTGCGCCACCAGGTGCAGCCCCATCCCGCCGAGGGAGGGGTCGCGGTCGACGGCCGGCACCGGCGGGCGGTCGGGCGCCTCGTCGCTGAGGTCGAGCAGCCAGCCGGAGGGGCTGGCGACGACGAGGGCGCGCACGTCGCCGCCGCCGTGGCGCAGCGCGTTGGAGGCCAGCTCCTCGAAGACCAGCAGCAGGCCGTCGCGGGCGTCCTCGGTCGACGACGAGCTCACCGACGGGTGCGCGATGCGGGCCCGCAGGTCGGCGCGGACGCGGGAGACCACGTGCATGGCCTCCAGCTGCCAGTGCCAGACGTCACCCGCCACCGAGGGCACCGGCACCAGCGGCCACGCCTCCTGGGCCATCGTCACCCCTCGTGTCCCGTCTCCCGGCGCCTCACCGGCGTCCATCCTGACCGAAACCGCCGACGGCTGCAGCGGCGGCCCCCGGCGGGGGGATCCCGGCCAGGGCTGCGGCGAGACCCCGGCCCCGGGCCGCGGACTCCCCGGCGGGCCCCCGCGCCGGGCAGGATGGCGCCCGTGGAGGACCTCTGGCGGGCACTGAGCAGGCTGCAGCTGGTCGACCGGGAGCTGTCCGACGTCCTCGGTGAGGTGACCCGGCTGGCGGCCGAGCAGGTGCCCGGCGTGGACGCGGCGTCGATCACCCTCGTCCGCGGCGACACCCCGCTCACCGCGGCGCACCACGGCGACATGGCGCTGGCGGCCGACGAGATGCAGTACGAGCGCGGGCACGGCCCCTGCCTCGACGCCGGCCGCGGCGGCGTGCAGCTGCGCATCGACGACATGCGCACCGAGACGCGCTGGCCGGACTACACCGCCCGGGTGGTCGACGTCGGCGTCCTCAGCTCGCTGTCCACGCCGCTGCCCTACCAGGGCACCTCGATCGGCGCCCTGAACCTCTACGCGACCCGGGTCGACGCCTTCGTCTCCGCCGACGCCGCCGAGGCGGCCCGCGAGGTGGCCGAGGCCGTGGCGGTCGCCGTCGCCAACGCCGACGCGCACGCCAAGCTCGGCGACCACGCCCGCAACATGGAGCTGGCGATGCAGTCGCGAGCGGTCATCGAGCAGGCCAAGGGCGTCCTCATGGCCCAGCGGGGGGTCGACGCCGAGGGCGCCTTCGACATGCTGCGCGCGGCCTCGCAGCGCTACAACCGCAAGCTGCGCGACATCGCCGCGGGCATCGTCGCCTCCACCCAGGGCACGCCGCCCGCCTGACCGCCGGGCTCAGCGCGTCCGTGCGGCGAGGCCGGCCAGCCGGCCGACGAGGAACTCCACGGCGGCGGCGCTGTCGACGGTCTCGGCGACGTCGACGGCGGTGGGGGAGTCCGACACCGCGCGGCGGTCGACCAGCGTCTGCCCGCGGCCGGCGCCCCGGGTGGTGTCCACGACGACGTCGCGGCGGACGGTGCCCAGCGTCCCCGGCACGATGGCCTCGGTGAGCGCCAGCGCGTCGTGGACGACGACGCCGGTGGTGCCGTACGAGCTGCGCGCGTGGTCGACGTACTGCTGCAGGATCGCCGCCGCCGTCGCCCCCACCGGCCCGGCAGCGGCGAAGCGGGCGATGCCGTCCTCGTCGAGCACCGTGGGCACCGTGACGTCGAGCCCGACGAGCACGGTGGGCACCGCCGAGCCGAGGACCCGCGCCGCGGCCTCGGGGTCGGCCCACACGTTGAACTCGGCGGCCGCGGTGACGTTGCCGCCGCGCGCGGCCGAGCCGCCCATGAGGACCAGCCGGTCGATCCGCGCCGCGGCCTGCGGGTAGGTGGCCAGCAGCAGCGCGATGTTCGTCCACGGCCCGATGGCGGCCACGGTCACCGGCTCCTCGCTGGCCAGCAGCAGCTCGGCGAGCGCGACGACGGCCGGCCGCGGGTCGACGGCGGCCGGCGACGGCGCCAGCTGCGCCCCGCCGAGGCCGGTCTGCCCGTGCACGTGCCCGGCCCGCTCCGGCTGGGGGTACACCAGCGACTCGGCGGCGCCGGCGGCGACCGGGACGTCGGAGCGGCCGGCCAGGTGCAGCACCCGCAGCGCGTTGTCGGTGGTCTGCGCCAGCTCGACGTTGCCGTGCGTCGTCGTCACCAGGCGCAGGTCGACCTCGGGACTGGCCAGGGCGAGCAGGATCGCCAGGGCGTCGTCGATGCCGGGGTCGGTGTCGATCACCAGGGGTCGCGGTCGGGGAGCAGCCACCCGGTCATCCCAGCAGACCCCGTCGGGCAGGATCGAGCCCGTGCCCGACGTCCTCCTCGCCAGCTGTGCCGCCGCCACCGGGAAGGACGAGGACGAGCCGCTGCTGCTCGCCGCCCTGGCCGCCGTGGGGCTGTCCGCCGCTCCCGCCGACTGGGCCGACGACGGCGTCGACTGGGGCGCCGCGGCCGCCGTCGTCGTCCGCTCCACCTGGGACTACGCGCCGCGGCGCGAGGAGTTCCTCGCCTGGGCGCGCCGCGTGGAGGCCGTGACCCGGCTGGCCAACCCCGCCGACGTCCTCACCTGGAACACCGACAAGCGCTACCTGCGCGAGCTGGCCGCCGCCGGGGTGCCCGTCGTCCCCACCGCCTGGGCCGAGGTCCCGGGCGACGTGGCCGCCGCGCTGGAGCGCTGGCCCGGCGACGTCGTGGTCAAGCCGGTGGTGTCGGCCGGTGCCCGCGACACCGCCCGCTTCTCCCCGGCCGAGCGAGAGCAGGCGCGTGCCGCCGCGGAGGGGATCCTCGCCGGCGGTCGCGCGGTGATGGTGCAGCCCTACCTCGACCGGCTCGACGCCGAGGGGGAGACCGGCCTGGTGTACGTCGAGGGTGCGTACGGCCACGCGTTCGGCAAGGGCGCGCTGCTGGCCGGCGGGCCGCTCGGCGAGGGGCTCTACGCCGAGGAGGAGATCACCTCCCGCACGGCGACGGCGGCCCAGCGGGCGATCGGCGACCGGGTGCTGGCCTGGGTGGCCGAGCGGACCGGGCGCACGCCGCTCTACGCCCGCGTCGACCTGGTCCCCGGCGAGGACGGCGACCCGCAGGTGATCGAGGTCGAGCTCACCGAGCCCAGCCTCTTCCTCACCACCGACGGCGGGGCCGCCGACCGGCTCGCGGCGGCGATCAGGCGCCGGGTCGGCTGACCGCCGTCCCCTGGCGCGCCTCGGCCCGCCGCCGCGGCAGCGCCGTCACCGCGTAGAGCAGCAGCCCGACGGCCAGCAGCACCCCGGCGAAGGCCCAGGTGCGGGCCTCCTGCTGCCACAGCAGCAGCAGGCAGGAGGCGATGCCGAGCACCGGCAGCACCAGCGGCGTCCGGAAGTGCGGCGCCTCGACCCGGTCGCGCCGCAGCACCAGCACGGCGGTGTTGGTGCTCAGGAAAACGAACAGCAGCAGGAGCACCACGGTGCTGGCCAGCGTGGCGAGGTCGCCGGCGAGGCTGAGCCCCATCGCGACGGCGGTGGTGACCGCGATCGCCACCCACGGCGTCCGCCGCCGCGGGAGCACCCGGCCGAGGACGGCGGGCAGCAGCCGCTGCTCGGCCAGCCCGTAGGCCATGCGGCTGGCCATGATCAGGGTGAGCAGCGCGCCGTTGGCGACGGCGACCAGTGCGACCAGGCTGAACAGCCGGTCGGGGATGCCGGCGTCGGCGGCGCGGACCACCTCCAGCAGCGGCCCGGTGGACCCGGCCAGCTCCTCCGGCGGCAGCACCACGGCGGCGGCGATGCCGACCAGCACGTAGACCAGGCCGGCGGTGAGCAGCGCACCGAACAGGGCCCGGGGGTAGACCCGCCGGACGTCGCGGACCTCCTCGGCGAGGTTGGCCGACGTCTCGAAGCCGACGAAGGAGTAGTAGGCCAGCAGCGCCGCCGAGAGCACCGCCGTCGCCGCGGACACCCCGGGCGGGAACTCCAGCGCCCGGGCCGGCTCGCCGTCGCCGCCGAACAGCACCACCGCGCCGAGGACGACGACGAGCACCAGCCCGGAGGTCTCCACCAGCGTCATCACCAGGTTGGCGCGCAGCGACTCCTGGATGCCGCGGGCGTTGAGCAGTGCCACGGCGAGCAGGAACACCAGCGCGGCCGGGGCGGCGGGCACGTCGAGGAAGACGCCGAGGTAGTCGCCGGCGAAGGCCAGCGCGAGCCCTGCGGCGCTGGTGACACCGGCGGCGAGCATGCAGAAGCCGACGAGGAACGCCACGACGGGGGAGCGGAAGGCGCGCTCGGCGAAGACCGCCGACCCGCCCGCCCGCGGGTACTTGGTGACCAGCTCGGCGTAGGAGGCGGCGGTGAGCAGCGCCAGCAGCAGCGCCACGAGCAGCGGCACCCAGATGGCGCCGCCCACCTCCGCGGCCACCGCGCCGACGAGCGCGTAGACGCCGGCCCCGAGGACGTCGCCGAGGATGAACAGGTAGAGCAGCGGGCCGGTGACCGCGCGGCGCAGCTTCGTCCCGGGCTCGCCGGTGCCGGCCGGGGCCGTCGCGGTGGACGGAGCCGGGGACGGGGCGGTGGACGCTGCGGTGGCCCCGGTGGGGGACGGCTCGGTCACCGATCGAGTCTGGGCAGGCTCGTTGACGCCGGCAACCGGACCGGCCGGTTCCGGGACGGGTCCGACACGCCGGGCGCGCCGGGGCGCGTCCCGGGGTGACCGCGGGCCCGGCGGGGCGGTCCCACGCTCGGTGGCCGCCGACCTGTCGACAAGTGCTCGCCGGCAGCACACGGTCACCAACGCGCAGGTCAGAGCCGCACAACGGTTGCGTCACGGGGCCTCCAGGACGTGTCCCGACGAGCCGTCCGCGAGGCCCGCGGTCCCTACCGTTCTCCTCGTCCGCAGCACCTTCCCCGGCTGCGGACACAGACCCCCCGAGGAGGCCGGCATGGCGATCGACCGGGCAGCCGCCCTGTGGTCGGCCCCCCTGCCGCCGGTGTCCCCGCCGGTGTCGCGACCGGTGGCGCGGGCGGCCTCGCGTCCGGTCCCGGCTCCGGCTGCGGCGCCGGCCGTGCTGCCGGACGACCGGCCGCTGACCGGCCTCCTCGACCTGCTCGAGCGCGCCGGCTCCCCGCCGCGCCGCCGTCGCCCGGTCCGGGCCGCCGCCACGCGGCACCCGGTCGCCCGGCGGGCGCTGCGTCCGCTGCCGGTGGCCCGCCCGGTGCCCGCGCCGCGGCCACGCCCCTCGGCGGCCGCGGCGACCCCCGCCGTGCTCCCCGCGGTGCCCCCGGTCCCGGCGTCCGCGGCGGCCCGGCCCGCTCCCGGCTCCCGGCTGGGGGCGCGCCTCCGCGCGACGGTCCGCCGCCTGGCCCTGTGGGGCGCCGGTCCCGACGGCGCCCACGCCGCGTGGCCGACCCCGCCGGTCGTCGTCCCGCCGGCCGGCCCCGGTCTGGTGCGCCGCCTGGCGCTCTGGGGCGCCGGTCCCGACGGTGCGCACCTCGCCTGGGGCGCCCCCCGGCGGCCGGCCCCCGCTCCCGTCGCGAACGGGCCCGTGGTGCTCACCGAGCTGCCGAGCACCCCCACGGTCAGGCCCGCGGTGTCTTCCCCCACCGCGGCGTCTCCTCCGGCCGGCGCCGCCCGGCCGGTCCCCGCCCCGCGCCGGGCGGCGCCGGCGCTGGCCCCCGCGGGCTGGCCGCTGCGCCCGGCGCCGGGCTCCTCGCGGGCGCGGGCGCCCGACCCACCGGTGTCCCTCGCCGGTGCGGTGCGGACCCGGGGCGACCCGGCCGTGCACCGGGCCCGGGGCTCGCCCCGGCCCCCACCGGCTCCCGACTGATCCCCCGCGCCTCCTCCTCCCAGGACGTCGCGCGTCCGCTCCCCTCGTCGACCGAGCCCGACGGGCCCGGCCACCCCCGTCCCCCCGCGGGTGGCCGGACCGACGGCCCGCTCCCCGAGCAGTTCCCTCCCGGCCTCCACGGCCCACCCCTGGCCCTCCCGCGGCACCGCCCCGCCGCCGGCAGACCGCACCGCACGACGATCCGGCCTCGACCTCCCGCCGACTGACCCGACCCGGGTGCAGCGCGCGGACTCTCCCGGGAGGCCCGGACGCGACGCGGGACGGCGACCCCGGCAGCGCCCGCGGACGAGGACCCAGGCCCTGCCGGTGCCCGGCGCAGGACGACCCACCCCGTCGTCCCCGGGTCTCTGACCGGCACGACCTGGCCAGGACGGCGCCGGCCCCACCGGCCGCCCGAGGGAGACGCTCGCCGGACCGGGACGCGGTCCCGGCCCGGCGCCGCGACGAGGGAGACCGCAGGACGCCGTCCCGGGAGCCCGGGGTGGGAGGGACCACGGCCTCGACGGGCGCCCCAGGAGCGTCGGACCGGCAGCCGGCCGGCTCGCTCCCGGGGCGCCCGTCCGGCGTTCCGGGCCCCCCGAGTTGCGGATCCGGTCGGTACAGGGTTCGTTGCCCTCCGTGGGGTCGCGGTCCGGCGGCCCGACGACGGAGAGGACGAGGATGCACGCACGCACGAAGGCGGTGCTCGCCGGAGCCGCCGCCCTGCTCACCGCCGGCCTGGTGGCACCCGCCCCGGCCGGCGCGGTCACCGGGGGCACCGAGGACAGCGCGAACACGTACTCCAACGTGGGGATGCTGGCCTTCTACAGCGACGGCGGCCGGTACCGCTGCTCCGGGACGCTGGTCAGCCCGACCGTCGTCCTCACCGCCGCGCACTGCACCGACGGGACCGACGGCAAGACCCTGGTGACCTTCGACTGGGAGGTCGCCCGCACCCAGCCCGCACCGGGCGAGCCCTCCGCGCTGCCGGTCGCCGCCGACCCCGCCGCCGGGTACACCGGCAGCGAGGAGACCGACGGCTCCGACTGGTACTCCGGCACCGCGCAGACCCACCCGGGCTACTCGGACTTCACCGACCAGCGGAACTGGAACGACGTCGGCGTCATCGTCCTCGACGAGCCGGTCACCGGCATCGAGCCGGCGCAGCTGGCCGCCCCGAACGAGCTCGACCAGTACGCCCAGCCGCGGTTGAACTCCACGACGTTCCGCGCCGTCGGCTACGGCACCGAGGTGCGGCAGGCCGACTCCGGCCCGCAGAAGCCGACGCCGATGAGCTACCCGATCGTGCGCCGCTACACCGACGTCGTCGGGCAGAAGCTGACCGCGCAGATCCTGCAGGTCAACGGCAACGAGAACGACAACCGCGGTGGCGGCGGCACCTGCTTCGGCGACTCCGGGGGCCCGAGCTTCGCCCCGTCGGGCAACGTCGTCACGGTGACCAGCTACGGCTACACGAGCAACTGCCGGTACATCGACGGCCTGCAGCGCGTCGACATCCCGGTCGTGCAGGACTGGCTCGCGCAGTTCGGGGTCACCCCGGCCGCCTGAGCCCTCGACGGAGCCCCGGTCCGCCGGCCGCGGACCGGGGCTCCCGCACGCCGGAGGCGGGTGTCGACTCCGGCACACCGGTTGTCTCCCACCGCCCCGGCATGGGAGAAAGGACGGCGGACCGCCGCTCTCCCCCGCACGAATGGACCTCCCGCTCCCCGTGACCGTCCCCGAGCAGCGTCCGGGGTCGCCGGGTGAGGCGCCCCGGCCGCTGTCCCTCCTCCCCGACGACGCCGAGGTCAGCCGGCTCCGCTTCGAGCTCGCCATCGACGCCGCCGGCATCGGCAGCTTCGACTGGGACCTGCTCACCGGCCGGCTCGCCTGGGACGAGCAGCTGCTGTCCCTGTTCGGCTACCGGCCCGGCGGCTTCGACGAGACGATCGAGGCCTTCGCCGCGCGGCTGCACCCCGACGACCGCGACCGCACCCTGCAGGCGCTGCAGGAGGCCGTCGAGACGGTCGGCACCTACGAGGCGGAGTTCCGCGTCGTGCTGCCCTCCGGCGACACCCGCTGGGTGCAGGGCCGCGGCCGGGCGCTGGCCGACTCCCGCGGCCGGGCGGTGCGGCTGCTCGGTGCCGCCCTCGACACCACCCGGCTGCGCGAGGGCGACGCCCGCGTCTCGCGGGTGCTGGAGACCATGCGGTCGGCGTTCTTCGCCCTCGACCGCTCGTGGCGGTTCACCTACGTCAACGCCGAGGCCGAGCGGGTGCTGCACCGCAGCCGCGACGAGCTGCTCGGCGGCGACCTGTGGGAGCTCTTCCCCGCCGCCGTCGGCAGCGACTTCGAGGTCAACTACCGCGCGGTGATGGAGCGCGGCGAGGAGCGGGTCTTCGACGCCCACTACCCGCCGCCGCTGGACGCCTGGTACGAGGTCCGGGCGTGGCCCGGGCCCGACGGCCTGTCGGTGTACTTCCTCGACGTCACCGAGCGCCGCGCCGCCGAGGAGCGCGCGCGGGCGAGCGCCGCCCGCCTCACGCTCCTCGCCGAGGTCAGCGCGCTGATGTCGGCGACGCCGGGCTCCGCGGCGGCGGAGCGGGCGGCGCTGCAGCGGGTGGCCGAGGCCGTCGTCCCGGTCCTGGGGGACTGGGCGATCCTCACCCTGGCCGACGGCACCGACGGCCGGATGCACGACGTCGCCAGCTGGCACGCCGACCCCGCGATGCGCCCGGCGACCGCCGCCTACGCCGGTCTGCGGCTGGCCTCCATCGCCCCCGACGCCCCGGTGCTGCAGGCGCTGGGGTCGGGCCGGCTGCTCACCGTGGCCGACGTCCCGGCAGTGGTCCGCCCCACCCTCCCCGAGGGCGAGGTGCTCGAGGTCTTCGACGCGCTCGCCCCGCGGACGGCGGTCACGCTGCCGCTGCTCGCCCGCGGCCGCACCCTCGGCGCGCTCAGCGTCTACCGCGGCGCCGACCGGCCCGCCGCCACCGCCGAGGACGTCGCCGCAGCCCGCGAGGTCGCCGACCGCGTCGCGCTCGCGCTGGACAACGCGCGGCTGTTCGACCAGCAGCGACGGCTGGCCGAGGCGCTGCAGCGCAGCCTGCTCACCGCGCCGCCGCAGCCCGACGACGCCGAGATCGTCGTCCGCTACCAGCCGGCCGTGCAGGTCGCCCAGGTCGGCGGCGACTGGTACGACGCGTTCCTGCCGCGCGACGGGTCGACGGTGCTGGTGATCGGCGACGTCGTCGGGCACGACACCGAGGCCGCCGCGGCGATGGGCCAGCTGCGCGGGATGCTGCGGGGGATCGCCCACCGCGGCGACAACCCGCCCGACGCCGTCCTCGCCGAGCTCGACGACGCCATGGAGGCGCTCGGGCTGCACACCATGGCCACCGCGGTGGTCGCCCGGGTGGAGCAGACGCCGCAGCAGCGCGCCGCCGGGACGACGACGCTGCGCTGGTCCAACGCCGGTCACCCGGTGCCGCTGCTGCTCACCCCCGAGGGCGAGGTGCACCGGCTCGGCGGCGCCCGGGGGCAGCTCATGCTCGGCGTCGACCCCGGCGCGCACCGCACCTCCCAGGAGCTGGAGGTGCGCCGCGGCTCGACGCTGCTGCTCTACACCGACGGACTGGTCGAGGGCCGCGACCTGCTGCTCGACGAGGGCACCGACCGGCTGTGCGCCGCGCTGGCCCAGCTCGCCGACCTGCCGCTGGAGCGGCTGTGCGACGCGCTGGTCACCCGGCTGCAGCCCGAGGGCCTCCAGGACGACGTCGCCCTCGTCGCCATCCGCCTCCACCCCCAAGGGTGACGGGGTCGCCTCAGGCCGGGGGGAGCACCGCCCAGACGGTCTTGGCGTCGCCGTCGACGTACCAGCCGTGCGCGGTGGACAGCTCGGCGATCAGGTAGAGCCCCAGCCCGCCCCGGCTGGGGTCGCGGTCGACGGCGGGCGTGGGCGGGGTGCCGGCGGCGCCGTCGGACACGGCCACCAGGAAGGCGTCGCCGGTGCGGCGGACCGCGGCCTCGACGTGCCCCCCGCCGTGGCGCAGCGCGTTGGAGGCCATCTCGTCGAGGACCAGCAGCAACCGGTCGCGCAGGTCGGCCGGGCCGTCGACCTCCTCCGACCGGCGCAGCTCGTCGCGCACCCGCGGCAGCTCGGCGACGTCGGAGAGCTGCCAGGACAGCCCGTCCCACGCGGGCGGCGGGGACGCCGGAGGCCAGCCGGGCACGGCTGGTCCGCGTCTCACCCGTCAGCTCCTCGCGCGTACCGCCCACTGCTGGGCGTCGATGTCCAACACCTGCGTATGGCTCGCGCCGGCCGTCCCCAAACACGGAAGGACCGAGGTCACACCCCCGGGACCCCGGCCAGCGCGGCGACGTACTGGGCGACCAGGGCGGGGTCGCGCATCACCGGCCCCATCAGCGCCACGCCGGACGCCCCCGCGGCCAGGCAGCCCGCCACGTCGCCCGGGAGCACGCCGCCGAGCGCCAGCACCGGGGGAGCGGCCGGGGTCAGCGCGGCCAGGCCCGCGGTGCCCAGCGCCGGGCCGTACCCGGGCTTGGACGCGGTGGGCGCGAACGGGGAGAGCGTGACCCAGTCGCAGCCCTCCGCCGCGGCGCGGGCCAGCTCGGCGGCCGAGTGGCAGGAGCGGCCGACCAGCGGGGGCCGGACCGAGGGGAACGGGTCGGCCGCCGACAGGTGCACGGGCGAGCCGCCCGGGGCGCCGTCCGCGCCGCCCCACACCAGCAGGCCGCCCACCGGGGCGAGCACCGCGCGCAGGTCGGCGGCCAGCGCCGTCCGGTCGGCGCGCGGCAGGTCCCTGTCCCGCAGCCAGACCGCGCGGGCGCCGGCCGCCACGGCCGCGGCCACCACCTCGGGCAGCGGGCGGCGCGCCTGCGTCCGGTCGGTGACGACGAGCAGGCGCGGTCCGCTCACAGCGCCGGCAGGCCCACGGGCGACGTCGAGGCCTCCGCGTGCAGGCGCCGCGGGATCCGGCCGGCCAGCCGCGCCAGCCGGCCGGCCTCCACCGCCGAGCGCATGGCCAGCGCCATCCGCTCGGGGTCGCGCGCGCGGGTCACCGCCGAGGCCAGCAGCACCGCGTCGCAGCCGAGCTCCATCGCCAGCGCGGCGTCGGAGGCGGTGCCGATGCCGGCGTCGAGGACGACCGGGACGTCGACGGCCTCGCGCAGCAGCGCGATGGCGTGCGGGTTGCGGATGCCCAGGCCGCTGCCGATCGGCGAGCCCAGCGGCATCACCGCGGCGCACCCGGCGTCGGCCAGCCGGCGGCCGAGCACCGGGTCGTCGGTGGTGTAGGCGAGCACGGTGAACCCCTCGGCCACCAGCTGCTCGGCGGCGTCGAGCAGCTCGACGGCGTCGGGGAGCAGCGTGACGTCGTCGCCGATCACCTCCAGCTTGACCCAGTCGGTGCCGAAGGCCTCGCGGGCCAGCCGGGCGGTGCGCACCGCCTCCCGGGCGGTGCGGCAGCCGGCGGTGTTGGGCAGCAGCCGGACGCCGGCCCGGTCGAGCACCTGCACCATCGAGCCGCTCGCCGAGGCCTCCACCCGGCGCAGCGCCACGGTCACGAGCTCGGTGCCCGAGGCGCGGACGGCGGCCTCCAGCGCCTCGAGGCTGGGCACCCCGCCGGTGCCCAGCAGCAGCCGCGAGCCGAACGCCACCCCGCCGAGCTCGAACACGTCGCCGCCATCGGCCGCTCGGCCCCCGTGCAGGGGCCCGCCACGAGCTCGCGAGTGGCGGGGGGCGAGGGGGTCCTTCACCGTCAGCCTCCTGCGGTCGGGGCGAGCACCTCGACGGCGTCGCCGGGGACGAGCCGGGTCGCCGCCCAGCTGCTGCGGGGGACGACGTCGCCGTTGCGGGCCACGGCCACCCGGTCGTGCCCGGCGGCCCGGGCGGCGACGAGGTCGGCCACGGTGGCGCCGTCGGCCAGCTCGGCCGGGTCGCCGTTGACGGTCAGCTGCACTCGGGTCCTCCGAAGCGGTCGGCGGTGAACGGGGCGGCCACCTCCGGCAGGGCGCCGGTGGCCAGCAGGTCGGCGGTGGCCTCGGCGGTCACCGGGGTGAGCAGCACGCCGTTGCGGTGGTGACCGGTGGCCAGCACCAGCCCCGGCAGCGACGAGGGCCCGAGCAGCGGCGCGTTGTCCGGCGTGCCCGGCCGGAAGCGGGCCAGCGTCTCGGTCAGCTCCAGCTCCTCGACCTCCGGGACGACCTCGACGGCGTCGTGCAGCAGGTCGTGCACGGCGCCGGCGGTCACCCGCGCGTCGAAGCCGCGGTCCTCCACGGTGGCCCCGACGACCAGCCGGTCCCCGCCGTACGGGACGAGGTAGACGGGTCGGCCGCGCACCAGCGCGCGCACCGTGCCCGCGAGCAGGCCGTCGGCGCCCGCCAGCCGCAGCACCTGCCCCTTCACCGGGCGCACCGGCAGCGCCGGCGCCCCGGGCAGCGCGCCGCTGTGCGCGCCGAGCGCGAGCACCGTGGCGCCGGCCGCCAGCACGGCGCCGGAGGCCAGCCGCAGTCCCGCGGCGCGGCCGCCGTCGACCACGACCCCGGTCACCCGCTCCCGCACCAGCCCCACGCCGGCGGCCGCGCACGCCGCCAGCAGCGCGGCGTGCACCGCGCGGCCGTCCACGGAGTGGTCGCCCTCGACCAGCAGCCCGCCGCGCACCCGGGTGCCCAGCGCCGGCTCCCGGCGGCGGGCCTCGCGCGGGGTCAGCCGCCGCGCGGCCAGGCCGAGCTCGCGCTGGAAGGCGTGCAGGGCGTCGAGCTCGCCGGCGTCGTCCTCGCCGAGGCCGACCACCAGCGTGCCCGCGGTGCGCAGCCCCACCGGCCACCCCGACGCGGCCGCCAGCTCGGCGGCGAACGCCGGCCAGCTGCGCAGCGAGGCCAGGCCCAGCCGCAGCAGCGGCTCCTCGCGGTACCCGACCTCGGCCACCGGCGCGAGCATCCCGGCCGCGGCGGCCGAGGCGCCGCCGCCCGGGGCGTCGTCGGCGACGGTCACCGACAGCCCGCGCCGGGCGGCCCGCCAGGCCACCGCGAGCCCGACCAGCCCGCCGCCGGCGACGGCGACGTCGGTCACCGGCGGCGGGCGGCGAGCGTCACCGGCACGGTGAGCGCCACGGCGACGGCGAGCCCCACCAGCGACGCCGACCAGCCGTTGGCCGGGTCGATGCCCAGGTCGGCCTGCCGCGCGGTCCACCACGCCGTCCAGCCGGCGCCCGGGCCGGGGAACCAGGTGGGCAGCGTGAGCTGGTAGGCGACGAACCCGGCCAGCCACGGCAGCAGGTACAGCGGCCGGGCCGGGGCGGTGTCGGAGGTGTCCCAGCGCCCGCGCGGGGTGGTCCAGTAGGCCACGACCAGCACGCCGGCCAGCGGGACGAACACCGCGCCGATGAGGAAGAGGAACGGCTCGTAGGCGGCGACGTCGAGGGAGAGGGCGAGCAGCGTGGCGAGCGTGCCCACGGCGCCCGCGAGCACCCGCCGGTCCAGCCGCGCGACGACGTTCTGCGCCGACACCGCGGTGGAGTAGAGGTTGGCGAAGGCCTCGTCGAGCTCCACGGCGACCAGCACGAGCACCGCCAGCGCGCCCAGCGGGACGGCCAGCAGCGCGTCGACGACGTCGAGCCCGGCGCTGCCGTAGGCGGCCAGCGCCAGCACGCCGAGCACGAACATCACCACGGTGGCCAGCCCGTAGCCGACCGCCGACCCGACCCCCGCCGCGCGGGCGCTGCGCACGTGCCGGGTGTAGTCGGCGGCCAGCGGCACCCAGGAGACCGGCAGCGCGATCACGACGTCGGCCGCCGTCCAGAACGACGTCGCCCCGCCGCCCCCTATCGGCGGCAGCGGCTCGGCGAGCACCTGCACGAACAGGTAGCCGACGGCGGCCAGCGCCGCCCACACCGCGTACCGGGCCAGCACCCGGACGACGCCGAGGGGCCGCAGCGCCATCGCGGTCGCCAGCAGCCCCGCGGCGAGGACGAACGGCCAGCGCGGCGCGCCGAGCACCCGGGAGGCGGCCTCGGCGATGACGACGATCTCGAACGTCGCCCAGCCGACGCACTGCACGAGGTTGAACGCCGTCGGCAGCCAGGACGTGCGGCGGCCCAGCAGCCCGCGCAGCAGCACCATCCCCGGCACGCTCTCCCGCGCGCCGGCCGCGGCGACCGCCCCCAGCAGCGCCGAGCCGACCACCGCGCCGACGACGATCGCGGCGACGGTGACCCACAGCGGCCGCCCCGGCAGGACGACGAACACCGCTGCCACCGGCAGCAGCAGGCTGACGCCGAGGTTGGCCCACAGGCCGAGGGTGTCGGCCAGGCCCAGGGTGCGCGGCGGCGCGCCGTCGAGGGTCAGGGGCGCCTCGGGGGTGCCGACGACGTCGGTACGGACGGGGTCCGCCGCGCTCATGCTCGCTCCCTACGCCGGCATTACCCGGTCAGGTTCCAGCGGTCGGCGGCGCGTCCAGCCGCCCTCTCAGCCCGGTCGACCCGAGCTCCCGCACGTGGCGCGGCCACCATAGCCACCCCGTAGGGTCGGCCGCCGTGCCGGTCGCCGACCTGCTCGTCCGCCACGCCGACGCGTGGGGCCGAGCCACCCGTGCCCCCTTCCTCGACGCCGTCCGCGACGGCACGCTGCCGCCGGCCGCGTTCGACACCTGGCTGGTGCAGGACGCCTGGTTCCTCGCCGACCTGCTGCGCTTCCAGGCCCGGCTGCTGGCCCGCGCCCCGCGCCCGGCGCAGGCGGTGCTGGCCGCCGGGTGCGTGTCGCTGGTGGAGGAGCTGGACTGGTTCGCCCGGGTCGCCGAGGAGCGCGGCCTGGACCTCGCCGCGCCGCGCCTGCCGGCCACCATCGCCTACGGGGACCTGCTCTACCGGCTCGACGCCGCCGACGTCGGCACCGCGCTGACCGCGCTGTGGGCGGTGGAGCGGGCCTACCTCGACGCCTGGTGGTCGGCGCGGCCGGGAGCGGAGCAGTACCGCCCGTTCGTCGAGCACTGGACCGTGCCCGGGTTCGCCTCCTACGTCGCCGGGCTGCAGGCCGCCGCCGACGACGCCGGCCCGGCCGACGAGACGGTGTTCCTCGAGGTGGCCGCCGCGGAGGAGGCGTTCTGGGGGATGGCGCGGTGACCCTGTCGGCGCAGCTGTGGGCCGGCAGCGCCGACCTCGCCGCGGCCGCCGCCGGGCACCCGTTCGTCACCGGGATCGGCGACGGGACGCTGGCGCGCGAGCGGTTCGCCGGCTACGTCGCCCAGGACGCGTTCTTCCTCGAGGCCTTCGCCCGCGCCTACGCGCTCGGGGTGGCGCACAGCCGCGACCGCGCGACCCTGGCGGCGTTCGCCGACCTGCTCGCCGGCGTCCGCGACGAGCTGCGGCTGCACGAGGGCTACGCGGCGCGGTGGGGCGTGGACCTGGCCGACGTCGAGCCGGCGCCGGCCACGCTCGCCTACACCGAGTTCCTGCTGGCCACCGCAGTCCTGGGCGACCTCGGGGAGGTGGCGGCGGCCATGACGCCGTGCATGCGGCTCTACGCGCACCTCGGGCAGGCGCTGGCCGGCTCCGCGGCCGGGCCCTACCGGGAGTGGGTCGACACCTACGCCGACGCCGGTTTCGAGGAGCTGGCCGCGACGCTGGAGGCGCTGCTGGACCGCCTGGCCGCCGACACCCCGGCGGTGCGGCGGGCCTACCGGCGGGCGATGGAGCTGGAGCTCGGCTTCTTCGACGCCGCCTGGGACCCCGGCGCGGCACCGCGCGGGAGGGGTACCGTCGCCGCCGAGTGACTCGGGGTGTCCGCTCTGGCGAGCGGGCTGAGAACACACCCGCCGAACCTGTCCAGGTCATGCTGGCGAAGGGATGTCACGGCGATGGACGCCACTGCTCTGACCGCTGCCCGCAGCGCACTGCCCGGCGCCGCCCCGCTGGTGCACTGCCTGACCAACACGGTCGTGCAGACGCTCACCGCCAACGCGCTGCTGGCCGTCGGCGCGGCACCGGCGATGGTCGACGAGCCGGCCGAGGCCGAGGGCTTCGCCGCCGTCGCCTCGGCGGTGCTGGTCAACGTCGGCACCGTCAACCGGCGCACCGCCGAGGCGATGCGGCTGGCTGCCCGGTCGGCCGCGGGCGCCGGCACGCCCTGGGTGCTCGACCCGGTCGCCGTCGGCGGGCTGGCGTTCCGCACGGAGCTCGCCGCCGAGCTGCTGGGCTCGCGGCCGGCGGTGGTCCGCGGCAACGCCAGCGAGGTCATGGCGCTGGCCGGCGCGGGGGAGGGCGGGCGCGGGGTCGACTCCACGGCGAAGGTCGACGACGCGCTCGACGCCGCCGTCGCGCTGGCCGGGCGCACCGGCGGCGTGGTGGCCGTGAGCGGGGAGGTCGACGTCGTGACGGACGGGTCCCGCACCGTGCGGGTCGGCGGCGGGTCGCCGCTGCTCACCCGCACCACCGGTGCCGGCTGCGCCCTCGGCGCCCTGGTCGCGGCCTACGTCGCCGTCGCCGACGACCCGCTCACCGGCGCGGTGGCCGCGCACGCGCACGTGGCGCTGGCCGCCGAGGCCGCGGCCGCCGTCGCCGCCGGGCCGGGCACGTTCGCACCGCTCTGGCTCGACGCGCTCGACGCGGTGACCGACCTGTCCCCGGCACGGGTGACCGCGTGAGGCCGGCGTTCGACCCGACGCTGTACCTGGTCACCGACACCGCGCTGGCCGGCGCCCGCGGCGTGCCCGACGTCGTCCGCGCGGCGGTGGCCGGCGGGGTGACCGCGGTGCAGGTGCGCGACAAGACGGCGTCGTGCCGGCAGCTGTACGCCCTGACCCTGTCGGTGAAGGAGGTCCTGGCCGGGACGGGGGTGGCGCTGTTCGTCAACGACGACGTCGACGTCGCGCTGCAGGCCGGGGCCGACGGCGTGCACGTGGGCCAGGACGACGCCCCCGCGGGCGAGGTGCGCGCGCGGATCGGCCCCGACCGGCTGCTCGGGCTGTCGGCCGGGTCCGACGACGAGCTCGCCGTCGCGCTGGCGCTGCCGCCGGGCACGGTCGACGTCGTGGGCATCGGGCCGGTGTGGACCACCCCGACCAAGCCCGACGCCGGCACCGGGCTCGGGCCCGAGGGCGTCGCGGCGCTGGCGGCGGAGGCGGCGGCGGCCGGGCTGCGGTCGGTGGCGATCGGCGGGATCTCCTCCGACCGGGCCGCGCTGGTCACCGGTGTCGACGGGATCTGCGTGGTCTCGGCGATCTGCGCCGCGCCCGACCCCACCGCGGCCGCGCGCGCCCTGCGGGAGGCGCGCCGGTGACCCCCGTGGCGCTGACCGTGGCGGGCAGCGACCCCAGCGGCGGCGCGGGCATCCAGGCCGACCTCAAGACCTTCGGCGCGCTGGGCGCCTACGGCACCGCCGTGCTCACCGCGCTCACCGCGCAGAACACCCGCGGCGTCACCGGCGTGCACCCGGTGCCCGCGGCGTTCGTGGCCGAGCAGCTCGCCACGCTGCTCGACGACGTGACGGTGCACGCGGCCAAGACCGGCATGCTCGGCACCGCCGACGTCGTCCGCGAGGTGGCGGCCGCGCTGGCCGGCCGGGCGGCCGGGCCGGTCGTCGTCGACCCGGTCATGGTGGCCACCAGCGGCGACCGGCTGGTCGACGACGACGCCGTCGTCGCCGTGCGCGACGTGCTGCTGCCGGTGGCCGACCTGGTGACGCCGAACGTGCCCGAGGCCGCCGCCCTGCTCGGCGTCGCCCCGGCCCGGTCGGTCGACGAGCTGCCCGGCCAGGCCGAGGCGCTGCTCGAGCTCGGCCCCGGCGCGGTGCTGCTCAAGGGCGGCCACCTCGGCGGGGACGAGAGCGTCGACGTGCTGGCCACCGCCGACGGCGTGGTGCCGATCGCGCGGCCGCGGATCGACACCTCGGCCACGCACGGCACCGGCTGCACGCTGTCCTCGGCGATCGCCGCGCTGGTGGCCCGGGGCGTGGGTGGCCCGGCGCGCTGGGAGCCGGCGGTGGAGCAGGCGCGGGACCACCTGCAGCGCATGCTGGAGGGCGGGCGGTCGCTGGGCGTCGGCTCCGGCTCCGGCCCGGTGCACCACTTCGCCGGCATCTGGCCCGCCTGAGCCGGAAACGCGGTTGCGCCGCCGGTCAGGCTCAGGCGTGGACATCGTGGAGACCGGCCCGGACGACGGGCGCTTCACCGCCTGGTGCGCGGTGTGGGCGGAGAGCCAGCGTGCCGCCCGTCCCGGCGAGGCGCCGCGGCCGGCCTCCGACCACCTCGCCCTGGCCCGGCGGCTGACCACCCCTGGCGGCTCGCGGGTGGGCACCCACCGGGCCGCGGTGGTCGACGGTGCCGTCGTCGGCGCGCTGCGGGTGCTGCTGCCGGTGCGGGACAACACCTCCGTCGCCTTCCTCGACCTGGCCGTGCACCCCGCCGCCCGCCGCCGGGGCGTCGGCACCGCGCTGCTGGCGGAGGGGGTCCGGCTGGCCGCGGCGGCCGGGCGCTCGTCGCTCGTCGCCGAGGTCGACGAGCCCGGGCCGGGCACTCCCGGGCGCGCCTTCGCCCTGGCGTCCGGCTGGGCGTGCGACCTGCAGGAGACCCGGCGCGACCTGCTGCTCCCGGTGGACGAGGAGCGGTTGTCGGCCCTGGAGGCCGAGGCGGCGGCCGCCGGCGCCGGCTACGAGGTGGTCACCTGGCGGGACCGGACACCCGAGGACCTCCTGGCCGACCGGGCGCTGCTCAGCCGCCGGATGTCGACCGACGCGCCCAGCGGGGACGTGCCGGTCGACGAGGAGGACTGGGACGCCGCGCGGGTGCGCGAGCAGGAGGACGTCGACCTGGCCCGCGGCCGCACGGTGCTCTCGGCCGGCGCGGTGCGGGACGGCCGGCTGGTGGCCTTCACCGAGCTGCTCGTGCCGCTGGCGCACCCCGAACGCGCGAACCAGGGCGGCACGCTGGTGCTGCGCGAGCACCGCGGGCACCGCCTCGGCGCGCGCGTGAAGACCGCCGTCCTGCGCGAGCTCGCCGCCACGCTGCCGGCGGTCCGGCGGATCAGCACCTACAACTCCGACACCAACCGGCCGATGGTCGCGGTCAACGAGGCGCTCGGCTTCCGCCGCGCCGGCGGGCTGTCCACCTGGTCGACCCGCATCTGACCGGGACGCTCGGGCGGGCCGTCGTCAGACCCTGAGGACGCGGAGCGGGGAGTGGGCGGCCGCGATCCGGTCGACGTCCTCGTCCTGCGTCACGACGGGCAGCCCGTGCACGACCGCGGTGGCCGCGACGAGGGCGTCGGTGAGCGTGACCGTGCGGTGGACGCCCGCGCGGCGGCAGTCGACGACCAGGCGTGCCCAGGAGCTCATGACCGCCTCGCTGACGGGGATCGGGTCGGACTCCCGTGCCAGCGCGAGGGTGTCCGCCCGCCGGGCCAGGATCGTCTCCTCCTCGGCAGCGAGGAGCCCCGCGCCCTGTGGCCGGTGATCGCCGACGACGTCCGGGCCACCGCCGAGCTCGCCCGCGGCGCCGAGAGCCGTCCGTGACGCGCGCGAGATCGGCGGTCTCGTGGCCATCAGCGGCTGATGGCCACGAGAGCGCCGATCTCGGCGCGGGGGAGCTGGCGGCGGGTCACCCCAGCACGAAGCCCAGCAGCAGGTGGCCGTTGAGGCCGATGATCAGCGCGGCCACGACGGCGCCCGCGGCGGTCGTGACCGGCCGGTTCACCCAGCCGCCCATCAGGTCGCGCCGGCTGGTCAGCCACAGCAGCGGCACCAGCGCGAAGGGGATGCCGAAGCTGAGCACCACCTGCGACCACACCAGCGCGGTGGTCGGGTCACCGCCGAGGACGAGCACCAGCAGCGCCGGGGCCAGGGTGATCAGCCGGCGCGCCAGCACCGGGACGTGGCGCCGCAGGAACCCCGCCATGACCACCTGCCCGGCGTGCGTGCCCACCGACGACGAGGCGAACCCGCTGGCCAGCAGCGCGAGGGCGAAGGCGAGGGAGGCGCCGGCGCCGAGCTGCTCGCCGAGCCCGGCGTGCACGCCCTCCAGCGAGGTGGCCTGACCGGCGTCGCCGGTGAACAGCTGCGCGGCGATGACCAGCATCGAGGCGTTGACCAGCCCGGCCAGGCCCATGGCCAGCAGGACGTCGATCCGCTGGGCCCGCAGCAGCCGGCGCCGTCCCTCCTGGGTGCGGCCGGCGGTGACGACGTCGCCGTAGCGGCCCGGCGTCAGCGCGGAGTGCACGTAGATGACGTGCGGCATCACCGTCGCGCCGAGGATGCCGGCGGCCAGCACCAGGCTGTCGGGACCGGCGAAGGTGGGCACCAGGCCGCCGGCGAGCCCGCCCAGGTCGACGCCGGAGCCGACCAGCGTGTAGCCGAAGCCCAGGCCGATGACCAGCAGCAGCCCGGTGATGACCCGCTCGAAGGGCCGGTGCCCGCGCGACTGTGCGGCCAGCAGCACGAACGCCACGACGGCGGTGATGACCCCGCCCACCGGCAGCGGCACCCCCAACAGCAGGTACAGCGCGACCGCCCCGCCGACGATCTCGGCCAGGTCGGTGGCGATGGCGACCGCCTCGGCCTGCACCCACAGCCCCCAGGTGACCGGGCGGGGGAGCTGCTCGCGGCAGTTGGTGGCGAGGTCGCGCCCGGTGGCCAGGCCGAGCTTGGCGGTGAGGCTCTGGATGAGCATCGCCATGAGGTTGGCCGCGACGATCACCCACAGCAGCGTGTAGCCGAAGGAGGCGCCGCCGGAGAAGTTGGTGGCGAAGTTGCCGGGGTCGACGTAGGCGACGGCGGCGACGAAGGCCGGGCCGAGCAGCGGCCAGAGCCGCCGCCGGCCGGTCGCCGGCGGGGGTGGGGTCCTCGGGGTGCCGACCAGCGTCGTCGGCAGGACGGCGGCCTCGGTCTTCGACAGGTACACGGCGGGCCTCGCAGGGGGACGGGCGGTGCGCGGTGGGGTCGTCGGTGCTCCTGCCCACCGGCGGTGTCACGGGAGGGCCAGGACGTGGCCCGCGGGGGCCGAGGTGAGGCTCGCCTGGCCGTCCCGGGGCCGCGGGCGGTCCCGCGGCCCGCGGGTGCTCAGGACGCCGGGACGACGAGCCTGGCAGTGGCGGTGGCGGTGCGCGCCGCGGAGCTCGCCGTCGGGCCGGGCGGACCCCCTCGTCCTGCCGGCCCGGCTGACGCGGCGGGGCCGACCCGCGTGGCCCCTACGGGCCGTCGTCGCGCTGTCGGCTGCCGGTGAGCCGGCGCGCGCGGGCCACGAGCTCGTCGATGCGCCGGGCGTGGGCGCCGCGCCAGTAGGCCCGCCCGCAGTCCGGGCAGCGGGTGAACTCCGTGGCGGTGCGCCGCGTCCCCGGTTCCACGAGGGCGGCCACCTCGGCGGGCGGCACCGCACCCGGCACGCCGTTGCACGCCGGGCAGCGGGTGAGCGGGGCCAGCGGCGGCCGGAAGCGGTCGAGGACGTCGGCGAGCTGCTCGTCCGGCGTCGCGCCGCGCACCCAGGCCCCGGCCGGCAGCGCGCGGCGCATGAGCAGGCCACGGTCCTGGGTGAGCAGCACCCGGTCCCCGGCGACGGCGGCCGCCACCAGCTCGGCGTCGTCGGCGTCGGGGGCGCGGGCCTCGGGCGACCAGGCGGTGTCCAGGCCGAGCAGCCGCATCCGCCGCGCCAGCGCCCCCAGGCCGACGTCGAGGAGGAAGCCGCCGGCCGGCAGCGGCTGCGGCCGCCGGACGGGACGGACGGCGACCGTCGCACCCGGCGGCGGCCGGGCCCCCCGGCACACCGGGACGCCGTCGACGAGCAGCTCGCCCACCTCGGTCAGCGGGACGCCGGCGGCCTGCACCAGGTGGCCGACGGTCGCGTCGGGGTCGGCGGCGAGCACCCGCCGGCCGGCCGCGCGGTCCCGGGCCGGCAGCAGGGGCCGCAGGTCGTCGTCGACCGCGACGGTGACCGACCGCTCCACCGGACCGCCCTACCCGGACCGCGGCCGGCTCACCTGCGCCGCCGTCCGGCCCACCGTCGTGGGGGGGGGGGGGGGGGGGGGGGGGGGGGGGGGGGGGGGCGGGGGGGGCGGGGGGGGGGGGGGGGGGCGGGGGGGGGGGGGGGGCGGGGGGGGGGGGGCGGGGGGGGGGG